>NZ_JBKJHC010000005.1:0-330589 GCF_046613565.1 Flavobacterium sp. RHBU_3 | reverse complement strand
AAACTTCTCTGTTGCGGGTGCAAAAGTACACCCATTTTTCACTTCTACAACCATTTTTTAAATCTTTTTTGAAGATCATTTAACACAAAAAGGTAAGTGGCTGATATATCATGATTTGAAACAGGAAGTTTTTTGGAATTATTTTTAACCTCTTTAAAACGGCTACTATACATATGCATTATGACGCCTTTTTAAATAAAAAGTCATCATTGTTACATTTGATAAAGAAGACCGAAACTATAAACAGAGAATACAAAAAGGGCTTTGAATTAGCAAAGCCCTTAAATTATTCAAACCGTATAGCCTTGACCGGCGAAATACGGGTTATAATGTAAGAAGGTATAAGCAGCAGCAGCAGGCACACTATTATAGTACCGAGATTAACCAACACTATAGAAGCAATATCAAGTGAAACCGGAGCTACATTTACATAATAGTTTTCCGGACGTAACTTTACTACACCAAAATACTTTTGAATAAGCAACACCCCTATCCCTATACCGTTACCCCAAAGAAGGCCTCGGATTATAAGGTGAGCAGCATTATACAAGAATATTTTTCGCACGCTCCAGTTATTAGCGCCAAGCGCCTTTAGCATACCTACCATTTGGGTACGTTCTAATATAAGCACCAACAGTGCTACTACCATATTTATGGTAGCCACAATTACCATAATAATTATAATCACCAATATATTCACATCAAACAGCTGAAGCCAGTCAAAAATATTAGCATACTTCTCTTTAATAGTTACGCTGTTAAGTGTGCTGGGTATAGCGTCATAAATTTCTTTTCCTTTTTCATCGAGTTGATCAAAATCATCAAGAAAAACTTCAAAAGAGCCCACCTGATCGGCACGCCATTTATTAATGCGCTGCACATGGCGGATATCACCTATTATATAGGTAGCATCAAATTCCTGAAAACCGCTGTTGTAAATCCCTACAAGTACAAACCTCCTGAGATTAGGAATACCATTACCTCCCTCTTTCATAAAAAAGGTATTAAACTTATCCCCCACTTTAAGCTCAAGCTTATTTGCAAGGTATTCGGAAAGTATTACCTCTTCGTTAAGCCCCGCTTTAAGATTAGGCACACGACCACTTACCAGGTATTCGCTTAACGAGCTCCACTGATAGTCTTTGCCTACACCTTTAAATATAATACCTTCAAAAGCTTTTTCAGTACGTATTATACCCGCCTTACTGGCTACAGCCTGTATATGGCTAATACCCTCCACCCCCTTGAAACTTGGATAAAATGGCTGATGTGACGACAAAGGCTCTACACTAACCTCACTTTGATTATCGTCAAAGTTGGAAATGATAATATTTCCGTTAAAGGCAGAGATTTTTTCGCGTATTTTATCTTGTAGGCCTACGCCCGTAGCTATAGCACCTATCATCATAATAATACTTATTGCAATAGCTGTTACTGCAATTTTTATAATTGGCGCAGACACACTACTTTTGTGGCTTTTAGCAGAAACAAGCCTGCTGGCTATAAAATATTCTAAATTCAAAGTTTGTATATGGTATATAATCCGTCTGTCTTTCGCAAAGCTCTAGTTGCTGCAGTCAAAAATACAGTTTTATTCTTATTTATACTGATTACCGCCTGCGGAAATTCGGCTGCTGTTACCTCTGCAAACACCACAACAATTGAAACCGAGAATCCTGAACCCGGCAAAAAAGGCATTAACACCGGTGCCGATCGCTCATGGCTGTACCTGCCACTGCTGCGCAATAAACGTGTAGGGGTTGTAACAAACCAAACCGGTACTGTTGTTCAATACGACACGATACGCACACCCGGTTCGGACAAAATAACTTTGGAACCAAAATATGTGCATCTTGTAGATTTTTTAATTGATAAAAAAATAAACATCCAAAAGATATATGCCCCTGAACATGGTTTTAGGGGAACAGCAGACGCAGGAGAACTTGTAAAAGACGGCAAAGACACCAAAACGGGTATACCTATTATATCTATTTATGGTAACAACAAAAAACCATCACCGGAACAATTAGCCGACATAGACATTTTGGTATTCGACATACAGGATATAGGCGCCCGTTTCTACACTTATATATCGTCATTACATTATGTAATGGAAGCGTGTGCTGAGCTACACATTCCGCTGGTAGTACTGGACAGGCCAAACCCTAACGGCGGTATTGTAGACGGACCCGTGTTGGAAAAAGAAAACAGCAGCTTTATAGGAATGCACACTATACCAGTGTTGCACGGCATGACCATAGGCGAATATGCGCAAATGATTAATGGTGAAAAATGGCTGAAAGATGGTATACAGTGCGATCTTCATATTATTGCGTGCTCTTACTATAAGCGTGAAATGCCTTACTCTCTCCCGGTAAAACCGTCGCCAAATATACCTAATGACCAGGCTGTGAACCTGTACGCCAGCCTTTGCTTTTTTGAAGGAACTAATGTAAGCGTAGGCCGTGGTACAGACAAACAATTTCAGATATACGGGTCGCCGGATTTACCTGATGATGGTTTCAGTTTTACGCCTGCGCCAAACGAGGGTTCTAAAGAACCACCTCAAAACGGGAAACTTTGTTTTGGCAAAGACCTTACCAATGTACGCCACGTAAAAAAGCTGGAATTAAAATGGCTGATAAAAGCCTACGAGGAAACAGCTGATAAAAGCAGGTTCTTTACTTCTTTCTTCACCAAGCTGGCCGGCACAAAAAAACTACAGGAACAAATAGAAGCCGGAATGAGTGAATCTGAAATAAAGGATACTTGGACCGAAGGGCTAAATGCTTTTAAGGAAATGCGAAAGCCTTACCTTATATACGGCAATTAAATTCTTAAGTTTTACCCAAAGTCTTTTTAACTGAACAATTGGTGTCGTATCTTTAGGTTATAATAATTGCAAAACCTAAAAGCCATGAATATTAAAGAAACAACAGAAACCGTAATACAGTTTATTCTTAACCTGATAGAAAAAGCTAAAGGATACGTAGATGACATTATTGAGTTTTTCTCAAAAATAAGAGACCGTATAGAATCGTTCCTGGAGTATATAGAAGAAAAACTTGCCGCTATAACCGGCTTTATAGAAGAACTGAAACAACAACAGGCCGAACACATGCTGGCAGTATAGAGAAAAAGCCTTCCCTTAATTAAGCGGAAGGCTTTTTCTTATTAACAGCTTTGCCCAGCAGGCGTGCTACCATGTATAAAAACAACAGCAGGATAAAAACGGGCACCGCAATAACGCCTATTTCTCCTGCCATATCTGTTGTAGATGTTTTTATAGCATTAGCATTAAAGGAATACACTCCATACCCTACTGCTAAAGATATAACGAGCATTATAAAAATATCCCTCAGTTTTTTCATATCTATTGATTTATGGGTTGGCCAAACTGTAATATATAATTGTTATTATCGTAAATAGCAAACTCGCGCATGCCATATTCAAAATCATCCATGTCATAACAAATGCTGCATTTGTCTTTCCAGGCTTGCCACAGTTCCTCTACTCCCGTTACATTAAAGTAGAACGAGCCCGTAAACATGGGGCCGCTATACGGCACATGGGCATTAGGGTACGCCAGCATTATTTCTATACCATCGCGCTCCAGCACCGCCCAGCCTTCTTCAAACAACGTACATACAAAGCCCAACACTTCGGTATAAAAATCTACCGTTTGGGGTATTTCTGCTGTCCACAGCATTGGGGTAAGATAATTGAATTTTGCCATGATGATTTGGTTTTAAAAACGAAGATACAGCAAAATTATTTCCCTGTACATCCGTGTATAAAAAAAGGCGCCTTACAGCGCCATCCTCTTTTTCATTTCTTCTACTATATTGTATGCCGCAGGGCATATAGCCACATTTTTTAGTGTAATATCTGTAATCTGCTGAAACTTCTTCCTGTCGGTATGCGGATATTCGCGGCAAGCTTTCGGCCTTACGTCATATATCATGCAGTAATTTTCGGAATCAAGAAAAGTACAAGGTACGCTTTGCAACACATAGTCTCTATCTTCATCTACCCTAAGGTATTTGTCTATAAACTGCTGCGGCTTTAGCCTAAGATGTTTTGCTATGCGTTCTATATCGGCCAGCGTAAATAGCGGCCCTGTAGTTTTACAACAATTAGCACACTTGAGGCAATCGGTACGTTCAAACTCACGGTCGTGAAGTTCCTGCATAACGTAGTCCAGGTTTTTTGGCGGCTTTTTCTTTAGCTTATCAAAAAACTTCTTATTCTCAGCATGCTTATCACGGGCCATGCGCCCCAGGTTTTTTAATACCTCTTCCACTGTGTTATTCTGCTTTCAGCAATTCCTTTATCTTTTCCTCCACTTCAGGGCTGTTCCATTTATCGGCTATCCCCTCCATTTTCATAACCTCATCCATAATTGCCTTTTGGCAGTCGCCCAGGGCCAGTGCCTCACTGTACGGACGGTGGCTAAAGGTAACCATACTGTATAGCGGTTGCCATAACTCAGGAAACTTATCTGAAAAGTGTTTCTCTATCTTTTTCCTAAGTATAAAGCTTTCATCGGCAGTGCTGCTGCTCATCTCCATAAAGTTGCGGTACGAAAGCTCTGCTATGGCATCGGCATCGGGCTTACGGCTTTTTTCATATTCCTTAAATATGGTTGCCCAGTCGTCACCATATTGCTGCATCTTCTGGTTAAGCACCGTAATATCTTCAAAACCTGCATTCATACCATGACCATAAAACGGAACAAGCGCATGGCAGGCATCGCCTATAAGAGCCACTTTATCTGAGAATGTCCATGGAAAACACTTCATGGTAACCAGAGAACTGGTAGGATTTTTAAAGAAATCCTCAACCAGCTTAGGTATTACCTCTTGTGTAGACGGGAAATACTTTTCAAAAAATGCTTCAAGTGTTTCTTTATCCTTAAGGCTGTCAAAAGAGTTTTCGCCCTCAAAAGGCATAAATAATGTACTGGTAAAACTGCCATCGAGGTTTGGCAGGGCTGTTAGCATAAAATCATGCCTTGGCCATATATGCAGTGAGTTTTTATCAAGCTTGTGCGTGCCATCCGGGTTAGCCGGAATATTTAGCTCTTTATATCCTAACGGTAAAAATTCCTGGCTGTAGTTAAATCGGTTTTGGCGTTGCATACGGTGTCGTATGCGGCTAAAGGCACCATCTGACCCAAATACCATATCATATTTCAATTCGGTCCAGGCACCACGTTCTGTTTCTCCTGTGTATAATGTGGCTGTTGCCAGGTCTACATCCCAAACGCGGGTTTCAAAGAAAAACTCAGCGCCTTCGTTTTCGGCAAGGGTAACCATCTTGCGGTTCAATTCGCCCCGGCTTATAGAAAAAATGCTTTCGCCGTCTTTACCGTAGTACTGGTACACAAGATCATTATTTTGCAGGTGAATGCCTCTTTTTTCCATAGGCACGGCCATTTTTCGGATTTCGTCACCCAAGCCCACCTCATCAAGCGCACGCCAGCCGCGGTGCGAAACTGCAAGGTTTATAGAACGCCCAGAGAACTGAATGGCCCTAATATCGGGGCTGCGGTCGTACACATGTACGGTATGCCCTGCCCTTCTTAAATATATTGCCAAAAGCGAACCAACCAACCCTGAGCCCACTACGGCAATCTTCAACGGAGTTTGCATGAAATGTATTTTCTGTAAAGTACAAAAGTACTAATTAATTATACGCACCACTTTTTTTGTTGAATTATTTGCAACAGGGTTATTAAGAAAACTTTAGCAGCTAAAGGATTCTTAATGAATTAACAGTTTACCTCAATAAGCAGTAATTTTAATATATCAAATTTTAAAATACACTATTATGAGAGATTTAATTTGGCTTATCGTTGTAATCCTTCTTATAGGATGGGCAATAGGATATTTTGCCTTTAGCCAGGCAGTAGGTTCACTAATACATATCCTACTTGTACTTGCCATTATAGGTATATTATACAGGTTAGCTACCGGCAGAAGGCCTTAGGCTGCTTTTACTCACTGATAACCTATATAACACCAACCTATTCCTGAATACTACAGGAAAGGAAAAAATTCTAAAAACAGCAGTTGCCACAAGCGCTGCTGTTTTTATTTTTCTCACTTTAATGTTGGCCTGAGTTTCTTAAAATTTTCTTATAATACCAAATACTTTGGCAAGGTTTGTGCTACTTACGAATGTGATTATTACTTTTGGCAAACCAAAAAGGTTTTCTTTTAATGAAAAGGCAAAGCAGGTATATCGGTCAGCGTGTATTGTGGGTGCTTATGGCATTGCACATACTCAACTTTAGTATCGATAACCCGCACACTTTTTTTGAACACAGTACCGTAGACGAAGATTTTGAAGAGGTAGACAGTATGGCCGAGCTTGTACTGGAAGACGTGCTTCTTATAGAAAACGCCATACCTGAACACCACACCAAAAGTACCCAACACCTAAAACTAAACGTAAAGAAAACCGTGTGGACCTTTGAGGCTATACAAGGTTTAAAAGTAGCTTCGGAAGGCGAAGAAAACTTTAAACAGGTACAGCCCGATACTTTTTACAAAGATCCATTATACAACACACCAAAACTTACCCTATTTTCTCCACCACCGGAGGTTTAAAAGCTCTTTTATTCCACACATCGGATTGTCGTTGATTTTCAACGACATGCGTTAGTTTATTAATTAATTTTAATAGACCATTTCCGGCTGTGGATTTGTTTTAACAAAAAAAGTACGCTTTTAAATACACATAAGATGAAACTAAAAAACTTCTTACCCTGCATGGCCTTGCTGCTGTGCTGGGGTAGTATGGTTGCGCAGGCACCCCAAAACCTTACGCTTACCATAAAACAGGCAGAAGAATTATTCTTTAAGAACAACTTTCTTTTACTGGCAAGCCAATATGATATAAACAAAGCTGACGCCGCAATAATACAGAGTAAAGTATACCCAAACCCAGAAATTACGGCTGATATGATTGCCTATCAGGGGCAAAACAATTTGTATTTCCCTACAGGCAGTAAAGGAAACTTTCAGGCTGGACTAGAGCAGCTTATCCTTATTGGGGGTAAACGTAAAGCCCAGATAGAAATGGCTAAACTGGATAAGAAAATGGCTGAAGCTGAACTGGCCGACCTTACCCGGAACCTGCAACAACAAATATGGCAATCGTTTTACACGGTGCATAACCAGCAAAAAATAATAGAAAAGTACAATAAGCTGCTGGAAAAGCTATCTACGCTTATAGGCAGCTATGAAGTACAAGTGGCAAAAAACAACATCGCATTAAAAGACCTTGTGCGCCTAAAGTCGGTTTATGTAAAGATAAACAACGACAAATCGGAAGAAAGCCAAACGCTTATAGATGAGCAACAAAAACTGAACATACTACTGGGCACCACAGCAACCATTAATACCATATATGAAGCCGGTGATGCCAATGGTTTTGCTGCAAAATCGTTTTTGTATGATGATATATTAAACAAGTCATTAGAAAACAGACCCGATTTTAACGAAGCAAAACTGGCTGGCGAGTCGGCTAAACTGAATGTATCGCTACAACGTAAACTAGCTATACCCGATGTTACCATACGTGGCGGCTACAACCAGCGCGGTGATGCCTTTAACAATCAGTATAACATTGGGCTTGGGATACCGCTTCCTGTATTTGACCGTAATCGTGGCAACATACAATCGGCCAAAGTACAACAGACAGCAAGCGAAAAAAACATTGATTATAAGCAACTGGAAGTACAAAATGAAGTACTTGCCGCTTACCAGAACTTTACCCGCAGCGTAGAAGAATACAAACGTATCAACTCGCTTATTAACCAGGACTTTGATGCGGTCTTTAACGGTATTAACACCAACTTTCAGAAAGGTAACGTATCTATGATAGAGTTTGCCGATTTCTTTGAGGCTTACAACGAAGCACAAACCGAAGTAGAAAGGGTAAAACAACAGTTGGCACTGGCTGCCGCCCAAATTAATTATGTAACCGGCACAAATAATTTTTAAGCAATGAAAATTTTAAGAAACATCCTATATATATCAGTAAGCGCATTAACCCTGCTTACTGCCTGCGGTAAAAAAGAAGCAGAACCAGCAAAGGAAGAACAAACACAAAAATTTGTGATGAGCGACCAGATGTACAATCAAAGTACATTTGCCACAGCCACTGAAGAATTTGCACAAAACGAAATACGCCTTTTTGGCAAAGTAAGCGCCGAAAACAATAACATCAGCCAGGTATTCCCTGCCGTGGGCGGTAGCGTTATAGAAATTAAGACTGAGCTGGGCGACTATGTAAAGCAAGGTCAGCTATTAGCAAGTATACGCAGTACCGAAATTGCAGGTTACCAAAGTGAAACCAGTGATGCAGATGCTAACGTGAGCATAGCCGAACGCAACCTCCAAAGTGTAAAAGACATGTATGAAGGTAAGCTGGCCAGCGAAAAAGAACTGGTTATGGCACAAAAAGAACTGGATAAAGCCAAAGCCGAACGCGAAAGGATGCGCGAAGTAAACCAGATTTACAAACTGAAGAGCGGATCGGTGTACAACATGTATGCGCCTATAAGCGGGTACATTGTAAGTAAAGACATCAGCCCTAACGAAATGCTGAGCAGTAACCGTGATGAAGCCGTATTTACCGTAGCAAAACTTGATAATGTATGGATTTTGGCCAATGTAAACGAAAGTGACCTTGGCAGGATTAAAGTGGGCCAGGACGCAAGCATACACACCATAGCTTATCCTGATAGGGACATTAAAGGAAAAATTGATAAGATTTTTAACGTTATAGACCCTGATACCCGCGCTGCCAAAGCACTGATTAAGGTACCAAATACCGATGTGACCCTGAAGCCGGAAATGAATGCAACTGTAAAAGTGCACTATGCCGATGATAAAAAGTATGTAGCGGTACCAAGCGCAGCGGTTGTTTTTGACAACAATAAAAACTTTGTAATGGTATTTAACGGTAAAGACAATATAGAAACCCGTGAGATAACCATATACCGCGCACTTGATGATAAAACCTATATATCAGCAGGGCTTAAGCCGGGCGAAAAGGTGATTGTAAAAAGCAATCTGCTTATATATGATGCTATTAACGATTAATCCTTACAGCCATGATAAAGTTGATAAAAAACATAATAGGGTTTTCCCTACGCAATAAGCTGTTCACTTTTTTCTGGGTAGGATTAGTAGTTATAGCAGGTGTTATCAGTTATAAAAACATTCCGGTAGAAGCATTCCCCGACGTTACCAATACGCAGATTGTAATAGTAACCCAATGGCCGGGCCGCAGTGCCGAAGAGGTGGAGCGTTTTGTAACCTCACCCATAGAAATTTCCATGAACTCGCTTCAAAAGAAGTCGAACGTTCGTAGTATCACTATGTTTGGTTTATCGGTTATCAAAATTATCTTTGATGATGATGTAGACGACTTCTTTGCCCGGCAGCAGGTAAACAACGTGCTGCGCGGCGTAGAGCTGCCTGAAGGTATAGATGCAGAGGTACAGCCTCCTTATGGTCCCACGGGCGAAATCTTCCGGTATACACTGGAAAGTCCAACCAAAGATACCCGTGAACTGCTTACCCTGCAAAACTGGGTAATAGACCGTCAGCTTCGTGCTGTACCGGGTATAGCAGACGTTGCTGTTTTTGGCGGACGCGAAAAAACCTATGAAGTAGAGGTAGACCCTACGTTGCTTCAAAAATATGAGCTTACCTCACCCCAGGTATTTGAGGCTGTAAGTAAAGCCAACCTGAATGTGGGGGGAGATGTTATTGAGAAAAACGGACAGGCTTATGTAGTGCGCGGTGTGGGCCTTTTGGATAACATAGCCGATATAGAAAATACCATTGTAGCCCAATACAACGGCAACCCGATATTGATTAAGGACATTGCCAAAGTAGAGGAAAGCAACGTGCCGCGTGTAGGCCAGGTAGGCCTTAACGATAAGGACGACGTAGTAGAAGGCATTGCGATTATGCGTAAAGGCGAAAACCCTTCGATAGTACTTAAGGCGCTTAAAGAGAAAATTGCCTATGTACAGGATAACGTACTGCCAAAGGATGTAAAAATGGTAACGTTCTACGACCGTGACAATCTTATGGATTTTTGTACCGAAACAGTAACGCACAACCTTATGGAAGGTATTATTTTGGTTACTGTTATTGTATTCCTTTTCATGGCCGACTGGCGTACTACAGTTATTGTGTCTATAATTATTCCGCTGGCATTACTGTTTGCATTCTTGTGTTTAAGACTTAAAGGCATGAGTGCTAACCTGCTTTCATTGGGTGCGGTAGACTTTGGTATTATTATAGACGGCGCCGTGGTAATGGTGGAAGGGCTCTTTGTAGCACTCGATCACCTACGAGCTAAGGAAGGCGACGAACGCTTTAACAAGCTTGCCAAAATGGGGCTTATCCGTAAAACGGGTTCTAAACTGGGCGTAGCCATCTTCTTCAGTAAACTGATTATTATTTCTGCACTGCTCCCTATATTCTCATTTGAAAAAGTGGAAGGAAAAATGTTCTCTCCACTGGCCTGGACACTTGGTTTTGCCCTACTTGGAGCATTGATATTCACCCTTACGCTTGTACCGGTACTATGTTCTATTTTACTGAATAAAAACGTACGCGAAAAACACAACCCGTTTGTAGAGTTTTTCAATAAATCAGTTGCTAAGGGTTTTGCGGTAAGCTTTAAGCACAAAAAGACATCTATAATAGTATCGTTTGTAATACTTGGCCTTACATTATTCTCTACACGCTTTTTAGGCACCGAGTTCCTGCCGCCTTTAAATGAAGGTGCGCTTTGGGTAACTGCCGAGCTACCTATTAGCAACTCGCTTAGCGAAAGTGTAAAAATGGCTACCATTATTCGTAAGGAATTAAAATCTTTTGAGGAAGTAGACGATGTAATGTCGCAAACCGGACGTAGTAACGATGGTACCGACCCTAACGGTTTTGGCTTCCTGCAATTCCAGGTAGACCTTAAACCAAAAAGCGAATGGAAACACAAAATAACCATGGACGAGCTTGTAGAGCAAATGAACAAAAAGCTAAGCGTGTACCAGGGTATTACATGGAACTACTCTCAACCGGTTATAGACAACGTAGCCGAAGCCGTGGCAGGATTTAAAGCCAGCAATGCTGTAAAAATTTATGGTGACGACCTGCAAACGCTGGACAGACTGGCTAATGAAGTAATGGCCAAAATAAAACCGATAGACGGTGTTAAAGACGTAGGTGTACTGCGCAACCTGGGTCAGCCTGCAATGAGCGTGAAGTTTGACGAACAAAAAATGGCGCTGTACGGTGTGCAAAAAAGCGATGCACAGAGTATTATAGAAATGGCTGTGGGTGGTAAAACCGCTACAGAAAAATACGAAGGCGAACGCAAGTTTGACATACGTATACGCTACCTTAAAGAGTACCGCAAAGACGAAGAAGACATTATGAATCTTATGGTACCTACACTTCGGGGCGGCAAAGTACCTCTTAAAGAAATAGCTACGCTTACCACCGAAACAGGTCCATCTTTTGTGTACCGCGATAATACCAAACGTTTTATAGGGGTTAAGTTTTCGGTACGCGACCGCGACCTGGGCAGTACTATAGCTGAAGCACAAGCTAAAGTGAAGAAAATAAAACTCCCTAACGGCTACACCGTAGGCTGGACCGGCGAATACGAAAACCAAATTCGTGCCAGTGCCAAGCTTACTCAGGTAGTGCCTATATCGTTAGTACTGATATTTGTACTACTGTTCATTATGTTTGGTAACATAAAAGATTCATTACTGGTATTGGTAAACGTACCTTTTGCCATAATAGGAGGTATACTGGCGTTGCAAATTACAGGGGTTAACTTTGGTATATCTGCTGGTGTAGGCTTCATAGCCCTATTAGGTATCTGTATACAAAACGGGGTAATCCTGGTATCAGAGTTTCATGCTAACCTCAAGCTAAAAATGTCGCTCGCCGATTCTATCATAGAAGGCGTAAAAGCACGTACCAGGCCGGTAGTAATGACCGCACTTATGGCAGCAATAGGTCTTATGCCTGCTGCAATTTCTACAGGCATTGGATCTGAGAGTCAAAAACCACTTGCCATCTCTATCATTGGAGGCCTGGTTACCGCAACGGTATTTACATTATTAGTATTCCCTAACTTCTTCTACTGGGCCATGCGGAACAAGCACCAGAAAATGGAGATGTAATATAACAATATAAAGTTTTAGTTTCTTTTTTATGTAGGCCGTCCTGTACCGTAAAGTGCAGGGCGGCTTTTATTTTACAGGATGATAATTATCATTTTTTTACCCGTAGTGGTAAAGTAGCTTTGCTTAGGAAAACATGACACCATGAAAAATTCATTAGTGCAAAAATATAATGTCCCCGGGCCACGCTATACCAGCTACCCTACAGTGCCATACTGGGATGAAGCCGGCTTTACCACTGCACAGTGGAAAAAAACATGCGTAAAAGCATTTAACGAAAGTAATGCCGGCGAGGGAATAAGCCTGTACATACACCTGCCGTTTTGTGAGAGTATGTGCACTTTTTGTGGCTGTAACAAGCGTATTACCAAGCGTCATGATGTAGAAGAGCCTTATATAGCAGCAGTACTTAAGGAGTGGGATATGTATTGTGCCATGTTCAGCCAAAGGCCTAAAATAAAAGAACTACACCTGGGCGGAGGTACTCCTACATTCTTCAGCCCCGAAAGCCTGAAGACCCTTATAAAAGGCATTTTAAGAAAGGCCGACCGCATGCCCGGTCATGAGTTTAGCTTTGAAGGCCATCCTAACAATACTACCCGTGCCCACCTGCAAACTTTGTTCGATCTTGGTTTCCGCAGGGTGAGCTTTGGCGTACAGGACTATAACCCCGATGTACAAAAAGCAATTCACCGCATACAGCCGTTTCATAATGTAGCTAAGGTTACATTTTGGGCCAGGGAAATAGGTTATACCTCTATAAGCCATGACCTTGTTTTTGGGCTGCCGTTTCAAACGCTGGACAGCTGTATAGATACCATAGAGAAAACAAAATCGCTTAACCCCGACAGGCTGGCGTATTACAGCTACGCCCACGTGCCATGGATAAAAGGCAACGGGCAACGTGGTTTTGACGAAAGCAACCTGCCGAAGGATGAGGAAAAACGCAAACTGTATGAAGTAGGTAAAGAACTCCTGTCTGAAAAAGGATTCCATGAAATAGGTATGGACCATTTTGCGCTTGAAACAGATAGTATGTACAGCGCCTACCGCGACGGCAACCTGCACCGTAATTTTATGGGATACAATGCCAGTAAAACCCAGCTGATGATAGGCCTGGGGGTATCGTCTATAAGTGATAGCTGGTACAGCTTTGCCCAAAACGAGAAAACACTTGAAGACTATTATACCAGGATAGAAGCCGGCGAGCTTCCTGTTTTTAGGGGACACTTACTTACTGATGAAGACCTGTTAATCCGTACGCACATACTTAACCTTATGTGCCGGTTTGAAACCTCATGGAAACCTTTTGGCAACGGGTATTTTGAAGAACTGCCCGAAATACTGGAAAGCTTAATCGAAATGGAACACGATGGCCTTATTAACCTGGGCAACAACAGCATCAGCGTAACTGAAAAAGGAAAACCCTATGTACGCAATGTATGTATGGCTTTTGACCTGCGCCTACGCAGAAAAGCCCCCGACACTAGGTTGTTTAGTATGGTTGTGTGATTAAAAGAATCAACATTATAATAATTATCGACACCGGCAGTAAAATGCCAAAAACGAAATGCCGTATACAATTGTATGCGGCATTTTTGCTTTAAAAAAAGGTCAATTCAGCCTTTTTTGAGTACTTTTATAGTATAATTTTCTGTAAAAGATGTTTCGGCACAAAGGGAAAAGACGTTCATACATACACAACCTCAGGCTTGCATCGTTGTTGTCGTTTGTAGCCGGGATTGTAAATATATCGGGGTTATTGTTGGTAAATATACTTACAACAAACCTTACGGGACATTTTGCATACTTTTCAGATACTGTTGTGAATGCAGATTACAGCAAAGCACTGGTATATCTCCTTTTTGTTATATGCTTTCTCTTCGGATCATTCCTTTCGGCACTTTTAGCTGAACTTACTGCCCGAAAAAATCAAAACCTGTCTTATGTATTACCCATAGTCATAGAAATAGCTTTGCTTTTGTCGGCTACTTTTTTAATGGATGCTACTCCTGATTTAATCGCCTCATTACTGCTGCTTGCTATGGGCATGCAAAATTCGCTGGTAACCCGTGTTTCGCAATCTGTAGTCCGCACCACACACCTTACAGGATTATTTACAGACTTAGGAATAGAACTGTCGCAGTTGCTCTTTAATAAAAAAGATACCGGACGTTTTATTATTAAGAAATCCATAAACCTGAAGCTGGCAATTATTATATTCTTCTTTATAGGAGGTATCACAGGAGGCTACTCGTTTGCTTTCCTTGGCATTAAAACATTACTTATAGCTTGTATTTGCTTGCTGCTTGGATTGCTTTATGACTTTATACTGCTGAAATATTATAAAGTGAGGCGTAAGGTACTGTATCACTAAAAAAAAACACCCCTGCATTGAGCAGGGGTATCATAGAGTAGGATGTAAGTATTTAGGTTATATATACTATCTGCAGTTTGGCATAGCGCCTACAAAAAGGTTCATATTACCCGGAGACATATAAGGAATATTTAGCCCCAGGCCACGCACTATAAACAACATCCCTATAAAAGCTGCAACATAAGGAACTGCCTTTGCAAGAGTGTTACGCAATGGTGCCTTAAAGAATGAGGCTGTAAACACTACCACAGTCATTAGTGGAATAGTACCCACACCATAAAGAAACATAAAGGCAGCGCTGTATAGTGTATTTTGCATGGCAAGTGCTCCAAATAAAGCGGCATACACGAGCCCGCAGGGTAAAAAGCCGTTAAAAAGCCCGGTCATAAAAAGCGCTTTGTAACCTTTTTTCCGGAACTGGTTTCCCAAACCCGATTTTACAGTAGTAATAAGTTTATAAATAGGCTTAGAAAAATTATACTTAGCAAATATCCTTTCGGGTACCAGTGCTATGGTTATCATTATTATGCCTGCCAATATGGAAAGCTGTTGTTGCATTCCGGCCAGGTAAAACCCGCGCCCCAATATTCCAAAGGCAATGCCCAGTGTACTATAGGCAGTAAGCCTGCCCAGGTGGTAGAGCAATACCTGTATGGTTTTCTTTGCTGGGTTTTTATGGTCTACAGGCAGCATCATGGCTATGGGGCCGCACATGCCTATGCAGTGCAGGCTGGACACAAGCCCTAATATGAGTGCTGAGTAAAGCATTTTTTTTGCAGTTTACAGTTTACAGCAAACGGTTTACAGTTTCAGCACAACGACTGTTAACTGTAAACCGTAAACTGAAAACTAAAGATTCAACATATCCTTATTTATGTAGCCTTTGCCGTTATACTGCCAGTCTACAGTAATGTCCCAGCGGCCGCCTGCCAGATTGTTTTTAGGTATGAGCATGTATGGAGCGGATAATGAAATAGGAGTATCAAAATCCAGCTTCTGATCAGACGGCCTGTAAAGGGACACTTTACCTTCAATTTTTTTGAAATCAAATGATTCCGGAAATGTTATTTTTATGGCTTGCGCCGTATTTTCTATTATTACTTTCTGGTTTAGCGAAGCTGCATTATCTTCTTTTGCCAGTGTAGCCTCAAGGCTGCGTTCCTGCTTGTAATAGTCGTTTACTACAAGTTCGTTATCGTATTTTTTATCGCTTTGCACACGGAATATGAAGAAAAATATAAAACTCATAAACAGTACAAAAGCGCCTACTATTCCGGTTCCCCAACTAATTTTCATGATGCTGTTCTTTTTTTAGTTAAAACTCCTTGGCGCAAGGAAACTCGATGTTTCGGTATCTATGCGCTTATCACCCTCGTATACACCAAGTATAATCTTGGTCTTGTCTTTTTCGAGGAATGCAGGGTTAATCTCAATAAACAAAGTACCCTGTGCGAGGCCGGCTTTTTCTACTTTAAAGTTTTGCTTGCCTACAAGTTTTACGGTACCCTTTATATTCTCAAGCTTAAAGTGGACATTGGTAAACGTTTTTTCGGTTTTATTAATAACCTTAAAAGTGTATATGTTACTAATGTTGTCTCCTTTGTGTTCGTACAGCTGTCCCGGCAACCTTAGCACTGTGGCATCTACATCGTTTCTAAGGAACAACATGCCTATAAACACCGCTGTAAGTATACCCAGTACGGCTGTATAGCCTTTCATACGTGTGGTAAAGACAAACTTCTCTTTCTTAGTAATCTCGTCTTCACTGGCGTAACGAATAAGCCCTTGCGGAAGCCCCACCTTGTCCATAACGGTATTACACTCGTCTATACAGGCGGTACAGTTTATACATTCCAGCTGCGTGCCGTGGCGTATGTCTATACCAGTTGGGCAAACAGCAACACAAAGTTTACAGTCTATACAGTCGCCTTTGCCTACAGCCTTACGGTCTTCGTTTTTAACGATACGCCCACGTCCATTTTCGCCTTCACCGCGTACATGATCATAAGCTACAATAATACTTTTATTATCCAGTAGTGCTCCCTGAAGCCTTCCGTACGGACAGGCAATAATACATACCTGCTCACGGAACCATAGGTAAATAAAGAAGAACACGCCGGTAAATATCAGCAGGGCTATAAGGGTACCCTTATTCTTAGCCGGGCCTTCTGTTACCATTTGTATCAGCTCATCGCTACCTGTTAAATATGCCAGGAATACATTGGCTATAAAAAACGATACTACAAAGAACACAAACCACTTAAGCCCTTTTTTGCGAATTTTTTCTGCATTCCAGGGTTGCTTTTCGAGTTTCATCTGTGCATTCCGGTCGCCCTCTATGGCGTATTCTATCCGCCTGAAAACCATTTCCATAAAAATGGTCTGCGGGCATATCCATCCGCAGAAAATACGTCCGAAAACTACAGTAAACAGTGCCACAAATATTACTCCTGTAATCATGCAGATAACAAAGAGGTAAAAATCCTGTGGCCAGAACGGGAATCCGAAGATGTTAAACTTGCGCTCCAGCACATTAAACATCAGGAACTGCTCACCGTTAATTTTTACAAACGGTGCAGCAAATAAAAAGGCAAGCAGCAACCAGCTTACGGTTTTGCGGTACTTGTACCATTTACCTGCGGGTTTTTTAGGATATACCCAAGCCCGCTTGCCTTCTTCATTTATTGTTGATATACGGTCTCTAAATTCGTCATCATTATGTTCTTGCTCATACCTATCTGTTGACATAATGCTCCTTTTTTAAAATTATTTTGCGGGTTTTGCCGCAGCTGCATCTTCTTTCCAAAGGTCGCCCTGTGGCTCTTTCGGATCTTTAGGATTGCTTCCCTGAAGTGAGAGTACATAGCTTGCTACCGCTTGTATTTCAGATGGCTTAAGAGTACCTTTCCATGCCACCATACCTTTACCGTCTCTACCACCGTTTGTAATAGTGTGGAATACATTTTTTATTCCGCCACCCAGTAGCCAGTACTGGTCTGTAAGGTTTGGCCCTATGGCACCACCTGCGTCTGCCCTGTGGCACGGCACACAGTTATTAGTAAACACCTCTTTACCCTGTGCCAGCTCTGCAGGCTCAGTAAGTAGCGTAACGCTGTTTTCGTCTATAAGATCTTTAGCTGTTTTTTTGTATTCTTCTACCGCCAGCTTTGCATCGGCCATTTCTTGGGCAAATTCCTCTGCCTGGTTTTTATCTCCTGCAACATGGTAGCGTATCAGGTACACCACCCCAAAGAATATAGTGATATAAAACAGGGCTACCCACCACGGCGGAAGCACGTTGTCCAGCTCCTGTATGCCATCGTAGCTATGGTGTAGCGTGATTTCCCCTTCTTCTTCTATCGGTTTCGCCTTCGTAAAGATGGACTTCAGCTTTTTACCCAGTGCACTGTCTTTAAAGTCCAGTGCATCTGCTTCGGCAAGTTTAGCTTTTTGTTCGTCAGTAAGCAGGTTGTACGTTACCCTGTCTATAGCCAGTATTACTATTTCTATGGCTATTTGTATAAACAGGAATACTGCAAGAAATAAAGAAACCAGCGGGTATTTTATAAATGCGGGTCTGTCGCCGGAGTCTATAAAGTATTCCAGGGCAGCAAACACCATGGCAAATATTAAGGGAACCCTTACATATACCGGAATGAATTTTTTCATGATGCCTTCAGTTTAATGTTTACAATTATTGTTTGATTTCACTTTCTTCATCACCAAAAGGGATATTACTCAATTCGGTAATTTTTTCTTTCTTGTAGGTATATGTCCATGTGTACAGTGCTACAAAGAAGATAAAGAAGATAAGCAGTGATAGTAGCGGATAGATCTCAACTCCCGAGATGGTTTCCAGATTGTGTTTTACAAACTTCAGCATGGCTTCTTATTTAGTGTTTTCTGCTACAGGTTTCGCTTTTATATCAGTACCCAGGCGTTGCAGGTAAGCAATCAGGGCTACAATTTCCCTTTGTTTCATTGGTACAAATTCTTCTCCTTTGGCGGCAGAAGCTTTTTTACTGGCTTCATAGCTCTTCACAAAGTCAGGGTCGGTATGCAGGTTAGCTTCAATTTTAGAAGCCTGCTCGTCTATAGCCTTTTGTGCATTGGCGATATCCTCTTTGGTATACGGTACTCCAAGGGTAACCATGGTTTCCATTTTTTCCTGAATTTCGCTGTAGTCTGCTTTTTTATTGTCAAACATCCATTTGTACGAAGGCATTATACTTCCTTCAGATACACTTTGCGGATCCCACATGTGGTTAAAGTGCCAGTTGTCGCTGTACTTGCCGCCTACACGTTTAAGGTCTGGACCGGTTCTTTTAGAACCCCACAGGAATGGGTGGTCGTACACGTATTCACCTGATTTAGAACACTCACCATAACGTTCTACCTCACTTCGGAACGGTCTTATCATTTGCGAGTGGCAGTTTACGCAGCCTTCTCTTATGTAAAGGTCGCGGCCTTCAAGCTCCAGCGGGGTATATGGTTTTACCGCACTTATGGTAGGTATATTACTCTTAACCATTATGGTAGGTACAATTTGTATTACACCACCTATAGTTACTGCAATTGTAGCCAGTATGGTAAGTTGTATTGGCCTTCTTTCAAGCCATCCGTGCCATTTTTCGCCTTTAAGCCTTTTGGTGCTTATTTTTTCAAGAGCAGGAGCCTCAGCCAATTCATCTTCTATGGTTTGTCCTTGCTGTATGGTTTTTATAATGTTGTATACCAGCACAAACATTCCTATTACATATAGGGTACCACCTATGGCTCTTAGCCAGTACATAGGCATAATTTGTTTTACGGTTTCCAGGAAGTTACCGTATTTAAGGGTGCCATCAGGGTTAAACTCTTTCCACATTGACGCCTGGGTAAAACCGGCAACATACATAGGAAGTGTATACATAACAATACCCAATGTACCTATCCAGAAGTGGAAGTTAGCCAGTTTTTCAGAGTACAGTTTGGTTTTTGCCATACGCGGTATTAGCCAGTATAGTAAACCAAAACTCATAAATCCGTTCCATGCAAGTGCACCTACGTGTACGTGGGCAATAATCCAGTCAGTAAAGTGGGCTACAGCATTAAAGTTTTTAAGCGAAAGCATTGGCCCTTCAAATGTAGCCATACCGTAACCGGTAATAGCAACAACAAAGAATTTAAGTACTGAGTTTTCACGCACCTTATCCCATGCTCCACGAAGCGTAAGGAGACCGTTTATCATACCACCCCAAGACGGAGCTATAAGCATTACAGAGAATACTACACCCAAGTTTTGAGCCCAGTCTGGCAGGGTAGAATACAGCAGGTGGTGAGGACCCGCCCAGATGTATATGAATATTAGTGACCAAAAGTGGATAATAGAAAGCCTGTAAGAGTACACCGGCCTGTTAGCTGCTTTTGGTAAAAAGTAGTACATAAGCCCCAGGAAAGGCGTAGTAAGGAAGAATGCTACCGCATTGTGCCCATACCACCACTGTACCAGCGCATCTTGTACACCGGCATATACAGAGTAACTTTTGTGCCAGTTTACCGGAAGCTCAAGGCTGTTAAAAATGTGTAACAGAGCTACAGTAACAAATGTTGCTATATAAAACCACACTGCCACATACAGGTGTCGTTCTCTTCTTTTTAATATGGTACCAATCATGTTAATACCGAATACCACCCAAATAAGTGCAATGGCTATATCTATAGGCCATTCCAGCTCGGCGTATTCTTTTGCTGTAGTCCAGCCCAGTGGTAAACTAATTGCCGCTGCCACAATAATAAGCTGCCAGCCCCAGAAGTTAATGTTGCTTAGCGTATCGCTAAACATACGGGCCTTAAGCAGCCTTTGTAATGAATAATAAGTACCTGCAAACATGGCATTACCTACAAACGCAAAGATTACAGCGTTTGTGTGAAGCGGCCTCAGCCTACCGTAGCTAAGCCATGATATACCCTCAGTAAGATTAGGAAACAGGTAAAAGAAAGCGATTAACAAACCAACCAAAAAACCTACAACGCCAAACACTATTGTGGCATAGAGAAACTTTTTGACGATTTTATTATCGTAATAAAATTGCTGCATTTCCATGATAGTTAAATATTATTTTTGTTTTCACTCTTTTTTGTTTCGTCGTCAAAAAGCATCCTTACCGATGGGGTATAGTCGTCGTCAAACTGGCCATTGCGCACCGCCTTAATAAAGGCGTACAAAAACAGCAATGCCACTATAACACTGATGGAGATTAATAGATAGATTACGCTCATACTTCTTAAATTTGTGTTAACAAAGGTAGTTTCGTACTTCGGGGGAAAACATGACATTTATCATCCTTCCCTTATTTTATCAGCTATTTTTTACGGTTTGCGTAGTAATTACTCATCACCGTAACAAACGATACTATGGTTACCGTACTTAGCGGCATAATTATGGCTGCAAACAGCGGCTGCATCTTGCCCATTACCGCAAAAGTGAGCCCCACGGCATTGTACAGCAGCGATAATGCAAAACTCATTTTTATGGTTTTTACCGTGTTTTTGCTCAGCTTCATAAAGTACGCTATACGGCTAAACTGTGTAGCATCGAGTATACCATCGCAGGCAGGGGAAAACACATTTACGTTTTCTGAAACCGATATACCCACATTACTTTGCGCCAGTGCTCCGGCATCGTTAAGCCCATCACCTACCATCATTACATTACGCCCCTGTTTTTGCAGGTTTTCTATAAAGGCAAGTTTCTGGTCGGGTTTTTGGTTAAAAACCAGTTCGGTGCCTGCCGGTAATAGTTTTTCCAGGGCATGGCGTTCGCCTTCGTTGTCTCCGCTTAATATCTTCAGTTTGTAATTAGTCGATAGGCTTTCAAACAATTCTGTTAATCCCTCACGATACTGGTTCTGGAAAATGAACCTGCCTATATAATTGTTGTTCAGGGCTACATACACGTACGTTTGCAGTGATTCTGTTTGTGGTGCACCCGTAAACGCTGCCGAACCTATTTTTATATGAAAACCATTTACATAACCATGAATTCCTTTTCCGGTTACTTCTTCAAAATCGTCTACAGGCAGTAACTGGCTTACCGGCAGGTACTCATATAACCTGCGGCTTAGCGGGTGGTTGCTGCCACGCAGCATACTACGAATGAAGGCTAACTCCTTAGTGTCTATTTCTTCACCTTCGTACAGTATTTCCGATTTTTTGTTAGTGGTTATGGTACCTGTTTTATCAAATACTATGGTGTCTACCTTAGCCATTTGTTCTATTACCGTAGCGTTTTTCAGGTACAGCTTACGGTTGCCCATAATACGTAGTACGTTACCCACGGTAAACGGCGCACTCAGTGCCAGTGCACACGGACAAGCTACAATAAGCACTGCCGTAAACACATTAAATGCCGTATTGTACTGTCCCATTAATAACCATACCGTAAGCGACACAACTGCTATAAGCAACAATGCCGGAGTAAAATATCGGCTAACAGTATCGGTAAGGGTTTTATAATTCTCTGTGCTTTTCTTTTCAAAAACCTCATTGCTCCACAGCTGGGTAAGATAGCTTTGCGATACCGAACTCAACACTTCCATCTCTACAACCGGGCCAAGCTGGCGGCCACCTGCATAAATTTTGTCACCTGATTTTTTGGTAATCGGTTCGGCCTCTCCGGTTACAAAGCTGTAATCTATCTCCGTTTGGGCACTCATCAGTATACCGTCTACAGGTATCAGCTCTTTATTGCGAATAATAAGCCTGTCTCCCGGGGTAACATCATATACCGGCACCGATACCTCTTCCCTGCTTCCGGTTAGTTTTGTCACTGCAATAGGGAAATATGATTTAAAATCGCGTTCAAACGAAAGGAAATTATAGGTCTTTTGTTGAAACAGCCTACCCAGCAGCATAAAAAACACAAGCCCACAAAGGCTATCAAAGAATCCCGAACCCAAATCGAAAATAATGTCTACACTACTGCGCACAAACATTACAATAAGCCCCAGGGCAATTGGAATTTCTATATTCAGCATACCTGCCTTAATGCTTTTCCATGCCGAGATATAGTAGCCACTTGCCGAATACAGGAACGACGGCATAGCCAGGGCAAATATCAGCCAACGGAAAAAACCGCGGTAATTATCCAACCAGTATTCTTCCACTTCAAAATATTCGGGAAACGAAAGCAGCATTACATTGCCAAAACAGAAAAAAGCCACACCCAACTTGTAAATAAGTTCACGATTTACTTTTTTCTTCTTTTCCTCGTAGTTTTCCAGGCTTATATAGGGCTCATATCCTATTGCATTGAGTAACAGTACAATTTCCTTAAGGGTGGTAACTTCAGGGTTAAACACTATTCTTGCTTTCTTTTCGTGGAAGTTAACCTGCGAACTGCTAATGCCTTTGTTTAGCCTGTTCAGGTTTTCCAGAATCCATATACACGAACTGCAATGTATGTGTGGAATGTACAGCGATACGATGTGCGTATGCTGTTCATTAAACTCCAGCAGCTTGCCGGTTATGGTTTCATTATCAAGAAAATCATATTTGCTGCCTATATCCTGTGGAGTGGCGCCGGGTGATTTCTCAAAATCGTAATAATCAGTTAGACCGTTTTGTGTAAATAATTCGTATACGGTTTTACAACCCGCACAGCAGAATGATTTATCATCAAAAACAATCTCATCCTTTTTTACAATTTCTAACCCGCAGTGATAACAGTTTTGGGTTTCCATAAATGCTCATTTTACCTGTAGCAAAGTTGCGGGTAGCCAATACTTTAAAATATGACTTTTATCATGCTTTGATCGAAAGCTTTATTTTATATTTGCATTGGTATGAGTAAATGTGAACAATGTATAGTACGTGAGCTTAGCTCATTAAAAGCGCTTAATAAGGAAGAGCTTTTAAAAATAGCTGGCTGCAAGTCTACCTACACTATAAAAAAAGGTGAGACTGTTTTTAGCGAAGGCGAAAATGTGAATGGCATTTTTTGCGTGAAGGACGGCGTGTGCAAACTTACTAAGCTAAGTGCAAACGGTAACGACCAGATTGTTAAGCTGGTATCTAAAGGCGAACTATTGGGGCAGCGCAGCATGATAAGCGAAGAGCCTGTAAACCTTAGTGCGGTGGCACTGGAGGATATGACGGTATGCTTTATACCCAAACAGGAAGTAATGGGCTTTTTTAACGAAAACAATAAATTTTCGTTCCAGGTGATGAAAACCATTTGTGGCGACCTGAAAGAAGCAGACGACCACCTGGTAAACATGGCACAGAAATCCGTAAAACAGCGCCTTGCCGAAACACTGATTTACCTGCAGGATAACTTTGGTGTAAATGAAGACAACAGCCTTAACCTAAAGCTATCTCGCGAAGAGCTGGCGGGTATGGTAGGCACTGCCACAGAAAGCTGTATCAGGATACTGTCTGAATTCAATAAAGCAGGATACATAGCTCTTACAGGCAAAAAAATAACCATCCTGAACAGTAGCGCTCTTAAGAAACTGTAAAACCAATTTAAACTACATATCCTTATTTAATTTTCATTAAGTAACCTTTCGGCTACATCCCTGCCGCTGGTTAATGCTGCCTCTACGGTACCCATAGCAGCACCCTCATAAAGATATTCTCCTGCAAAATATATAGTATTGTTTACGGGCTGTTGCAATGTTTTGCGCGCTTGTGGGCTTTCTACTATGTCATAAGCATAAGAACCGCGGGTAAATGGCTCGGTATGCCAGTTAGCCACTTCGCATGCTGTGAGGTTACCCTTTACTATCTCAATACCGAAAACCGCGCTCAGGGATTTCAATGTAACGTCCAAAATATCATCATTACTCATCGTTGCGATTGCAAATGCAGGCGGTCCTCCGAGCCAGCCGGTTAGTAAAGGCCTGCGCGATGGACTTTGTGTCCAGTAGGTTGGTATGGTTTCATCGGTAAAGAGGAAACCCATAGTAGAAAGGTCTGATTCCCGTGAATGTATAATATGGTTTTCCCAAAATAAAGTATCAAACTCCAGCAGTATTTTTATAACCGAACCAAAACCAATATTTCGGAATGCCTGGGTTTGTACAGGCAAAGGCGGATTAAATAAAACTGCCCCTTCTTCATTTTCAGAAGCCTGCAAAACACCTAAAGGTAGGGCAACTATTAACTTCTCTGCTGTATATAGGTCGCCGGTTGTAGTTACTATTTCTACCCCATTGTTTGTATGGTTAATAGTACGGGCTACTGCATTAAGAAAAATCTCATTCCCGGCATCAGTACAAACAGATGCAAGATAGTTCATCAATACACCATACCCGCCTGTAATACGATGCTGTTCATCTTCGTTTTCATGGTTCCACTCGTTTCGAAGGGCAAAAGCACTGGCAATGTCACTATCGGCAGTGTCGTAACCTGCTACATAGTTTTCTATCTGCGTGCGCATCAGCGCGTGCGCATCTCCCGAAAAATATTGCTCCATAAAATGGGCAATGGGCATATCGTGCTCTAACATATTGAGCCTCTCCAAAAAAACTTCAAAGCCTTGTATAAACTCATAGCTTTGCTCAAACTCATTGTTACGATAGTGCCACATTTCAAAATCAACGCCAGTGGTTCCTATACCGGCTTCATTAAGTAATTGTAATGTCACAGGCAGATTGCCGTGTACAAACTCGGCCCCCAACTCCGTCACCTCAGAAAAATCGCCCATAATCGTATGTATGCGGCCACCTATGCGGTTACGAGCCTCCAAAACAATTACTTTTTTCCCGGATTTAGACAAAAGAGATGCAGCCATAAGTCCTGCTGCTCCAGCGCCTATTATAATAACATCAGTCTTTTTCATTGGAAAAATATGTGACGGAAAGGTAATAATTTATGCTAAAACACCGGTAAATGAAAAAGCCATAACTTTTTAAAAAAGTCATGGCTTTTATGTGTGACCCCATCGGGATTCGAACCCAAATCGTCAGAACCGGAATCTGATATTCTATCCATTGAACTATGGAGCCAAGATTTTTTGTTTCAGGTTTAAAGTTTCAGGTTCTATACAGAACGGCAATCAACTTGAAACTTTAAACCTTAAACAAAACTCTTATGATAAAACCTTCTTCACTAAAGTAGAAATGGTTTTACCATCGGCAGTACCGGCAAGCTCTTTATTAGCTATACCCATAACTTTGCCCATATCGGCCATGCCGTTAAAGCCGTTTTCAGCCACAATGCGGCGTATAACTACTTCAACTTCTTCCTCGCTTAGCTGAGCCGGAAGGAATTTCTCTATTACAGCAGCTTGTGCAAGCTCAGGATCGGCAAGATCCTGACGGCCCTGCTGAATGTATATAGCAGCGCTATCCTTACGCTGTTTAACCAGTTTTTGCAGTAGCTTTATTTCTTCCTCGGCAGATACTTCTTCTTTAGCTCCGCTTTCGGTTTGTGCTAAAAGAAGGCCTGATTTTATTGCCCTTAGCGACTCCAATGCTACTGTATCTTTCTCTTTCATGGCTGCTTTCATAGCGTCCATAATCTGTGATTGCAAACTCATAAACCTTGATTTTAATGTGCCCGCGAAGATAAAAAAATAACCCGAAAATATTGTTATATTTCCGGGTTAAGGTTCACATTTGGGTTAGTTTAATCTACGTTGTCATGAAGGAACGAATTGTTCGACCTCAGTTGCAGGTCATTGTTGCTGTCTAATCCCAGCGACAGGCGCGACCTGTTATTATCATTACGCGTTTCGTTAAGGTCTACCCCCATACGCTTGTAAGCAGGCTCCTTTTCAAACTCGTCTATTCTTGAGTTATGGAACTTATAATTAAATTCCTTCATCTTCCTTCTGCGTTCCTCAGCCCTTAGCCTAAGGGTTTCTTCAATGGTCATTTCCACCGGAGAAATATCCTCAGCTGTAGGAGGAGTAAACCTCGGTGCCACAGGCTCTGCCGGCATTACAGGCTGCTGCGCTACAGGTTGTTGAACTTGCACAGGCTGCTGCTGTACTGGCTGTGGTTGTACAGGTTCTGCCTTTGGTTCTTCCGCTACAGGCTCAAATATATTCCTAAGTGTAAACTGAAGCTCTTCAGACACCGGTTCTTGTACAACCTTAGCTGCAGGCTTAGAGTTTAGCAGTTCATTTTCTTTTTCAAGGTAGTCCTCAAGAGAATAACGAATAACACCACTTTCATTCACTTCAGTTACCGGAACCACATTTACTGGCTCGCTTACTGTAATGTTACGCATTTCGTCCGTAAGGCTGAACAGTAATTTCTCCTCGCTTTTGGCATTATTTACAGAAAGGTCAAAAGAAAATGCAAACTGCTCTTCTTTCTTTTCTACGATAACAAACTCCGGGTCTATTACCTCTATATCCCTTACGTCTTTAATTACAGGCTGAGAAAAAGCTTTAAAAACCGGAGCTGCCTCTTGTACTGGCTGTACCTGCTGCACTACCTGTACCGGCACTTCAGCAACAGGAACTACAATAGTTTCCTGCTCAGGAGCCACTATTTCAAAGAATACGTCAAGATTATTGATGTGCTCTGAAGTGGGCTCAGCCATCACTTCAGCTATCGGCTTTTTTTCCTCAACTTCCTCCTCAAGCGTAAACACGATTTTTTCTTCAACAACCGGCTCAGGGGTTACTTCTACTTTCGGCTGCTCTATGGCAGTAGAAAAGTCGAATGCCTGTACCGTTCTCTTAGTAAGATCGTGCACCATTTTTTGCTCTTCTTCAAGGGCATGCACTATCTTTTTAGGTTCAGTATTTACAATCTCATTTTGCTGTTCCAGGTTAAAACCGGTAGCAATCACCGTTACGGCAATAGCATCGCCCAGGCTTTCGTCTTCGCCCACACCCATAATGATGTTAGCGTTAAACCCTGCTTCGCTTTGTATGTGGTCGTTTATTTCACCTATTTCGTCAATGGTAATCTCGGTAGTACCCGAAACAATAAGCAACAGTACGTTCTTAGCACCGTTAATCTTGTTATCGTTTAGTAGCGGACTATCAAGCGCTGCAACAATAGCGTCTTTGGCACGGCAATCGCCCGAAGACAATGCCGAACCCATTATAGCTGTACCACTGTTACTTAGTACCGTTTTAGCATCTTTAAGGTCAATGTTTTGTGTATAGTGGTGTGTAATTACCTCTGCTATACCGCGCGACGCCGTGGCTAACACCTCGTCTGCCTTAGAGAAACCGGCTTTAAAGCCAAGGTTACCATACACCTCCCTAAGCTTATTGTTATTAATAACAATAAGCGAGTCTACCTGCTTGCGCAGACGCTCTACCCCCTTCATAGCCTGCTCAGTACGTACCCTTCCTTCAAACTGGAACGGAATGGTAACAATACCCACAGTAAGGATATCGCGCTCTTTAGCCAGCTGGGCAATAACAGGGGCAGCACCGGTACCGGTACCGCCACCCATACCTGCTGTAATAAAAAGCATCTTGGTATTGGTGTCGAGCATTTGCTCTATTTCTTCTATACTTTCAAGAGCCGACTGCTGGCCTACTTCAGGATTAGCACCCGCGCCAAGGCCTTCGGTAAGGTTAAGGCCCAACTGTATTTTGTTGGGTACCGGACTGTTTTGCAATGCCTGGCTGTCTGTGTTACAAACAACAAAATCTACGCCTTTAATGCCCTGCCTAAACATGTGGTTGATAGCGTTACTACCGCCTCCGCCTACTCCTATTACCTTGATTACGTTCGACTGGTTTTTAGGTAAGTCAAACGAAATACTTCCAAAATCTGTATTCATCATAATCAACGGGTTTTATTCTGCGTTATCTAAAAAATCTTTAATCTTATCTATATACTTGTCAAAGAATGACCTCTTCACTTTCTTCTCAGTCGATTCATTAACAATACTCATGTCTTCTTTTGGTGCTGCTACAGTTTCCAGTACAGGCTCCTCTACTTTGGCAGCTATTTGTGCCGCTACAGGTACAGGTGTTTCTACAGCGTTTACAACCGGTGCCGCTACAGGCTGCTGACGTACTACCGGCTGGTACACCGGTTTTTGCATCTCTACAAGCGGAGTAGCACTTTGTGTATTGTTTCGCAGGCTGTTCATTACAAGTCCCACTGCCGTTGCATATAGCGGGCTCGAAATTTCCTCACCTGATTTACCAGCAAGGTGTTCGTTAGGGTAACCTATACGGGTATCCATGCCAGTTATGTATTCTACAAGTTGCTTTATATGTTTCAGTTCAGATCCACCGCCTGTAAGTACAATACCGGCAATAAGCTTCTTGCGTGGATCTTCATGTCCGTAAGCTTTAATCTCGGCAAATACCTGCTCTATGATTTCCACCACACGGGCGTGGATTATCTTAGAAAGGTTTTTAAGCGAAATTTCCTTTGGCTCACGTCCGCGAAGACCAGGGATAGAAACAATCTCGTTGTCTTTGTTTTCACCCGGCCAAGCTGAACCGAATTTTACTTTAAGCAGTTCGGCCTGTTTTTCTATAATAGAGCAACCTTCCTTAATATCATCGGTTATTACATTACCACCAAATGGTATTACTGCTGTATGGCGTATAATGCCGTCTTTAAATATAGCAAGGTCGGTAGTACCGCCACCTATATCGATAAGCGCTACACCTGCTTCTTTTTCTTCCTGGCTAAGTACCGCATCAGACGACGCAAGTGGCTCCAGCGTTAAACCCGAAAGGTCTAAGCCTGCACTTTTAATGCATCGGCCTACGTTACGGATGCTCGATGCCTGCCCCACCACCACGTGGAAACTGGCCTCAAGCCTGCCGCCGTACATACCAATAGGTTCTTTTATTTCGTTTTGACCGTCTATTTTAAATTCCTGAGGCAATACATGTATTATTTCTTCACCCGGCAGCATGGCCAGTTTGTGCACCTGATTAATAAGCAGGTCAATATCAGCATCGCCTATTACCTCTTCAGGATTGCTCCTGCTTATGTAATCGCTGTGCTGTATACTGCGTATGTGCTGGCCGGCTATACCCACCACCACATCATTAATACGGTAGCCGCTGTTTGCTTCGGCTTCCTGTACCGCCTGCTGAATAGATTGAATGGTCTGGGTAATGTTATTCACCACGCCACGGGCTACCCCAAGGCTTTTCGATTTTCCGATGCCCAGGATTTCCAGCTTGCCATACTCATTCTTCTTACCTATCATCGCTACGATCTTCGTAGTACCGATGTCTAAACCTACTGCAATGCTCTCTCTTTCCATATCTCTATTTTTTGGTGCACACCACCTGCTCTGTAAACTTCAGGTTGATGGTTTTGTAATTTTCTATCAACGTATCCTTGGTAGCGTCCTGCAAAAACGCTTTATAATTTTTAAACTTCCTGTCTATGTTTACCGGGCCGCCAAACAAAATATCGTAGCTGTACCCCCGCGTACTCATAGTAATGTAGCCGGTAGACATTACTGAAATCCCTGTGATGTTCTTCCTTAAAAAGTCATCATCATAAATATAATTCAGCAGTTCTTTTAGCTTCTTACGGTCTAGTTTATTAAAATCGCCTGTTAACAATGGTACTCTTGCCGTTTCACTTTCACTAAGCGGCATTGCTTTTCCGCCATAGTCTATGTAATACGATTTTGTACCCTGAAATGCTCTGGCCACCGGTTGCTTTTGTGTTATTTCCGCTATCAGTTTCCCATCTACTGTAGCGTAAACCTTTGCCCGGCCAACCATCGGATTTGCACTGATAGTTTTTTCCACCTTATTCAAATCTAACTGAACTTTCTTTATGGTGTTAACAGGACCAAAATTTTGTATTAACAACTTATTAACCGCGTCTTTTGTTATAAATTTATCATTATCGGCAAAAAATATCTCGGCTTTTTCAAGATTCCTCTGTTCATTGCGCTTCCCTGTAAAAGCATACAGAAACACCGTAACACACAGTATTGCTATCAGCCTTATGTTTGCCCAATCAATATTTTTCATCTAACATTGCCTTAATATCTCCTACCATTTCTCCTATATCACCTGCCCCTATGGTAATAATAACCCGGGCATCTGTTTGCTTAAGCAGCGGTAGCAATTCTTCTTTGCTTACCAGCTTCTTATTCGGGTTCTCTATCTTATCCAGCAACCACTGGCTGGTTATTCCTTCTATAGGTAATTCCCTTGCCGGATAGATGTCTAACAATACAATATTTTCAAACTGCCCCAGGCTTTTTGCAAAGCCATCGGCAAAATCCCTTGTGCGGCTGAACAGGTGTGGCTGAAATACCGCCAGTACCTTATCATTTGGGTACAGCTCGCTTACCGCCTGGTACACCGCATTTATCTCTGTAGGGTGGTGCGCATAGTCGTCTATATACACCAGCTCCTTTTCTTTTATCTGGTAACTAAACCTGCGCCTTACGCCTTTAAAGCTTGCCAACGCCGATTTTATATCCTCACCCGAAACACCGTATGTCCTTGCCATGGCTAAAGCCAAAGTAGCATTGGTAAGGTTGTGGTGGCCCGGCAAACCGAAACGTATATCGGTTATGGTTTCTTCCGGGGTTACAACGTCAAACACATACCAGCTGTCTTCTATACGGATGTTCTGTGCCGAAAATTGCCCTTCACCAACTCCCACGGTAACACCTTCAAGTGGAAGCCCCTTAACTACAAACAGCTTGCTTTTGTCTTCCACCTTGTCGGCAAACTCACGGAACGATGCTTCTATCGAAGCGGTATCTCCATAAATATCCAGGTGGTCGGCATCCATACTCGTCACACAGGCAATATCCGGGTGCAGGTGTAAAAACGAACGGTCAAACTCGTCGGCTTCCGCTACAGTAACCGTTTTGCCACTGCCTATAAGGTTAGAGTTGTAGTTTTCTACAACTCCGCCTATAAAGGCTGTAACGTCTACGCCACTCTGGTACAGTATGTGCCCCAGTATACTGCTGGTAGTGGTTTTGCCATGCGTACCGGCCACCGCAAAAGAGTACGTACCCTTAGTGATGATACCCAGTACCTCGGCGCGTTTTTTAACCACAAAACCGTTATCCAGGAAATAGTTCCACTCAGTGTGGTGCTTAGGCACCGCCGGGGTTACTACTACCAGTGTATTTTCTTTATCAAGGAACGAATCTTCAATCAATGCTGTGCTGTCGTCAAAGTGAATGTTTATCCCTTCGGCTACCAGCTCTTCTGTAAGATGGGTTGGGGTTTTGTCATAACCCGCTACATTTTTGCCTATGAACTTAAAATAGCGTGCAATGGCACTCATACCTATGCCGCCAATACCAATAAAATAGACATTTTTAATGTTTGCTAATTCCATCTTTTTTTAAGCTGCTGAGCACCTGAGTCCTTTAGCTTCTTAGCTATTTTCGGGACACCGGCATTCAGCTTATTTTTATTCTTTAGCCGGCTATTTAAGTACGTTATCTTATAACTTAAATCCGGAATTTATCTTCTGTTTCCCTGCTCAGTAACTAAGTAGCTTAGCGGCTCAGCAGCTTTACAATCTCTTCAACAATATCGTTGGTGGCATTTACCTTTGCCAGCCCTTTTATGTTTCCAGCCAAAGCTGCCTGCTTTTCGGTATTGCTTACCAAATCCGTAAACACCGGTTGAAACTCGGCTTCAAGCTGTGGCTCCTTCATCAATAATGCCCCTCCTTTATCTACAATAGCCTGCGCATTTTTGGTCTGGTGGTCTTCCGCTACGTTTGGCGACGGTATAAAAATTACCGGTTTGCCCACAATACAAAGCTCAGACACTGATGATGCCCCTGCCCGTGATATTACAAAATCTGCCGCAGCGTAAACCAAATCCATCCTGTCTATGAACGAAAGCACCTGAACCCCGTCTTTATCGCCATGATGACGGTATTCGTCAAAATAAAGCTTACCACACTGCCATATTACCTGCACACCTTGTGCCTGTATAAAAGCAAGCTCTTTATCAATAAGCTGGTTTATGCGGCGCGCGCCAAGGCTACCTCCTAATACCAACAATGTTTTTTTATTCGGGTCGAGACCAAAACGTGTTACGGCTTCATCTCTCTTATCTGCTGTACCTATCAGGTCCTGCCTTACAGGATTACCGGTAAAAACAATTTTCTCAGCAGGAAAAAACTTATCCAGGTTGTCGTAGGCTACACATATTTTGCTTGCCCATTTAGACAACCATTTGTTTGTGATGCCCGGAAACGAATTTTGTTCCTGTACAACCACCGGCACCTTCATACCACCAGCTACCCTTAAAAGCGGACCGCTGGCAAAGCCTCCGGTACCTATAACCACATCGGGTTTAAACTTTTTTATAATACTGCGCGACTTTATAAGGCTGCATATCAATTTTAGCGGAAACAGTGCATTATCAAATGTCAGCCTGCGTTGTATACCCGCTATCCATAGACCCTCTATTTTATAACCGGCCTGTGGCACCTTTTGCATTTCCATCTTGTCGCTAGCTCCTACAAACAGGATTTCGCTTTCCGGGAAACGCGCCTTCAACTCATTAGCAATAGCTACCGCAGGGTAAATATGCCCCCCGGTTCCGCCACCGCTTAATATGAATTTAGGATTCGCCATTGTTTATTTTTAAAAGCTTCTGAGTTGCTTAGCCTCTTAGCGACTTAGTCTCTCAATACATTAATTTATTAATCTAATTTCTTTATCCCTAAAAGCTAAGAAACTCAGTTGCTCAGCGCTAAGTAGCTTACTTCATTACCGCCCTCATCGGGTTTGCAGCATCCTCAACCGAAAAAGCCGCCGGCTCTATACCTTGTGCTTCGGCTTCTTCACGCTGTTTTTCTTTCAGTATGTGTTCGTCTATCAACTGCTGAATAATCGCTTCACGCTCCAGCTTATCGGCTTCTTCCTGTGCCACCTCTTCTTCTTTTTTGGTAACACTAAGAATGATGCCTATAGATATACACGTCATCCAGATGCTACTACCCCCGCTGCTGATTAGCGGTAGCGGCTGACCCGTTACAGGAAGTAATTCAGTTGCCACACCCATATTGATGAACGCCTGAAATATGATGGGAAAACCTAATCCCACTATAAGCAGCTTACCAAAGAGCGATTTCGATTTATGTGCCTGTACCAGGAACCTGAACATCAGCATCAGGTAAAGGAACATTACCAGCAATCCGCCCAGCATACCGTATTCTTCTACTATAATAGCGAAGATAAAATCGGAAGACGACTGCGGCAGGAAGTTCTTCTGAACACTCTTACCAGGTCCCAGTCCGTATACCTGTCCGGTAGCAATGGCTATCTTGGCGTTTTCAATCTGGTAGCGGTCTTCGTTTTCATCATCACTTGCAAAACGTTCTATACGGCTCTTCCATGTTTGTACCCTACTGTTTGGTATTGCCTTAGGGAACAACATTACAAACGATATGAACAGCGCAAGCATTACGGTACTCATACCTACAACCATACCCAGGAATCGCAACGGATAACCTCCCACAAACACCAGCATACATACCATGCTGAAGATAAGTGCTGCTGTACTGAAGTTGGCCGGTAATATAAGTGCCAGTATAATAAATACCGGAATCCATAATTCAATGAGCGATGATTTAAACGTATATGCCTTATCCTGTACCTTAGCCAGGTAGCGTGCTACATACACCATAAGGACTATCATAGCCAGAGACGACGTTTGGAACGTAACCCCCACAAACGGGATTTTTATCCATCGGCTGGCATTGGCTCCGTCTATTACTGTACCCTGCAAAAAGGTATACACTAACAGCACTGCTATAAGCGGCATAAACAGTATAGAAAGCCCTTTGTAATAATGGTACGGCACTTTGTGCACCATATAAATAAGCCCGAAACCAATAAATATATGCACCAGGTGCTTAACCAAATAACCTATAACAGTGCCCTTACCTATTACATACACAAGGTTGCTGCTTGCGCTGAAAACAGGCATGAACGACACAAGGGCAAGCAATATGGCGAACGACCAGATGCCCTTATCTCCTTTCAGGTTATTGATTAATTCTTTCATTTTTTATTTTGTTCTGCAAAAACGCGTTTTACAAATTCTGTACAGCAGCCTTAAACTGTTTGCCACGGTCTTCGTAGCTTTCAAACAGGTCGAAGCTTGCACACGCCGGCGAAAGCAATACAGCATCACCTTTCTCCGCCAGCTTAGACGCTGTTTTCACAGCATCGGCCATACTGGTGGTTTCTACCATAATATCTACCACGTTACCAAAAGCGTTTACGAGTTTCTGGTTATCTACACCAAGGCACACTATGGCTTTTACTTTTTCGCGCACCAGTGCCATAAGTTCATTATAGTCGTTACCTTTATCTACACCACCTACTATCCACACGGTAGGTGTGGTCATGCTCTCAAGAGCAAAATAAGTAGAGTTAGTATTAGTAGCTTTACTGTCGTTAATGTACTCCACACCCTGAATTTTCAGCACCTTTTCCAGTCTGTGTTCTACACCCTGAAAATTAGAAAGACTTTCCCTTATGGTTTTCTTCCTTATGTTTTTAAGCTGAGCAATAGCTGTAGCTGCCATAGCATTCTTAACATTGTGTTTTCCTTCAAGTGAAAGTTCGTTTATCGACATTGTAAATTCTTTTTCAGTTATGTTGCTAATAATGGCATTGTCCTTAACATAAATCCCTTTTTTATTTTTACCTGAAAGCGAAAAAGGGATCAATTTCGCTTTGGTTTTATTTTTAGAAAGCCAGTTGTTTATGGCTTCGTCATCCGCATCATAAATCAGATAATCATCTTTAGTCTGGTTCATGGTAATACGGAACTTAGCAGCAATGTACAGGTCGTAATTGTACTCGTACCTGTCAAGGTGATCCGGGCTTATGTTGGTTATTACCGCTATATGAGGGCGGTAATCCTCTATCCCGTCCAGCTGAAAACTGCTCAATTCAAGAACATATCCTTCCACCTTGTCTTCGGCTACCTGCCAGGCAAAGCTTTTACCTATATTACCTGCCAGCCCTACATTCATTCCGCCCTGCTTAAGCAAATGGTGCGCAAGCATGGTGGTGGTGGTTTTACCGTTACTGCCCGTAATGCCTATCGTTTCTTTTTTATTAAACTGATTGGCAAATTCAATTTCCGATATTACCGGTATGCCTTTTTCCTTCAGCTTCTTTACAATGGGCGACTTATCGGGTATACCCGGGCTTTTCATCACCACATCGGCATTCAGTATTAACTCCTCAGTATGTTTTTCCTCTTCCCAGGCAAGCCTGTTCAGAGCAAGAACTTCTTTATAGTTATTTTTTATCTTCCCGAAGTCCGACAAAAAAACATCGTATCCTTTTTTCTTTCCGAGGATTGCAGTACCCACACCGCTTTCTCCGCCACCCAGTACTACCAGCCTCATATTATCTCAGTTTTAGTGATACCAGTGAAAATATTGCCAGTATGATTGCTATAATCCAGAAACGGGTTACGATTTTACTTTCGTGGTATCCCTTCTTCTGGTAGTGGTGGTGCAGCGGCGACATCAGGAATATCCTTCTGCCCTCGCCGTATTTCTTCTTTGTATATTTAAAATAACTTACCTGCAGTACTACTGATAAATTCTCGGCAAGGAAAATACCGCACAGTACCGGTATAAGTAGCTCCTTTCGCACTGCAAGTGCCAGTACTGCTATAATACCGCCTATGGTAAGGCTACCCGTATCTCCCATAAAAACAGTGGCCGGATAGGTATTGTACCACAGGAAGCCTATGAGCGACCCGCCAAAGGCCGCTATGTACACTGTCATTTCACCGGAGTTAGGGATGTACATTATATTGAGGTAATTACTAAAAATGATGTTACCCGAAACGAATGCAAAAATCCCGAGGGTGAGCACCGCTATGGCACTGGTGCCTGCCGCGAGTCCGTCTATACCATCAGTAAGATTAGCACCGTTACTTACTGCTGTAATGATAAATATCACTACAGGAATAAATATCAGCCAAGCCCATTTGGTATAGTCACCTCCCATAAATGATAATGCCTCGGCATAGTCAAATTCATTGTTTTTAAAGAACGGTATGGTAGTAGCCGTAGATTTTTCTTCTACAGGCGCCTGTACAATTACATTTCGGCCCTGCTGATATTGTACAATAGGAGCACTATCAGTACGCACGGTAACCCCCGGGTGAAAGTAAAGCACGTAGCCTACTATTAGCCCCAGGCCTACCTGCCCCACTACTTTAAACTTACCCTTAAGCCCCTCTTTATCCTTTTTATGTACCTTAAGGTAATCATCAAGGAAGCCTATGGTACCCATCCATAATGTGGTAACAATAAGCAGTACTATATAAATATTATCAAGCTTGGCCAACAGTAATACCGGCACCAGTGTAGAGAATATAATAATAAGCCCTCCCATGGTAGGTGTACCTGCCTTTTGGCTTTGTCCCTCAAGACCCAGATCGCGCACGGTTTCACCTATTTGCTGACGGCGCAGGAAATTGATAATCCTTTTTCCGAATATGGTAGAAAGGAGTAGCGACAGTATTACTGCCAGTCCTGAACGAAACGTAATGTACTGAAACACCCCGGTACCTGGAACATCCCACTGTTTGTCTAAAAACTGAAATAGATAATAAAGCATACTATCGCGCTATTTATTTAATTGGCTTAATAATTCTTTTACCACCTGCATGTCATCAAAATCGTACTTTACTCCTTTAATTTCCTGGTAGGTCTCATGGCCTTTGCCGGCTATAAGTATAATATCGTTTGGCTTAGCCAGCTGGCATGCCAGCTTTATTGCCTGTTTACGATCTATGATCGCTACTGTTTTTTTATAGTTTTGAGGCTCTACGCCTTTTTCCATGTCTTCAATAATATCTTCGGGCACCTCACTACGCGGATTATCGCTGGTAAAGATGGCCTGATCGCTCATATCGCTGGCTATCTTAGCCATTTCCGGGCGCTTGGTCTTATCCCTGTCTCCGCCACAGCCTACTACTGTTATAAGCTTTTCATTGCGTGTGCGGATGTTTTCTATAGTATTCAGCACATTCTCCAATGCATCGGGCGTATGGGCATAATCTACAATAGCCGTAATGTTTGTAGGCGACACTATAAACTGAAACCTACCGCTTACGCTTTCCAGCTCGCTCATCAGCCTTAGCACCTCTTGCTCCTCAAGACCAAGATTTACAGCAGCGCCGTATATAGCCAGTAGGTTATACGCGTTAAACGTACCAATAAGCTTTACCCAAACTTCCTGACCGTTTATTTTTAAAAGCAGGCCGGAAAGTTGGTTTTCCAATATCTGCGCTTTATAATCGGCGTATGTTTTAAGACCGTAGGTAAGCTTTTTAGCAAGTGTGTTTTGCAGCATTACCAGCCCGTTCTTATCGTCTACATTTGATATAGCAAATGCTGTCTTTGGCAAATTATCGAAGAACGATTTCTTTACATCCCTGTACTCTGCAAACGTGGCATGATAGTCCAGGTGGTCATGAGACAGGTTTGTAAAAATACCTCCTGTAAACAGGAGCCCGCTGGTGCGGTGCTGGTGTATGCCATGGCTGCTTACTTCCATAAAGCAATAATCGCAACCGTTGTCTACCATTTCGCGCAGGTACTTATTTATACTTAGCGAATCGGGAGTTGTATGCGTGGCAGGATATTCCTTATCATCTACCATTACCTTTACGGTACTCAGCAAACCTGTTTTAAACCCCGCATTTTTAAACAGCTGGTACAGCAGTGTAGCTATGGTGGTTTTACCGTTTGTACCGGTTACCCCTACAAGCTTCAGGCTCTCAGACGGATTACCGTAATAGTTTGCCGCCATAAATGCCAATGCAGCATGGGTATTAGCCACTACTACATAAGTAACACCTTCTGCAACCACCTCCGGAAGCTCCTCGCAAATAATTGCTGTAGCTCCCATGCTTATTGCCTTGTCTATAAAACTATGGCCGTCGCTTACCGTACCCCTTATGGCTACAAAAGTATCGCCCGTCTCCAGCTTACGGGAGTCGAACTCTATTTTACCCACAGGTATATCGGTAGCGCCTTTTACCTGCTCTAAGGATACTTTATATAATATGTCGCGCAATAGCATCACGATAATTCCAGTATTACAGTTTGGTTCTTACGAATTGATTGTCCCGGCGAAAGCGACTGCTTTTTTACTTTACCAGAACCTTTTATTTCCACCTTCAGCCCCATATTACCCAGCATAGCTACAGCATCCATGCCTGCCATACCCAGCATATTTGGCATTATATTACTCTTATTCTTGTTTTCCTTATCATAGTAAGCAGCATACAACTGCTCCTGTTTTTTTATGTTTTTATCCAGCTGCTGCACCTTGTTTGTAGAAGGCACATCGGTAAATATCTTTTGTGCTATCCTTCTAAACACCGGCCCAGCTACGTCTGCTCCGTAATAGCCTTTTGCCACATGTGGCTTGTGCACCACCACTATACACGAGTACTGCGGTTCATCGGCAGGGAAATACCCCACAAAAGACGAAGAATAATACATTTCGCCATTGGTTTTACCCTTACCGTAGTTTACCTGCGCTGTACCCGTTTTACCGGCCATACTAAAGTTGGGCGAATACAGCTTAGAAGCCGTACCCTTTTTAACCACATTCTGCATAATCGCCTTAACCTGCTTAATGGTTCCCGGTGAGCATATTTTAGGGTTTATCACCTCTTTATCATACTTCTTTATGGTTTTGTCCCAGCCTTTTATTTCCTGAACAAAAAGCGGACGCACCAGTTCGCCGTTATTAGCTATACCATTATAAAAAGCAAGCGTTTGCAGCGGTGTAAGCTTAAGCCCATAACCAAAGCCCATCCACGGAAGTGTAAGCTTAGACCAACGTTTATCGTCGGGCCTCAGGAATGCCGGCATTCCCTCACCTTTAAGCGAAACACCTAACCTGTGGGTGATACCAAAAGCATCGAGCCTTTTGTAAAAATCCTTTGGGTCGTTCTTGTAACTGTTATACAAAGCCTGCGTAAGCACTGTATTGCTTGACAGTTCGAAACCACGTGCAAGTGATATTTTACCGTACCCTCCTTTGTGAGAGTCTTCTACTGTTTTTCCAAAGAACTTTACTTTACCACCATTGGTGTCGTACACCTGCGCTGTATCTACCTTTCCATCCTCTAACATAGCTACTAAGGCAGCAAGCTTAAAGGTAGAACCCGGTTCCTGGCTTTCGCCCACGGCATAGTTCACCGTTTCGTAGTACGACCCGTCGGTAGCGCGACCCAGGTTACTTATAGCCCTTACATAACCGGTTTTGGTTTCCATAACCACCACACAGCCATGATCGGCCTCATAATATTCCAGCTGCTTTAAAAGAGCATGGTGCGCTATATCCTGTATATAAACATTCAAAGAACTTATAACATCGTAGCCATCTACAGGATCCACCTCATTAACATCACTTATCGGCTTCCACTGGTTCTTGGCTATCTTCTGCATCATGTGGCGGCCATCCTTACCCTTAAGATACTCGGCATAAGCCCCTTCAACACCCACATAAAGCACCTCTCCATCTTCATCTACACGCTCGTACCCCACGGTACGCTCAGCTATTTTACCTATCGGATGCTCACGTACTATCTTTTGTTTTACGATAAGTCCGCCTTTGTACGGCCCCAACTTAAACAACGGAAAGCTTTTCAGCTCCATCAGCTCAGGATAACTAAGCCCTTTGGCTATAAGCACAAATCGCTTGTTTCCCCTGCGGGCATTGCGAAGCTTTTTCTCATAATCTTCAGATGCACCACCCAACATTTTTTCGAGCGAAACAGACAGCGGCCCTACAAATTGCTGAAAATCCTTTTCCTTAGGAGCCACGGCATCAAACCTCACCGTATAATTTGGCACCGATGTAGCCAAAAGGCTGCCATCACTACTGTACAGGTTACCCCTGTTAGCCGGTATAACCGAATCGTTTACCGTACGTTCTTTAGCAAGCCTGCGATAACTATCACCTTCTACCCACTGTATATTAAAGAGCTTTACAGAAACAAGGATAGCCATTACCACAAGGGCAAAGGCTACTACATATATCCGCAATGACTTTTTATCTTCTACTGCCATAACCGCTCAAAAAATCCTTCTTCCTTCTTCTTGGCCACCACTATTTTTTCCGGAGGGGTTGTTGCCGGGTAAATACCCCTTGGCTCCATTTTTGCCGCCACCGTACTTTCCATTTTCAGTTCCATCAGCTCGCTGCGGCGTGCTACAAACTCTGCCCGCAACTTCTGTATCTCATCCTTCATCTCACTTATGCGGTACACCTTCTTCTCATAATTATGAGAGTTAGCTACCATAAGCATTGCCACAAAAACCAGAAACAGTATAAAGCGCCAGTTTTTCATGGAGCCCTGGTCTACCAGATATTTTGCCTTAAGCAAGCTGTATACACCACCTTTCATAACCTGTTTCTTTATAATTTTTCAGCCACCCTAAGCTTAGCACTTCGGGCCCTGTTATTTATTGCAATTTCTTCTTCTGTAGGCACTATTAGTTTTTCAATGCTTTTAAACGGCACCTCAAACCTGCCAAACATATCGCGCTCAGGCTCACCCTCAAACATGCCGTTTCGCACAAAACGCTTTACCAGCCTGTCTTCAAGCGAGTGGTAGCTTATAACACTAAGCCTGCCACCCGGCTTAAGCACCTCAAGGCTTTGTTCTAAAAACTCCTTAAGCACCTCTACCTCCTGGTTTACCTCTATACGTATAGCCTGATAAATCTGCGCCAGTATTTTGTTGCTTTTATGCGCCGGAAGAAACTTAGCCAACACCTGTTTTAATTCACCAGTGTTCTTTATCGGCTTTTCTTTTCTTGCCACACCTATAGTATAAGCAAGCGCTCCTGCATTTTTTAGTTCACCATAATCAAAGAACACCTTCTTAAGATCTTTCTCATCGTAGTCGTTAACCACCTTATAAGCATCAAGATCGTTTTTCTTGCTCATCCTCATGTCCAGTTCAGCATCAAAACGGGTACTAAACCCGCGCTCTGCTACATCAAACTGGTGTGATGAAACACCAAAATCTCCCAGTATACCGTCTACCTCTTTTATACCATAAAACCTAAGGTATCTTTTTAGGAACCTGAAGTTTTCCGGTATCAGGGTAAAACGCTCATCATCTATTACATTTGCCTGAGCATCTTCATCCTGATCAAAAGCAAACAACCTTCCGTTCGGCCCCAGCCTCTTCATTATCTCTCTTGAGTGTCCGCCACCACCAAAGGTTACATCCACATATACACCATCAGGCTTTATATTGAGTCCGTCTACTGTTTCTTTTAGCAATACGGGGTTATGATATTCCATCTTCGTCATCCATTATATTACCCATCACATCTTCAGCCAGGCTTGCAAAGTCTTCATCAGAAATCGCTATCGAGGCTTCGTATCGGCCCTTATCCCAAACCTCCACAATACTTACCGCCGAACTTAGCACCACATCTCCTTCTATTCCGGCAAATACCGCAAGGTCTTTTGGTATCAGCAACCTTCCGGCAGCATCCATTTCTATCACTCTTACCCCAGCAGTAAACGCCCTGATGAAGTCGTTGTTCTTTTTCACAAAACGATTCAACTTATTCAGCTTCCTCATTTCCTTATCCCACTCCGCCATAGGGTAAAGCTCAAGACATTTCTGGAAAACCGACCTCTTCAGCACGAATCCCTGACCCAAACCTTCGTGCAATTGCTTCTTCAAAGGAGCAGGCAGCATTAGCCTTCCTTTGTTATCAGCTTTACATTCATATGTCCCGACTATGGTATTCAAGCAGTTAGATATTAGGTCTTCTTAAAGCAAAAATAAAAAAATATTACCACAATTTCCCACCACCTTACACATTGTTGATAAGTTTTACCACCACGCTTAAATTTCAGGGTTTTAGCCCAAAAAATAAAAACCAAGCTTCGATTAAAAAATACACACCAAAATCAAGTGTTTGAAGAGAATAAATCACCTAAACCCACACCAAAAACACACAAAATAAGAAATATTCAAAACTTGAAACAAAACAAGAAGCAGTGCGTTTGTGATATATTTAACAGAAGTACAGTGGTAAAAAGTGGAAACAAAAACCAAAAAAGCAAGTTTCACCACACTCTCTATTATATTTATGGGGTAAAGCCTTATTAATTTATAAAGTCATATATTTGTGCAGTTTTTGAACTGAAAAACCACATGCAAAGCAATAATAACGAAGGGAAGTACCACTACTTTGAAAAAGGCGAAGGCACTCCTATTATAGTACTACACGGATTAATGGGCGCCCTGAGCAATTTTGACGGCGTAGCAAACTATTTTCCGCAACACGGCTTTAAGGTTGTAATACCCGAACTGCCGCTTTATACCCAAAGCATTTTAAAGACCAATGTAAAGGCATTTGCCAAATGGGTAAAAGACTTTATAGAATACAAAGGTTTTGACCGCGTAATATTACTGGGCAACTCACTTGGCGGACATATAGCGCTTTACTTTAGTAAAATGTACCCCGAAAAAATGCTGGGACTTATTATTACCGGCAGCAGCGGACTGTATGAAAGCGCCATGGGCGACAGCTACCCTCGCAGGGGCGACCGCGAATACATAAAAAGAAAAGCAGGCGAAGTATTCTACGACCCTGCCATAGCTACCGAAGAACTTGTAGACGATGTATACGCCGTAGCAAACGATCGTATAAAACTGATAAAAACCCTTACCATAGCCAAAAGCGCCATTCGTCATAACATGGCTAAGGACTTACCAAAAATGCACGTGCCTACAGGCATTATTTGGGGCAAACAAGACGGCGTAACTCCACCGGATGTAGCCGAAGAGTTCCATAAGCTATTACCAAACAGCACCCTGTACTGGATAGACAAATGCGGACACGCTGCCATGATGGAGCACCCGGACGAGTTTAACCGACTGATGCACGAGTGGCTTACAAAGCAGGGACTACCTCAGTAATTTAAGATTTCAGAATAGCTTCACTCGAAATCTAAAAATATAAAAGGCGTAAAATCATTTGATTTCATGCCTTTGTTTTTTCTCTTAGTTCCGAAAAATCTGAAATCTGAATTCTAAAATTTGAAATACGTATCTTTGCGGCTTAATTGATGACGACATGAAAATTACCTCTGCCGAATTTATAGTAAGCAACTCCGATGCTGCCAAGTGCCCTAAGGAACCCATACCGGAATATGCCTTTATAGGCCGCAGTAATGTAGGCAAGTCGTCATTGATAAACATGCTTACTAACCGCACCTCCCTGGCCAAAACATCGGGCAGGCCCGGAAAGACCCAACTTATAAACCACTTTAAGATAAACAACAACTGGCACCTGGTAGACTTACCCGGCTATGGCTATGCACGCGTATCTAAAAGCACCAAGGAAACCTTCCAGAAGTTTATAACCGATTATTTTGAGAAGCGCGAGCAACTGGTATGCGGCTTTGTACTGGTAGACATACGCCACGAAGCACAAAAGATAGACTTGGAATTCATCAACTACCTGGGCGAATCAGGTGTGCCGTTTTGCATTATTTTTACCAAAGCAGACAAAATAAGCAAAGGCAAAGTACAGCAGCACGTGGCGGCTTACCGCAAAAAAGTAATAGAAAACGGATGGGAAGAAATGCCACAGCATTTTGTTACCTCATCTGAAGATGCTACCGGCCGTGAAGAATTACTAAATTATATAGACGAAGTAAACAAAGGTATTTTTGAAAACGAAGGTTTTTAACTATCTTAGCTTAAACATAAAACCACAGCCATGAAAGAAATTATGAAAAACTGGAGCGAAAATACCTGGAACGGTTTTTTCTGCACAATAATAGCCATCGCCTTTTTTATATTCTTGGCGGTAGTATAAAACAAAAGCGACCTGGTTTAGTCGCTTTTGTTTTATAACTGTTTTTTCATTCGGAAGTTTGTAAATAACTGTCCGTTATATTCCACCTGTTGTTCGGTTTCTATAACATATCCTTTGTTCAGAAAAAAAGTTTTAGCCGTAATAGAAACATGCACTTCTAAAACAGGAATTCCTTTGGCTACTGCAGAGCGTTCAATTTCTCTTACAATTAACGACCCCACGCCAATACCCTGATAGTCTTTATGAACAAAAAGATGGTCGAAGTAACCGTTATCATGCAAATCTCCAAAACCACATATTACACCCCCTGACTCTGCCACCACAGTAAAATGCTCCACAAGCTTAGCGCACCACCGTGCACCGTCTATCTGCGCCGGAGCCCAGGCATTAAGCTGTTCTATTGTGTAATCTTTAGCATTTACAAAATGAATAGTGTCCCTAAAAAGGGACACTACATCATAAATATCTTCAGCAACAAAAGGTCTTAACTTAACCATTTTCACTTACTCTTTTTTCAGTTCCAGCTTCTCTGCAAAGTAATCGCAGAAATCACGCATGGTATCGGCCATTTTTTCATCGCCTGTAGCACGCTGAAAGGTATCGGCCATGCTTACCAGCGTCTGATGGAAAAACACTTTCATTTCATCTACCGGCATATCCTTAGTCCATAAATCTATACGCATGCTTTCCTGCGGTTTGCTATCCCACACGCTTAGCATTACTGCCTTTGTGGGCTGTGCCACCACGCCACCATCGCGCGCTGTCCAGGTTAGTTTTTCGGGTACTCGGTTATCATCCAGTTCTATGGTAACTTTTATTTCAGATTTTACTACTTGTTTAGCCATTACTTTTCGGGTTTGTATTTAGAATTGTCAAAAATTGTTTGGGCATCCATTGCCAGCATTGCTTCTGGCTTTACCCCTTTGTTATGCTCCATGTACGAGCGCACTATCTGCCAGCCTATCCACTGCCCCAGCCTGCCCGGAGTATCGTTATCAAACCCAAGGTAGAATTTACTGAACGGCGCCGGCTGCACAAAACGGGTAAGCAACTTAGGATCGTTATCATAAAACAGCTTGTTTTCTACAAAGTAGCGCCAAATTTCTGTTTCGTTTTCCTTAGTCCACTTCATTTGCTGGGCAGTATAGCCTATTTTATTATTATCCTTTACTTCGGGTATCAGCATATCCTTCATGTAAAGCTCCTTGCCATAATAAATAATGTATGAAAGGAAGTTGTTGTTCTTTATAGGAGCAATTTTGTTTTTACTGAAAGCCGTAACAATATCCGGAAGTATTTGAGACGGGTTATGCTCCGGCAGGTGGTAGTTATCCATACTACCCACATAAAGCTCATCTTTTTCTCCTAAATATATACTTAGCGGAATCAATATAAGATCGCCGGTATACACGCATTTCATATCCAGGTCATCATACACAAGTGTTACTACCCTTGGCTTTGTAACAGTAGGGTAATAATATTTCATGTGGCGGTACAGGTCTGTAATATTTTCCTGCAGCGTGTCTACATTAGGGTATTTCTTTTGCACCTCAGCATATAATTGCTTCTGGAAAGGATCTTTCTGTTTTTCCAGCCACACATTATCCGGCACTTCCTTCGGGAAAAGGAAATCAAATTTCTTTTTAAGCTCCGGTAGCTGCGCAGGCGTACTTTCAAAGAAAATCTTATCAAAACGCTCTATCTTAATATCTTCAGCAGGAAGTTCGGCTATTTTCTCCTCCACTTTGTTCTCATCCTTACACGAAAACAGCAGCAGCGCTGCCAGCGGAAGTAACAGGTATTTTCTCATTTTATGTTTTATTGCTGCTTTGTTTAAACAGGATTCTCTAAATTTATGGCAAATATAGCACAACCATTATAATTTATACTGCAATGCAAGTACATTCAAAATTTGAAGCACAGGCTATTAACAACCATATAGTAAACTGGCTGGGCGATTATGCAGCTAACGCAAAAGCAAAAGGATTTGTTGTAGGCATATCAGGCGGAATTGATTCTGCCTTAACATCAACACTTTGCGCACAAACCGGGCTACCTACCCTATGCGTAGAAATGCCCATTCACCAAGCCGAAAGCCATGTAAGCCGCGCCAAGGAACATATAAACTGGCTAAAAGAAAATTACAGCAACGTTTCGTCTGTAGAAACCGACCTTACCAGCACTTTTATCCATTTTAAAGAACAGGTGCCCGCCGCACCTACCCAGGCGCTTACTGACCATACCGAAGCCAACACCCGTTCGCGCCTTCGTATGATTACCCTATACTACCATGCCGGAATTCACGGTTTTATAGTAGCAGGAACCGGTAACAAAGTAGAAGACTTTGGCGTAGGTTTTTATACAAAATATGGCGATGGCGGTGTAGATGTAAGCCCTATAGCCGACCTTACCAAAACCGAAGTACGCATACTGGCAAGGCATCTGGGCGTGACAAACAGCATACTGGTAGCCAAACCTACCGACGGGCTTTTTGGCGATGACCGTAGCGATGAAGACCAGATAGGAGCTTCTTATGAGGAGCTGGAATGGGCTATGCAGCAGGATGCCTTCGGGAAAGAAAGTCATGAATTTACCGGGCGCGAAAAAGAGGTTTTTGACATTTATAAACGTCTTAATACGATAAATCAGCACAAAATGAACCCGATTCCGGTGTGTGAAATACCTAAAAATTTGAAATAAAATTCTTTCATTCACAAATCTTTAAGAAACTAATGGTTAATTTTACTGTATGTAGAACCCAAAACATGCAGTTATGATTAAGTTATGCCTTGCGGATAACCACCCGGTGGTTCATTACGGAATGAAGTCGTATTTCAATGACAATCCGCAGATTAGCTTTGTGGGTGTGGTAAATAACCTGGATGCACTTATTGAGGTTTTAAGCAAAAAAACGGTTGACATAGCCGTAGTAGACCTGGAATTAGAGGGACTTACAAGCATAAGCAATGTAAAGAACCTTGTAAGGGATTTTCCGGACACTAAAATTGTTGTGTTTACAAACCTGGCAGAGCAAATTTATGCTCCAAATGCCTTAAAGGCGGGTATATCTGCCTATGTACACAAAAGCTCGCGGCTTGAAGACCTGGAAAGTGCTATAAAAAAGGTAGACGAAGGTGATGTTGTATTTAGCGACGCGGTTAAGAAAAACCTTGCCCTGCTAAACAAAGGCAAGAAAAGCGAACGCCTGTACCGCAAACTCTCTTCAAGGGAAATTGAAGTACTGCGCTACCTTAGCGAAGGAAAAAAGAACAAAGAGATTGCACACCTGCTGGACCTGAATGAAAAAACAATCAGCACGTACAAGCTCAGACTGCTTACAAAGCTACACGTTACAAACCTTGTAGACCTTGTAAACAAAGCCAAAACGCTGGATATAGTATAACAAAACAGTACAGGCAAAAGGAAAACACCACTACTCACAAAACGCTTTTAAGACAAAAATACCCCCTTAGGTATTAAAAAATTAAGCGCCCTTTTCCCGGGGCGCTATTTTTTTGCTTAATAAAAGCTGCTTCTTAACCTGCTCAGTTTTCGAGAAAGGTAATTTACCAGCGTATTGTAGTCATTTACCGCCATTAATATCTCCATATTATCAGCCTCAGGGCTTACCTGCATTTTAAGATCCTGAATCAGGCGCCCCAGCAGCAGCCATCTCAGGTCGGCAATATGCTCATTTGTATACACCGCTATAGACAGGGCTTTATGCTTTACAGGTATTTGCTTGCGCTCTTCCCACTCATGTACATGATAGCGTTCTTCCTGCATAAAAATATCAGCCGCCTCATATTGCAGCTCCGGAGGGAGCGCATTTAAAAACTCTTCAGGTACCAGGTTTTGGTGCGTCATATAATGATTAATTATGGCAGCGTACAAGTCCCTGAACAACGGATGGGTAAACTGTATCTCATCTTCCTGAAGGTTCAGGTAAACACGCTCATACACCTTATACTCCTTACGTTCGGTATGCTCGTATTCTTTACCAAACTCGTCAAACTTTATAAACACATCCTCAAACTCCTCCTCATTACCACCATAGAGCAGTAATATTTCTATCATTTTCCGCTCTACACGCTCCAGTATGTTTACACGTTCACGATTTTCCGGCATTTCATCCGTCACAGGTTTCATAGCCTGCGCCTTGCGGTCTTCTTTCAGCTTTTTATCGGCATCAGCTATATCCTTGGTGGTAATCTGAGCCAGCGTACTTACCAGCACCTGCTCATTAATATCCATAATGCGCGAAGTTTCCTGTATGTACACTTCACGCTGTATACGGTCGGGTATTTTAGAAATACTGGTTACCATATCGCGGATAAGACCTGCCTTTTTTACAGGATCCTGCTTCGCTTCATCCATAAGCAGCGAGGCCTTAAACTGTATAAAGTCTTTAGCGTTATTTTCCAGGTAATTTACCAGCTCATCGTGCGGAGTACGTTTTGCAAAGCTATCAGGATCATCCCCTTCCGGGAAGGTACATACCTTTACATTCATGCCTTCCTCCAGTATCAGGTCTATCCCCCGTACCGAAGCACGCAAGCCCGCAGCATCACCATCAAAAAGCACCGTGATGTTTTTGGTAAGGCGGCTCACCAACCTGATTTGGTCCGGCGTTAATGCCGTTCCACTCGATGCCACCACGTTTTCTATACCTGCCTGATGCATTTGTATCACATCGGTATAACCTTCAACAAGGTAGCAGTTATCTTTTTTAGCAATGGCCTGCTTGGCATGAAAAATACCGTACAGCACCTTGCTCTTATGGTAAATATCACTCTCGGGCGAGTTAAGGTATTTGGCTACCTTTTTATCGTTACCCAATATACGCCCACCAAAACCCAGCACGCGCCCGCTCATACTTAGTATAGGGAACATTACCCTACCCCGGAAACGGTCGGCCATACGGCCATCTTCACGCACTATGGTAAGGCCGGTTTTTTCCATATACTCCAGCTTATAGCCTTTACCCAGCGCTTCTTTGCTAAAAGCCTCATAAGCTTCGGGCGAATAACCCAAGCCAAACTTTTTTATGGTTTCGCCGGTAAAGCCACGCTCTTTAAAGTACGAATAACCTATAGCCTGCCCCTCATCGGTATTCAGCATTATATTCTGGAAATACTTTTGGGCAAACTCCGACACCAGGAACATACTCTCCTTTTCGTTGGCCTGTTCCTTATCAGCATCGCTTTGCTCAGTTTCCTCTATCTCAATATTGTATTTTTTGGCAAGGTAACGAATGGCTTCGGGGTAACTGAAATGCTCGTGCTCCATAAGGAATGCCACGGCATTACCACCCTTACCAGAACTAAAGTCTTTCCATATCTGTTTAACCGGAGACACCATAAACGAGGGCGACTTTTCATTACTGAACGGGCTCAAACCTTTAAGGTTGGTTCCTGCGCGTTTCAGCACTACAAAATCGCCGATTACCTCCTCTACACGGGCGGTTTCAAAAACGGTGTCTATGGTGTTTTTAGATATCAATTGTAGTATATAAAATCGTAAAGTTTATAAAGTCTAAAAGTCGCAGGCAACAAAGTTACAAAGATTGGCTTTTAAAAACATCTTTACACATAAACTCAAATACTATTTTACAAAAAACAGAAAAGGTTATAAAAGCAAAAAGCCTCCCGTTTGGGAGGCTTACCAGTTGGTCTACTAGGACTCGAACCTAGAATGACTGAACCAAAATCAGTAGTGTTACCATTACACCATAGACCATCGTGGTTGCTTATTGCGAGTGCAAATGTACTACATATTTTGTTTTTTCCAAATGTAGCGCATAAAAAAATTTAAAATTCCGGAATAAAACACCTCATAAACCTCCCAACAAAAACAGTATCAAATACTTGAAAAAACAGAGATTTTTTGTAATTTCAGCATTGCTACGAATACTTTAGGAACAATTCTGCCGTTTATTGTAACAACCAAAAAAACTGTTTATGAAAAACTTTACCTTTAAAAAACAGAACAATCTGGCCGGATGGCTGCTATTCATCACAGCATTAATAATTTACTATACCACCGCCGAGCCTACCATGAGTTTCTGGGACTGCGGCGAATATATTTCCACTTCGGCCAAGCTGCAAATAGGCCATCCGCCGGGAGCACCACTCTTCCAGATGCTGGGGGCTGTGTTTGCGTCTTTCGCACTAAACACTAAAGAGGTAGCCTTTGCTGTAAACATGGTATCGGTACTGGCCAGCGCCTTTACCATACTTTTTATGTTTTGGTCGCTTACGCTGATATTAAAAGACCTGCTACCAAAACAAACAGAGGATAACAAACATCAAAACCGCTTGATACTGGGTGCAGCTGCCGTGGGTTCGCTTGCCTTTTTGTTCTCAGACAGTTTTTGGTTCAGCGCCGTAGAGGCCGAGGTATACGCACTGGCTTCCCTGTTTATAGCACTTATTTTGTGGTGTGGCCTGCGCTGGGGTAATGAAATGCACAACCCTAAAGGCAACCGATGGTTATTGCTAATAGCCATGCTTACCGGGCTATCGTTCGGGGTACATTTTATGGCACTGCTTACACTGCCGTCTATAGGGCTTATCTATTATTTTAAGAACTACAATAAAATCACCATAAAAAACTTTATCATTGCCAATATCGGCATTGTAGCATTACTGTTCTTTGTATTTGCTTTCCTTATGCCGTACACAATGGCATTCTTTGGCAAAACGGAAATATTGATGGTGAATACCTTCGGGCTGCCTTTTAACTCCGGTACCATACTGGCTTTTGGGTTACTGATAGGTGGGTTTTATTTTAGCCTGCGCTATTCGGCTCGAAAAGGCTGGGCTGCCGCAAACACCGGCATACTGTGTATACTTTTTATACTGATAGGTGCTTCGTGCTGGATAATGCTACCCATACGCGCCAATGCCAATATTGTTATTAATGAAAACAACCCGAACAACGCTGCCGAACTCCTGGCTTACTACAACCGTGAACAGTACCCGGAACAAAAAACATTCTATGGCCCTATGTATACCGAAGCCTATGCAGGCCTGGATGCAAAACAGCCGTATGTAGATGAAAAGCCAAACTACGAACGAAACGATAAAACAGGCAAATACGAAATTGTAAACCAATATAAAAACGCCCGCCAGAATACCGACAATGCACACAAAGGTTTTATGCCCCGCATGAACAACCCCGATATGGCGGTAAACTACATGGCGCTTGCCGGACCTCCGGCATTCCACATTAACCCGCAATATGATTTTACCGACGACCTGGCGCATGCAGGCGTAGATATAGACAACCTAAGCGAAGAAGAAGCGGCACAGGCCATAGACAGCACACGTGCGCAACTTGAAGGCATTATAGCCAAATTCAGGGCAGCGTATGCTAAAGGCGAAATGGGGAATGAGGAGTACGACAACTTCTTGAAAAATTACGGGCGTTATCTTGTGGTAGAAAAGCCTACACTGCAACAAAACCTGTCGTATATGTTCAGCTACCAGTTTGGATATATGTACATGCGGTACCTGATGTGGAATTTTTCAGGCCGTCAAAGCGACGAGCAAGGCAAGCTGGATGCCGTAAATGGCAACTGGATGAGCGGCATTACCGCTATAGACGAAGCCCGCCTTGGCCCTCAGGACAGCCTTACATCGGACATGCAAAACAACAAGGGGCGTAATCTGTATTATATGCTGCCATTTGCACTGGGTATAATAGGGCTTGTGTACCACGCCAGGAAAGACACAAAGAGTTTTTATACCCTGCTGGTATTGTTCCTGTTTACAGGTATTGCCCTTAAAATATTCCTGAATGAAAAACCTTTCGAAGTCCGCGAGCGCGACTATGCACTGGTAGGGTCGTTCTATGTATTTGCAATATGGATAGCGCTGGGAGCATTTGCCGTACAGCAGTTCACTCAAAAATACCTGAAGGCACCCATGCTTGCACCCGTTGCCCTTGTACTTATACTTTTGGCAGTACCCGTACGTATGGCTACTCAAAACTGGGACGACCACAACCGTAGCGACCGCTACACCGCAGTAGCCATGGCAAAAGCCTACCTGGACAGTTGCGACAAAAATGCCATACTGTTTACCGCCGCCGATAACGACACCTTCCCGCTATGGTATGCACAGGAAATTGAGGGCTACCGCACCGATGTACGCGTGGTGTGTACAGAGCTGCTTAATGCCGACTGGTATATTGACATGATGAAACGAAAAACCTACACTTCGGAGGCACTGCCAATAAACTTTAGCCATGAGCAATACCGTGCCGGCACGCGCGATTACCTGCTGTACGACCCACGTACCGACAAGCGCGTAGACATGGGCGACTTTATGAAATTTATCCACACCGATGATGAACGCACTACTATAACTCTTGAAAACGGACGCAAGGCATATACCTACCCCGCCAATAAACTCAGGCTGACGGTAGACCAGCAAAAGGTTGTAAAAAACAAGGTGCTGCCAGCGCACAAATATGACTCTATAGTTCCGTTTATTGATATTGACCTACCTAAAAGCGCCATTTACAAAGGCAATATGGCCATGCTGGACATTATAGCCAATAACAATTGGGACCGACCTATCTGTTTTACCGGCCGTACCGGCGAAGCTGCCGATTATGGCTGGATGAAAAACTACCTGCAAGCACAGGGGCTGGTTCTAAAACTTGTACCCGTACGCACTGAAGCACCCGAAAATGCCTCGCCGTTTGAGTTGGGTTACGTGGACAGCGAAAAATCGTATGACACGGTAAAGCATTGGGACTGGGGGAACAGCGGTAACGCCAAAATATACCATGACCCCGAAACCCGCCACAACGGTATTACCTTTAGGGCAAATATGGCACGCCTGAGCGACACCCTTATAAAAGAAGGACAATATGACAAGGCACGTGAAGTGATAGACCTTGCCATGGAAAAAATGCCTGTAGACCTTTTTGGGTATTACACCATGGTTACACCATTTGCCGAAGGTTATTATCGAGTAGGTGAAAAAGCAAAAGCACAGCAATTACTGGCACAGCTTACCCGCAAGTACCAGGAAAGTCTGGGGTATTACCATTCACTTTCTGCTGTGGAACAAAACCGTCAGGCAAATGAAATTGTAATGCAGATAGAGCGCTACCGCATCTTACTACAGGTTATGCAGGAAAACGGTGATACCGCACTGTACGAAAAACACAAAGGAACATTTAATACCTGCAACGGCTGGTTTATGCGCTTTGGCAGGGAAAACGAAATATGATTCAGTTCCATTTGCTTCGCCTATTCGGGTATAACCCTTGGGTCGAGCGAAACGCAGTGGAGTCGAGACACCGAAGGTTCAACGAAGTTAAATCACTAATGGCATTCTATTGAGATTTCTCCATTCCGCTTCGCTACAGTCGAAATGGAAAAAACGAAACGCTACACTTTGAGATATGGCCTCTTTTTCATTCAAAAAAACACAATATCCTTTATCATTGGCAAAAAAATAGTTTCTTTGCATTTAGAATTTATATCCAGGATAATTCACCATACATGACAACATTCAATTTCAGGAAATGGGACACCATTGTGGGATGGTCCGTATTTGCGGTTGCCCTAATCACGTATTCATTAACTGTAGAACCTTCTTTGAGCTTTTGGGATTGCGGGGAGTACATATCTACTTCAGCCAAACTTGAAATAGGCCACCCTCCGGGAGCGCCGCTTTTCCAGATGATGGGCGCTTTTATGTCCATGTTCGCAATAGACAAAGAGCATGTAGCCCTTATGGTGAATATGGTTTCGGTACTTTCCAGTGCCTTTACCATACTGTTTATGTTCTGGTCAGGTACCATGGTACTGAAATCAGTTGTAAGCAAATATTCTGAACTAAGCGAAAGCAACCTTAAAGCCATACTTGCTTCTTGTGCTGTAGGCTCACTTGCCTTTACTTTTACCGATAGTTTCTGGTTTAACGCTACTGAAGCCGAGGTTTATGCCATGGCATCGTTATTTATAGCCCTGTTGCTTTGGCTTGGCCTTAAATGGGAGCAGGACATGCACACGCCACGCGGCAACAAATGGCTACTAATCATATCACTGATTATAGGCCTTTCGTTCGGGGTACACTTTATGGCACTACTTGCCTTTCCCAGTATTGGCTTTATATATTTCTTCAAAAATTACAAAACGGTAACGGTAAAGAACTTCATTATAGCAAACATTGTTATCATAGCTATACTACTGTTCATCTTTAAGTTACTGCTACCATACACCATGGCGCTTTTCAGGATTACTGAAATATTCATGGTAAATTCTCTTGGCATGCCGTTTAACTCGGGTACTATTTTTATGTTCCTGGCTATAGTAGCGGTATTTTACTTTGGTCTTGGCTATACTAAAAAGAAAGGCCTTGCCATGTACAACAGCATACTGCTAAGCATACTGTTTATACTTATAGGTTTCAGCACCTGGATGATGCTGCCGATACGCGCTAACGCTAATGTGGTTATAAACGAAAACAACCCAAGTGATGCCACCGAAGTACTGGCTTACTACAACCGTGAGCAGTATGGTGAGCAAAAACTATTCTACGGCCCTATGTATACTGATACGTACAGCGGCCTGGATAAAGACCACCCGTATGAAGACGAAAAACCTAACTACCAGCGTGATTACAACTCTGGCAAGTACGTTATAGTAAACGAATATAAAAACGCTAAGCAGAACACCGACAACAACCACAAAGGCTTTATGCCACGTATGTGGAACCCGGAAAGCGCAGCAAACTATATGAACTTTACAGCACCTCCTGCCTTCAGGCTGGATCCTGCTTATGATTTCTCTGAAGACCTATACCGCATGGGGCTTCCGGTAGACCAAATGAGCGAAGAAGAAGTAGGCCAGGCTGTAGCAGAAGCACGTGCCAATATAGAGCAGGTTATTGCCGAATTCAAAGCCTCATACCACTCTGGCCAACTTGATTTTACTGATTACAACAAGTTCCTTAACCACTACGGTTCTTATCTTATAGTAGAAAAACCAAGCTTTGCAGAGAACATGAAGTTCATGTTTGAATACCAGTTTGGCTACATGTACGGTCGTTACCTAATGTGGAATTTTGCCGGAAGGCAAAATGACCTACAGGGTCGCTATGACGACCTTGAAGGCAACTGGATTTCGGGAATTAAATTCCTTGACGAAATTAGGTTGGGCAGCCAGGAAAACCTGCCAAGCGACCAGGCAAACAATAAAGGCCGTAACGTATACTACCTGCTACCATTCCTTTTAGCATGTTTAGGTTTAGCTTACCATGCCACAAGGGATATGAAGAGTTTCTATGTACTGCTTACCCTATTCCTGTTTACAGGGCTTGCATTAAAAATATATCTTAACGAAAGACCATTCGAACCACGCGAAAGGGATTATGCCCTTGTGGGCTCATTCTACGTATTTGCCATTTGGCTGGGCTTTGGAGTATATGCCATTTACGAATGGATAAAACAATATGTAACCCCGAAGATAGCCCTACCTGCCGTTACCGCAGTATGCCTATTGGCGGCCCCGGTTCTTATGGCAAGCCAAAACTGGGACGACCACAACCGTGCTAACCGCTATACCGCACTGGCTATGGCTAAGGCATACCTGTCGTCTTGCGATAAAAACGCAATACTGTTTACCATTGGTGACAACGACACCTTCCCGCTATGGTATGCCCAGGAAATAGAGGGCTACCGCACCGACGTACGTATTGTAAACACCAGCCTGTTTATGACGGACTGGTACATAGACCAAATGAAACGCAAGGCTTATGAAAGCGAGCCTATGCCTATAACCTTTAATCACGACCAATACAAACAAGGTACACGCGATTATATGCTGTACATACCGGGTACTGATGAGCGCATAGACCTGAGTTACTTCCTTAAACTGATGGGCAGCGACGACAACAGGCTAAAACGCCAGCTGAACAACGGCCACTGGGTAAACTACTACCCTACTAACAAAATCCGTTTTAACGTAGACAAGGCTTCGGTACTTAAAAACAAAATTGTAAGTCCTGAGCTGGCTGACAGCATAGTACCGTATATTGACTTTACTATAAAAGGTGACGCTCTATACAAGAACCGCCTTATGATGCTGGACATTGTATACAACAACAACTGGAAAAGACCTATATATTTTACCGGCGGTAGTTTTGGCGATGACGATTATCTATGGATGAAGGACTACCTTCAGCTTGACGGTATGGTATATAAACTTGTACCTCTAAAAACTGCAATACCCGAAGATGGCAGCCCACTGGATATGGGTCGTATAGACACCAACAAAATGTACGACATTGTTATGCACTGGGAATGGGGTAACAGTGAAAGCCCGAACATTTACCATGATCCGGAAACCCGTAAAAACAGCATTACCTACCGTACCAATATGGCAAGGCTAATGCAGGCACTAATAGACCAAGGCGATAAAGTAAGAGCACGTAAGGTAATAGACCTGGCCATGACCAAGCTACCAGTAGAACAGTATGGTTTCTATACGCTACTGGAGCCGTTTATTACAGGTTACTACGAGTTAGGCGATAAACAAAGTGCACATAAAGTATTAGATATACTGATTAAAAAATACCAGGAAAGCCTTGTATTTTATGCCGGCGTAAGCCCAAGTGACCAAACGTATATACGCAACGACATTGCTACCGATATAGAACGCTATCGCAGTCTGCTGTGGCTGGCGCAGGAAAACGGAGATGACGAATACTATAATAAAGAGTATCCTAAGTTTAACCAGCTTAACCAAAAAGTAGGGAAATACAGAAGGGAAAACGAAGGTGAAGCAAAACCCGAAGACTCTTTAGATATTGAAGCGTTAGACACTAACAAAGCAAAAGCTGCCGATACAGCAAAAGGAAAATAACACAAATACAGATGCAGCTTCGGCTGCATCTTTTTTTAGCTATGGGATTTTACTGGGTAAAAACACGCTGGTTTATAAAGAAGTTCTTCGGGGGATTCATCTGGAATGTAGCCCGGAGGGAGAAAACCGTGTACCTTACCTTTGACGACGGTCCCATACCACAAGTTACTCCCTGGGTACTGGATGTGCTGAAACGCCACGACATTAAGGCTACATTTTTTTGCATAGGTGATAACATAGAAAAACACCCCGAAGTTTTTGAGCAGGTTATAGCAGCCGGGCATGCTGTAGGAAACCACACCTTTAATCACGTTAACGGTTGGGTGGTAGATGACGAAATCTATGTAAAAAATGCCGAGTTGTGCCAGAAATCCATAGAAAAGCACAAACCCGAAGGCACGCGCTTATTCCGTCCGCCGTATGGCAAAATGAGCCGCAAGCAGGCATCGGCCATGAGGCACAAAGGATTTAAGCTGATAATGTGGGATGTACTTAGTGCAGACTTCGACCAAGACATTACTCCTGAGAAATGCCTGAAGAATGTAATAAATAATGTGGAAAACGGCAGTATTATAATATTCCATGACAGCGAAAAAGCACGCCGCAACCTGCAGTATGCACTGCCACGAGCCATAGAATATTTAAAAAGGGAACGGTACCGTTTTGGTCTGTTACCGTATTAGTACTGTTCTTTTACCAGGCCGATGATTGTATTGGCATCAAGTTCGCCGCTTTGCCTCCATACCATTTCGCCGCCCTTATAGATCATAAGCGTAGGCAAACCTTTAATACGAAGCGCATCGGCAAGTTCCTGGTTTTTATCCACGTCAATTTTAATAACCTTAGCCTTATCGCCCAGCGCAGCAGCTACATCCCTGATTACAGGGTGCATGGCTACAGAAGGCTCATTCCATTCCGTATAAAAATCAATCAGCACAGGAACCGGCGAGTTAATAAGTTCTCCGAATTTTGACATAAATTGGCTGTGTTAAAATACTCTAAAAACCTTTGTTATTAGGAAATTTTCATACAAATATAGCATTTTTACAATACGAAGGCGCTAATTAACCTTTTTTTAGTGTAAGCACGGTAATTTCAGGCCAAATGCCCACCCTGCCCGGATATGCATGGAAACCGAAACCGCGGTTTACATAAATGTACCTGCCCAGGTTTTCATAAAGGCCAGCCCATTGTTTGTACACGTATTGTACAGGACTCCATTTTACAAAACCCGGTATTTCTATACCAAACTGAAAACCGTGTGTATGCCCGCTAAGGGTAAGCTGGTAATGCCTGTCGTCCTTTTGCACCTCTATATCCCAGTGGCTTGGATCGTGGCTCATCAGTATCTTGAAATCATCTTTACCTAAACCTTCCGAAGCCTTGTTAAGATCGCCTGCCTGCTTAAAGCCTTTACCCCAGTTTTCAACTCCCACCAGAGCTATCTGTTGACCGTCTTTATTCAGCTTTACGTGTTCATTAAGCAGCAGTTTAAAGTCGATTTGCCTATGCAGGTCTTTAATCTCTTTAAAGTTTTCATCCTTTGCCTGCTGCGAAGGCCATGAAACGTATTCTCCATAATCATGGTTGCCCAATACTGAGTATTTACCAAACTTAGGGGTGTGTATACGCTTAAAGGTTTCTATCCACGGATGCATTTCTGTTGCATGGGTATTTACAATATCACCAGTAAACAGTACTATGTCCGTTTTTTGCTCATTAATAAGATCAATTGCGTATTCTATTTTCTCTTTATCATCAAAACTGCCGCTGTGTACATCGGATATCTGTGTAATCGACATGCCATCAAAAGCTTCAGGCAAATCGGGGAAAGTAAGGGTAGTTTTGCGTACCTTAAAATTGTATTTGCCTTTGGTCATGCCATACAGCAGCGACAGGAACGGCACAGCAGCCACACCCAGCGCGGCAAGGCTTACAAAACGGCGGCGTTCGGCAAAGAACGGCTGCCCGGTTTGCCCTGCAAAAGCACGGATAACACCATTAAACAACCTAAAGATATCTTCGCCCAGCATTACTATGGCTATAAGCAGCTTTGGCACTACGGTTATAAGCATTAGCCCTATAGTAAACAGGGTTTGGCGGGTTTGTCCTTTACTGCGGTCAAACTGCATGAATGAATAAACAATATAAGCTATGATAAGCACTGATATTGCAAGGTATACCCAGTGGAACCAGCGGTTTTTTACCGCTTCCTTTACCGCTATAAAGGTGTAAATTTCGCTGATTACTATAAAAACCAGCAAAAGCGGCAGTATTATTTGGCGCATGTGTGTAGTAAAAAAATATATTGCTAAGGTTGCATCATAAAATGTGCCACATTACGTTATGTCAGTATACGTGTCAGGTGTTTTTTTAGCAAAACACTATCAGTTCGTTAGGTTTTTGTTCACTAAACACTGCCTAACTTTGCTATAAACACCACACGGAAAACTATCACTCTATATATACAGCGCCCCGCAGCTTTTATAGCAACGGGGCGCTGCACTTTTTTATTAAGGCAGGTTTCAGTATTTTTACATCCTAACAAAAACCGGACTCATGTCACAGCAAAAACGACTTTTCCTGCTTGATGCCTATGCGCTTATCTTTCGTGGCTACTATGCCTTTATAAAAAACCCAAGGATAAACAGCAAGGGCATGGACACCAGTGCCATACTGGGCTTTATGAACTCACTGATTGATGTAATAAAGCGCGAACGCCCGGACCACCTTGCCGTAGCCTTTGATAAAGGAGGCAGTGCAGTACGCTCTGAAATGTTTACGGCGTATAAGGCGAATCGTGATGAAACCCCTGAAGCCATTCGTATTGCTGTGCCTTATATACAGGAAATACTTCGTGCCATGCACATACCGGTTATAGAACTGGCAGGTTGTGAGGCCGACGATCTTATAGGTACTATAGCACAACAGGCAGAAAAGCAAAACTACCAGGTGTACATGGTAACGCCCGATAAGGATTTTGCACAGCTGGTAACCGAAAACATTTTTATGTACCGCCCATCCCGACTGGGGAATGACATAGAAATATGGGGTGTGCAGCAGGTACTGGACCGTTTTGAGATAGAGCGCACCGAACAGGTTATTGACTACCTGGGCATGATGGGCGATGCTGTAGATAACATTCCGGGACTGCCGGGTGTAGGCGAAAAAACCGCAAAAAAGCTACTGAAAGAATATGGCAGCATGGAAAACCTTTTGGCCAATACCCACGAGCTGAAAGGTAAAATGCGTGAAAACATAGAAAACAACAAAGAGCTGGGCATTATGTCTAAAAAGCTCGCGACGATAATTACCGACTGCGACGTAACGTTTGACGAGCACGACTACGAGCTTACAAAACCCGATACCGAAAAAGTAGAGGCCCTGTTTAACGAACTGGAATTCCGCCGCCTGGCCGACCAATTCCATAAGCTGTTTGCACACGGTGAAGAATACGACCAGATAAACCCTAATAGTGCTGATGCCCACGCAACAGCGGCTAAAAAAAGCAGCAAAAAAGACGAAAACCAAACCAACCTGTTTGGGTTTGATGATGCTGATACTCCTGCTGCAGGACACAGTTCTTTTTACAGCACGCTTGAAAATACCGACCACCACTACCAGGTAGCAGAAGGGATAGCCGTAAACTTTTTAATAAGTAACCTGCTTAAGCAAACGAGCGTATGTTTTGATACCGAGACTACAGGCGTAAATGCACTTACCGCTGAGTTGGTAGGCATGTCGTTCTCGTGGGAGAAAGGTAAAGGCTTTTACGTACCGGTTCCGGCAGACAGAACCGAAGCACAAGTGCTTGTAGATAAATTCCGCCCGTTCTTTGAAGCCGAAGAAATAGAAAAAGTAGGCCAAAACCTGAAATACGACCTTGAGATTCTTTCGAGCTACGGTATTACGGTAAAGGGTAAATTCTTTGATACCATGATAGCGCATTACCTGATTAACCCGGATATGCGCCACGGCATGGATGTACTGGCCGAAACCTACCTGAAATATACCCCAATGCCTATAGAAAACCTTATTGGCAAAAAAGGCAAGGGACAGAAGAGCATGCGCGATGTAGCACTGGAATTAATCAAGGAATACGCCGTAGAGGATGCCGATATAACCCTGCAACTGAAAGAAGTGTTTGCCCCGATGCTGGATGAAACCGGCACACGCAAGCTTTTTGACGAAATAGAAATTCCGTTGATGCCGGTACTGGCCGCTATGGAAACCGAGGGTATCAACCTTAATGTACCATACCTTAAGGAGCTTTCGGCAGAACTGAGCGCCGACACCAAGGCATTGGAACAAAAAATATACGAAGCCGCCGGGGAAACGTTCAACCTGGGTTCGCCGAAGCAATTGGGCGAAGTGTTGTTTGACAAAATGAAGATTGGCGGCAGTAAACAAAAGAAAACCAAGACCGGGCAGTATGCTACCGGTGAAGAAGTACTGTCGTACCTTACTAACGAACACCCCATTATTCAGGATATACTGGACTGGCGCCAGGTAGTAAAACTGCAAAACACCTATGTAGATGCGCTTCCGGGGCAGGTAGAAACCAAAACCGGCCGCGTGCACACCGATTATATGCAAACGGTAGCCGCTACAGGCCGACTGAGCAGCAACAACCCGAACCTACAAAACATACCTATCCGTACCGAGCGCGGCAGGCAGATACGCAAGGCATTTGTGGCACGCGATGAAAACTATGTTTTAGTTAGCGCCGACTACTCGCAGATAGAACTGCGCATTATTGCAGCACTGAGCGAAGACCCTGAAATGATACGTTCGTTCCAGAACAGGGAGGATATCCATGCCAGTACCGCGGCAAAAGTGTTTAATACTACTCTTGAAGAAGTAACCCGCGAGCAGCGTAGCCATGCCAAAACGGTAAACTTCGGTATTATTTATGGTGTGTCGGCATTCGGGCTTAGTAACCAGACTTCCCTGAGCCGCAGCGAAAGTAAAGACCTTATTGAAGCCTACTACAAAACCTACCCGCGCCTGAAGCAGTACATGAGCGAGCAGATAGAATCGGCACGCGAAAACGGTTATGTAACCACCGTACTTGGACGCAGGCGTTACCTTAAGGACATTAACTCCGCTAACGCCGTGGTACGCGGTGCCGCGGAACGAAATGCCGTGAACGCACCTATACAGGGCAGCGCTGCCGACATTATTAAAATAGCCATGATTAACATACAGAAACGACTGGTGAATGAAGGCTGGAAAAGCAAAATGTTGCTACAGGTACACGACGAACTTGTTTTTGACGTTTATAAAGAAGAACTGGAACGCATAAAGCCCATGATAAAGCATGAAATGGAACATGCTTTTACCCTTGCAGTACCGCTGGAAGTGGAAATAGGTGAAGGCGTAAACTGGCTGGAAGCGCATTAAGATATTATTACAAATTTAAATTAATCGCATCCTTTATAGATTTTATATTTATACTCGAGGGACTCTTTATGAGTAAAATTGATTTTATAAAGTCATAATTATAATCTGTTCCCGATGAAATGTAGTTAAAAAACAAATGGTCAATAGATGTACCCATGAATTCTTTCCCTTTTATTATAGAATAATCATAAATATTATCAACAATTCTATCAGTACTTGACGGACATAGAGTAACTAACACCATTGCAACCTCGGGCTCAATATTGAGTTGCCTATCAATATCTTGAGCCCACAGTTGGTGTATTTTGTCAAAATTAATTTTTGACATGTCATACTTTTCCGTTTCGAATGCATAAGAAGGTTTTTTATCTTGGACCTTTTGTTGTTCTTCTATATTTTTCCTATGTTCATTAGTGAACATTAACTTTTTTTTACCAAAGTTCAAAAAGTCATTGAATAGATTAGGATAAAACTCATATAATATAATTAAATATAAAACGAGAATAGTTTAAAATAACCTGCTGTCTCTTTTTTATCCTTATAATGAATATTTAATTTGCTATTAGATTGCACTAGTATTGAGACAAATATCATGTATTTATTAAGAACTTTTTTTACTTTTCTAGGATTAGTAAAATTTAACGAACTCAAAAAATCATTAATTCTATAATCAACCTGTAACTTCTTTTTATCCTCTTTATTTTTATAGATTTCTCCAAAATCGTATTTTTTTTCTCCAAAACAGTTAGTTATTAATGGAAGTATATTGTTGTTAATAGGCATCGTGAACGATATGTCAAAAATCTTTTCTAAATATTCATTTGATTTTACGACCTCACCATACTTTGTCCGTACCGCTTCTTCAACCGCCTTTTTATCAATCCCGCAAAAGAAAACAGTTTTTTTTCCATATGTAAAAAATAATTTGACCGCAGAAAGCAAATTAAGTATTTGGTTAGGCTCGCAACGATCAAGGTCATCTATTAAAACAATATTAAATTTCTTCTTTGAAACTTTCAAAAGTTCATTTTCCATCTCTATAAAATCCTCTTGAAATTCTTTCAAAGCCTCTCGAAATGACAGATCAGAATTTAATATATTTTCTACTATTTTCTCACTATCAAATTCAATTTTTGCTCCACCTGTTTTTATAAAGTCGCCAATTTTAATTTCAGGCGAGCTAAGCTCAAACTTCAAAGCCTTCGCTAAACCTGTAAAAAATTTCACAAGAAATTTCCTGCCTTTTGTAAAGAATTTACCTTTCTCGTTTTTAGTATTTATCTCTTCGAATAATGAAAGAATGAGATTACTATCTTTTTCATATTTCCATGCCTCAAAAAAACATGTATTAAAATCAGATCCCATCTTTTTTTCAATATATTTCATTAGAGTACTTTTGCCACTTCCCCATTCCCCATAAAGGGCAAACATTTTTATTTCTCCAAACTGATTTTTATTCTCTTTTAAAAATGAAGATATTATATTTCCTTTTTTAATGAGACCAAGATGATCATTCTCATATGTAAGATTATCGATATGAAGATTGTTAAGAAGGTTTACGGTTGCCATATTTCTGGTTGTTTACTTCAAAAATAATAATATGTTTTTAATTTAGCAGTTATATAGTATATGCAAACAACTATGAAAAAAACATTTACGCTACTTTTCAGCATAATAAGCTTTTCTGTATTCGCCCAAGGCGGGGAAGCTAAGTTCAGGAAGATAGACAGCCTGATGACCTACCTGTACCAGAACGGTAAGTTTATGGGTAGCCTTACACTACGCGAAAAAGACAAGGTGGTTTTCAGCAAGGCGTATGGTTTTGCGGACATAGGCAGTAAAGTTAAAGCCACTACACAAACCAAATACAAGATAGGGAGCATTACCAAGATGTTTACCGCCAGTGTGGTTTTTCAGCTTATTCAGGAGAAAAAACTAAAACCGGACACCAAGCTCAGCACGTTTTTCCCGAAGATAAAAAATGCCGATAAAATTACCATTGCAAACATGCTGAACCACAGCAGTGGTATTTATAATTACACTAACGACAGCACCTTTACCCCGAAGCTTACCACACAACAGCTGCGACGCGATATGCTGGAACAACTGTATAAATATGACGCAGTTTTTGAACCCGGCACCAAAGCCGAATACAGTAACAGCAACTACCTGTTATTGGGTTTTATTATTCAGGATATTACCCACAAAAGCTATAAGGATAATGTTACCAGCCGTATTATAAATAAAGTTGGGCTGAAAAACACCAAATATTACGGGAAGATAGATTCTAAGAAAAACGAGGCGTATTCATATAAAAAAGAAGGCGACACCTGGGTAAAACAGGAGGAGTGGCACGAAACTGTAGCGGGAGCAGCAGGAGCCCTACAGAGCACCCCGGAAGATTTAACTAAATTTATTACCGCATTGTGGGCGGGGAAAATCATTAACCCCGAATCGTTGGCACACATGACCACCATGGATTTCAGTTACGGTAAAGGTGTGTTCAACTTCCCGTTTGGGGAGCGTAAGTTTTACGGACACAACGGCGGCATAGAAGCATTTGAGTCGGTAGTAGGTTATTATCCTAAGGAAGAGCTTGCCGTATCTCTTATAACTAACGGGATAGACTGTAATTTTAACGACACCATGATAGGCATCCTGAGTTGTTACTACAAGCTGCCTTATCGTTTCCCTACATTTGATGCTGTAGCGCTTGACGAGAATACCCTGAAAAAATTTGAAGGTGATTACACCAATGCAAGCCTGCCGTTTGTAATAAACGTTGCGCTGGTAAAAGGCCAGCTAAGGGTACATGCCGACGAGCAGGGAACCTTTTATATTACCCCGCTTAGCGAAACCGAGTTCATACACGAAGGCTCGGGAGTAAAGATGATTTTCGACCCGAAAGGCTTTACCCTGGAGCAAAACGGCTCGGCTACGTATTTCAACAAAAAATAATAGTAAGAGTATACAAAAAACTAATGGCTGCCCGAAAGAGCAGCCATTTACTATTTTTTATAAAGGACAAACCGGCATTATTTCCTGGTAGATTCCCTTTGGCGTAATTCTGTTTTAATTACCGTAGTTTGGTAATCCGGAGCTTCTCCCTCTTTACTTTCAAGCCTGTTTATAAGGATGTCAGCCGCTGCCTCTCCAATTTCGGGACCGTGCTGGCTCACTGTACTAAGGCTTGGTGTAAGCCTGCGCGACCACACACCATCAGCAAAGCCTACAAGCTGTACTTCCTCAGGTATCTTTGCACCTAATTTAAGCGTACCCTTGTGTCCAGCCACTGAAGCGTGTTCCTCTACCGCAAACACACCGTCAATCTTTTTACCTTTGATATCGAAGAAATCAGGGAATTTCTCGTCAAATTCTTCGTTGCTTTCGCATCGTAGTATCAGGCTTTCGTCTATCGGGAGTCCGTTGTCTTTAAGTGCCTGTAAGTAACCTTCGGCTCTAAGCTTACCCACACTTGTATTATCAAGGTTAGAAAGCAAGGCTATCCTCTTACTTCCTTTCTTTATCATATGATTTACCGCATTTACTGCCGAATCAAAGTCGTCTACAATAACCTTATCACAGTTTACATCGTCAGATATCCTGTCAAACATTACAATAGGAATATCATCGGCTATAGCTTCCTTAAAGTGCTTAAACTCGTGCTCTTTTTGGGTTTCATCGGCTATAGAAAGGATAAAACCGTCTATGGTACCATTACTAAGCATGTCCATAGCAGCAATTTCCTTTTTAAGCGACTCGTTACTGATACAGGTAATTACATTATACCCGCGCTCGTTAGCCTCTTTTTCTATACCGCTAAAAACCTTAGCAAAGAAAGGATTAAGAATATTAGGGATAATAACACCTATGGTTTTAGAGCGTTTGCTTTTAAGGTTTACGGCAATGTTGTTTGGCTTATAATTTTTAAGCTTGGCAAATTCCTGAACCTTTATTTTCGTTGGCTCGCTGATTTCGGGGCTGTTGCTCAGGGCTTTCGACACCGTAGATACCGATACACCGAGTTCTTTTGCAATTTGTTTTAAGGTCGCTTTTGGTCTCATACACGGGAGGATATGTTTTTACATTGTAAAAGTAACGAAAATTTTACGAAAATCTTGCAACCAACTTTACGAAAACGTAAACATTGCAACGGCAATCTAATAGCTATTATTCCCTTTAAGCGCCATTAGCAAGAATTTTTCATAAATATATAACGTTTTCTTATTTCAAAACGTTAAAAACTTAATAAAAATTTCACCATTCTTACAACAAAACGCATTTTGCAAGAAATCGCATTATTTTGCAAAAAACCGCAATAAAATCCTCCTGAATTTTACAACGACCATTAAATGGTAAATATTTGTTAAAAAACCCCGAAACACCCTTCACGGACAAAACCACAATCATATAAGCGGCGTATGTAACAGTAACCACAGCAGGCAGGCAATGCTTGCCTTACATATTAACCGCTTAATTTATTCATTATGAAAAGTAAAAAAGTTACCGTAACCGAAGTTGTTACCGCCCCCGCCGCAAACATGGCAAGCCGCAGGAGTTTCTTAAAAATATCCGGGTTGGCTATTGCAGGTACAGGCTTACTGCTTGCCGGCTGCAACAACGATGACGACAATAACAACACCGACAGCCAGCTACCGGGAGTAAGAAATGGCGTTTTCGATCTGGGTGGAGGCGACGCAGGTATACTTACCTATGCCTATGCACTGGAGCAGCTGGAAGCCGATTTTTATACCCGGGTGGTAAACAGCAATACCTTCGGCTCAACATTCAACAGCGAAGAACAACAAGTACTTGCCGACCTGTACGCACACGAGGTACTGCATAGGGAATTTTTTAAAACAGCCATTACCGCCGCATTGCAAGGTACTTCGGGTACGCTGCTGCCCGACCTGGAATTCTCTTACGGATCTGTAAACTTTAACAACAGGAACAGTGTACTTGCTACCGCACAGGCACTGGAAGATACCGGTGTAAAAGCGTATAACGGCGCAGGGCAATATATTACCAATGCCGACTACCTGGTTATTGCCGGAAAAATAGTATCTATAGAGGCGCGCCACGCCAGCGCCATACGCAGCCTTATAAGCCCGGGCACGGCAAGCTTTGCAGGGAACGACGTGGTGGATACAAACGGACTGGATGGAGCCGAAAAACCCAGCGCAATAATTCCGGTGGTAGCCTCGCTGAATTTTATACAAACTGCTTTTTCTGCCAATTACCTTCCATAATCATTAACCTCTAACACGAACCGTCATGAATATTTTAAAACTTATAGAATCATTTACAAACGAAGGCTTTATAAAAAACCTTAACGAAAAAAGCAATCGCCGCGACAGCTTTAACCAATTTGGAAAAGTAGGAGCCAATGCCGCTATGGCCGCATTACCACTGGGTATGGCTGCTTTATTCAGCCAAAAGGCGAATGCCGCAAACAGCGCGTATGCAACCACATCAGCAGACAGTGCCACAAGTGCACTGCAACTGGCACTAATACTGGAATACCTGGAAGATGAGTTTTATGCCACAGCGCTGGATACAGCAGGGCTTATTCCGGCAGCAGACCAGGCTATCATAGCACAGATAAGCCAGCACGAAGCTGCACACGTAAATTTCCTGATGAGTGCCCTGGGCGCTAATGCACCGGCTAAACCTACATTCGATTTTACTGTAGGCGGGGCTTTTGACACATTCAGCAATTACGAAACCTTCCTGGCGCTATCACAGGCATTTGAAGACACAGGAGTACGTGCCTACAAAGGCCAGGCAGGCAACCTAATGGGTAACGGCGACTTACTTACTGCCGCACTGCAAATACACAGCGTAGAAGCGCGCCATGCATCGCAAATACGCAGGCTGCGCGGACTTAAAGGCTGGATAACCGGCAACACCCGTGGCGCAGGCATGCCCGAACAAACCCAGGGAGTTTATGACGGCGAAGAGAATACTACACATGGTGGGGTAAACATTACCATGTATACCGCTACAGCAGGCAATCCTGCTTTTGGTTCGGGGTCGTATACCGAATCATTTGATGAACCAATGACCGGTGAAACCGCCACAAGCATAGCAAGCCTGTTTATTGTGAGTTAACAGAATTTTAGGTTGGTTTTATATTTACAGATGCCCGGCACTTAAAAAAGGCCGGGCATTGTTTTACAAAAAAGAAAAGCCACGCAATGCGTGGCTTTCTAATGCTTTCTGTTATCTGACTCTTAGTGAGCAGCTGGAGCTTCAGCAGCTGGAGTAGCAGCAGCAGCAGTATCAGCAGCTGTAGTATCAGCAGCAGCAGTATCAACAGCTGGAGCTTCTGGAGCAGCAGTAGTGTCTACAGCAACAGTATCAGTACCTTCTGTAGCTTCACCTTCTGATTTCTTGCATGAAGTGAAAGAAAGACCTAGTACAGCAACTAGAGCCAGGCTTAAAACAACTTTTTTCATCTTACTAAATTATAAAGGTTAATTATTAATTCGGAGCAAAGATATAAATTTTTTAATACTGCAAAATAATTCCGCAACAATTTTTTTTAGGCTTTTCGCTCTTGAAATTCAATATATTATTAGCTTAGAACCCAATTTTAACATTATCATTAAAGGATTATTCATATCTGCATGCATAATATTTTGCAAAACAAGTCCGTTTAGCCCCTCTTCATAACAGGATTATTTTACCAGTTTCATCTCTTTTACCAGGTGGCCTGCGCCGGCAAACTTGTCTATAATAAACAGCACATAACGCATGTCTACCATTATGTTTCGGCAAATTTCAGGGTCGTAATAAATATCGCTCATGGTGCCTTCCCACACACGGTCGAAGTTAAGCCCTATAAGGTTACCCTTAGCATCTATGGCAGGGCTGCCGCTGTTACCGCCTGTAGTATGGTTTGTAGCAATAAAGCATACCGGCATTTTACCATTTTCGCCATACTGGCCGTAGTCTTTTTTATTGTACAGGTCGATAAGCTTTTGCGGCACATCAAACTCATAATCGCCCGGCACGTATTTTTCAATCACACCATCCAGGTAGGTTGTAGGCTCATAGTACACCGCATCGCGGGGTTCGTATCCTTTTACCTTACCATACGTAACACGCAGCGTGCTGTTAGCATCCGGGAAAATGCGCGCATCTTTCGGGCTAAGTTCCAGTATGGCTTTCATGTAGGTACGTTGCAGCGCGGTAATTTTCAGGTTAATTTCATCGTACTTCGGCATTACCTTATCATAGTATGCCAAAGCCATTGCCTTAATAACCTGATAGCCTTTATCGGCATTCAGTTTTTCAATAATTGCAGCAGGGTCGCTCTCTAACAGTTGCTGAACACCTTCGTAACTTGTCAGTTTACTTTTACCGTACACCTCAGCGGTAAGCTGGGTCACATTAGCATTAGCTAATGATTCCGGTAAAAACTGCTTAGGCGATTTGGTTAAGTACAGCGCCATAAGCTGTTCAAATACTTTTTCATCTACCACCTTGCTGTAGTCTTTAAAGGTAGCCTCAAAACCTTTTAGCGCGTTGGCTTTACGGTCGTTAAACGCCTGTGCGCCTTTAGCATTAAAAATTTGCTCTAACTGATACAGCTTGTACCCTGTGGTAAGCAGCTCCGTGTTGCGCAGGGCTACCTCAACAAAGTAATCACGAGCCAATGAATACTGCTCTATGGCTTTGTAGTTCTTTTCAAACTCAGGAAGCAGGTTACCGTACTCGGCTTGCCTGCCCGCGGTGTTTACCCACTGGGTAAATTTCTTTTCGTATTCGCGCTTTACAGCTACGGCATCGCTCTTTTTAAGCCCCTGCACCTCGCCTATCCATTTCTTCCAATAGTTGGCTATACCGGCATATTTAGCGGCATACTGTATTTTTATCTGCTGGTCTTTGCGCATAAAGCCGTCCTCAACTTTAAGGGCAGCATCGCGCACTTCAATTTTGGCAGGATCCAGTACGTTCATTATTTGCTCTACGGCTACAGCCGGAAGATACTCTGTAGTACGACCCGGGTAACCAAATACCATAGTAAAGTCGTTCTCTTTCACCCCACCTATGTTAACCGGGAAAAAGTGCTTCGGTTTGTACGGCACGTTGTCTTTGCTGTATTCTGCCGGGCGGTTGTTCTTATCGGCGTAGATACGGAACATACTAAAGTCGCCCGTATGGCGTGGCCACACCCAGTTATCGGTATCACTACCAAACTTACCAATGCTCGATGGCGGCGCACCTACAAGGCGTACATCCTTAAACGTTTCGGTTACAAAACGGATGTACTGGTTGCCTTCGTAAAACGTACGGATGCTGTTTTCCTGCCACGCTTCTTTTGGCAGCGACTTGGTAAGGCTACTTATGTTTTCCTGTATTTTTTGTTGGCGTGCTTTTTCGTCAAGCCCCTGGGTACCTTCAAGCACCTTTGTAGTTACATCGTCTATGCTAACAATAAACATTACGGTAACACCCGGGTTAGGCAGTTCTTCGGCAAGGCTCATGGCCCAGAAACCGTTGGTCAGGTAATCGTGCTCCAGGGTACTGTGGCTTTGTATGTTATCAAAACCGCAGTGGTGGTTAGTAAGCAGCAATCCCTGGTCTGAAATCATTTCGGCAGTACAGCCGCCGTCAAACTGAGGTACAGCATCTTTAAGGCTGCTGTGGTTAACATCGTAAATATCCTTAACCGACATTTTCATGCCCAGGTGTTTCATCTCCTTTTCGTTAAGGCCGCTAAGCAGTGAGGGTATCCACATACCGCCCTGCTGTGCAATGGCAGGCACTGTAATAAACAGTACCAGTAAGCGTAGTAGTTTCATTATTAGGTTTGTTTTTAACGGTTGCAAGGTAAGGAATTTTGGGGAGGGGATAAAACCAAAGAGATTTCACTATTTTTGACCAACAAACCAATATGTATGTCGCAAACATTTGAATCTTTTTCTAAAGAAGGATATAACGCTCTCCATGAAAACCAAGAGCTTTTTTTAGCCAAACATGAAATTAATAGTTATGCGCGTTGGGATTTCGACCAGCCATCGGGTGTATTTATGTTTTCTGACAAACCGGGTGATAACATAAAGAAATATTTTGCATTTCAGAGTATTGGAACCTATTCTCCAACAGCAGGAACCTGGATGTGGAGCTGGGCAAACAAGACTACATACCCTAATGTAAAAACAGCATCGGAACAGATTAAAGAGTTTGGAGAAAAAGCAGCATACGAAAAACTTATAACTGCCTCATGGGAAGCTGATGAAATAGACGGATGGGAAATGCTGGCCTTTACTCAAAAGATAATTAAACCTATAGGGACTTACAGAGTGTCGTCGGGTGGGCTGCTGCATTATCTTATTTTCATCAATGAACTATCTGAGGCAGAAGCCTTAGAAATGAAGGAAAATGCAACTGAGCTCATTCAATGTAATACACATGGCTTAAGAAGAATGGCATTTGTGTGCCAACACTTAAACAAGACCCAAAGAACAGGTTTTCATGAAGCCTTTGAAACCGAACCGGGAATGGAACTCTATGAAGATGACGATTTTCAGGCATGGTGCGATGATTGCGAAACGATACGACTTGAGGACGACGGCTGGAATGAAAAAGCTATGGAATTTGCAAAGATTAAACTCGTTTGCGAAAGTTGTTATTTCGAAATGAAGGATTTTAACACCTAAAATAAGATTGCCGCGCTCCGTTCCTCCGCTCGCAAGGACGGAGCCTGAAAAACGCAACACATAAGCAGCCCACCGACCCTGAAAGGGTTGCACATACTAACCTCGGGCAACGCCCGGGGTATTCCATAAAACCCACCCCGCCCTACTCCCCGATAACTATCGGGACTTCACAGGAGGGGAATGAGTAAGCGCATAAAACTCAACCTGACAAATCTCCCTATGAACGGTACAACAGTATTATAGGTTTTGGCTATATTTACCGCAAACCGTGGCTAAAACCTGCTTTTTGTTATGAAACGTATTGTTACCCTGCTGGCGCTTATGGGCATGTTGTGCCCTGCCCTTGCCCAAACCGAACATATCATTGCCCCGAATACCGCCGATCCGCTTAGTGGTACGCCAAACAATTACCACTTTGTGTACACCAACCCTAATGTGGCGCAAAAGGATAAGCTGTTCCTGTTTTTTCCGGGTACGGGTGGCGTGCCGTATGGGTATAGCCAAATACTAAAGCTTGCGGCCAACCTGGGTTACCACGCCATAGGACTTATGTACCCTAATGATATTGCCATTAACGACCTGTGTGCATCGGTAAGTGATACCACCTGCCACAGCCGCGCCCGCCTGGAGGTGTTTGACGGCACAGACCGTCACCCCGATATTACGGTTGACGAAAACAACTGCATAAAACGCCGTACCCAAAAGCTGCTGCAATACCTTGCCGCTAATTATCCTTCGGAGAGTTGGGATCAATACATGGATGGCGACAGCATACAGTGGAATAAAATTATTGTTAGCGGGCATTCGCAGGGAGGTGGGCATGCAGGTATTATATCGAAGCTGTATGAAGTGGACCGCGTAGTAATGTTTGCCGCCGCCGACTGGATAACGCCACTGGTACGCACCGCCGACTGGATTACCTGGGATGGACCCACACCTTCTAATAAGTATTACGGATTTATCCACGAGGAAGACCAAATGGTAAACTTTGCTGTAGAACAGGTTACCTGGAACAACTACGGTATGGATGCCTTTGGTTCACTTACGCTGGCAGACAATGCGAGTCCACCCTACGGTAATACACACATGCTGTATACCCAGGCTACCCCTGATAACGACCCTACAAATTTTCACGGATGCATAGTAGCCGACCCATACACACCCATGAATGGCACCACCCCGGTATTTAACGATGTATGGACGTATCTTATAGACAGCGACAGCAGCCTGAACACAAACGAAATCAACCCGGAAAAAGTAAGTGTGTACCCTAACCCTTTTTCGGGTAGTTTTAGCATTGTCAATGCGCCCGAAGGATATACCGTAGCCGTTTATGATGTGCTGGGTCGCGCAGTAGATTTTACACGAAATGGCAACAAAATAAGCCTTAATACCTCTGCCACCGGAATATACTTAGTGAAAGTAAGCAGTAACGGAAGCAGTATCATCAAAAAAATGGTACAAAACTGATTTTTGCAATTCGTATACAAAACAAAGTCCCGGATGTACAAACCCGGGACTTTGTTTTTATAATCAGCAAGACTTTTATTTTTCTTCTTTAGCCTCTACTACTTCGTACATATTTTTGCCGTCTACCTGTATGGGTTGGTAGTAGGTGTCACCATATTTCACATAGGTTTGCTCACCTACCCTAACTTCTTCGGCTCCTTCAGGCAGGTTCTCTACTACGGTTCCCGCTGTAGGAGGCACTACCGTATAACCGCCTGAACCTTTTTCGTAATAGGTACCCCCATAGTAGTAGTTGTTTGTGGTTTCGTTTACCACCACTGTTTGGCTGCCTTCGGGCAATACCTTAATGGTAGCCCCCACAGGCGCCTGTACGACTGTGTATCCGCCGTTACTTTCTATGTAATACACTCCCTGGTCGTAGTGGTACTGTTGGTTTTCTATAGAAATAATAATGGCTGTAGTGGCCAGCGATGCTACAAAAAAGCCCCACGGATGCCATACCGGCCCCCAATAGAACGGCCTGAACGGATGGTAATAATACGGCCTGAAACTATAGTACCCCCATCCGCCATACCTGTACGGTGGCCTTGAATAATGGTGCATGGGCGGACGCGGCCTGGTATTATAATGATTGTGGTTGTTGTTTATATTAATGTTCACATTGTTATTGTGGTTATTATTGTTCGGCCTATTGTTCGGCCTGCCACCCCCATGGTTTCCGTTATTATCTGGCCTGCCGCCGCCCTGGTTTGCATGTCCGGACGAACCCGGGCCGTTACCTCCCGGCTGCCTTGAAGGCGACCTGTGGCTACCACCGTTTATAGTGCCATGCGAATTGTTGTTTTGGGATGGGCGCTGAACATTTTGCCTGGACCTGCCACCGCCTCCTCCACCGCCTCTGGGAGCTGACGGTCTTGATGCCCTTGATGTCCCACGCGAAGCGCCGTGCCCCATACGCTGTGCCTCTACGGTATGAGAAAACAGCAGCATGCATAATACCAGAAAAAGTGATTTTATATAGGTTTTTATTTGCGTATTCATAATGTGGTGGTTTTAGGGTTACTGCGATTTTTTAGATAGCATCTGTATTTTTCGCGCTCCCGAAGGCGGCACAAAATCAAACAGCACATCGGGGAAATCACCGTTTATCTTCCAGTTTGAAAATTCCGCAAAGTACTGTGGGGTTCCTTTCTGGTCTTTGTAGGTAATTAAAAACTTTTGGGGTAGCGTAAGCGCATCATTAGACACCCATACCTGAAAATTCAGCTTACTGTTATCGGCCAGTATGTGCAGGTAATCTTTGCCGTTTATGGTTTCATTTTCCAACAGTACAACAGTACCAAACTCCGCCAGCAGGTCATCTGTAAATCCCGGATAAAAGAAATCGGCAGCAGGGAAATCAATGTCGTATTCGGCATTAATACTGTCTATGGTTTGCATAATCCCTCCTTCTGATGCTATTATGGAGAAATTATTTTCCTTGTACGAATAATACACCAAGTGCTTACCATTGTACCAATACCCTTTGTGCGAATCTGTACCTTTGGTTTGCACCAGCATTTTGTCGGGGCCTTTAAAAATCACTTCGTGGTTTACAAAACGTTTTTCCAAACCGTATTCGCCGGTGGCATCGTAGCTTACCGCCAGGTTAAAACTACAGGAATTCAGTTCGCCTATTATATCAGACATCCTGTCGAGCACCCGCACCGCAAGGGAATCTACACGTGCTGTTTGAGACATACATAGCAGGGGAATAGCGAAAACAAAGAGTAAGAGTTTCATTTTCATGATGGAAGCGGTTTTTGTATCTTAAAATTAAAGAATTACCTTACTCACTCCCACGGACAACTAATCAATTTAACAAAAAATTAAGACCAAAATACCATTGACCGTCAATGCATTACAAAAACAAAAACCCACACAACCACATAAAAAATCCCCACCCAAACCGGATGAGGATGCCTAAATTTTTATCCAATGGGGTGTTATTTGGTCTTATTTATCTGGTCTAATATCCACAGGTAATCTTCCTGGTTGTTTATAAAGTCACGGTCGGTAACATCGATAACCAAAACGTTTAATCCCTGTACTGATTTTATATAATCCAGGTAACCGCGGTTAATACTTTCAAGGTAATCGGCGCTGATGTCCTGCTCGTAGTCGCGCCCGCGTTTGCGTATGTGCTGCAACAGTCGCGGTGTATTTTGATACAAGTACACATACAGCCCCGGTTTGGGCAGTTCTTTATACATAATATCAAACAGGCGACGGTACAGGCGGTATTCGTCCTCACTCAACGTGACTTTTGAGAAGATAAGCGACTTAAAAATATGGTAGTCGGCTACTACAAAATCGCTAAACAGATTGAATTGAGAAAGGTCGTCGGTTATTTGTTGGTAGCGGTCGGCCAGGAACGACATTTCGAGTGAAAACGCATAGCGCGACTGGTCGTCATAAAACAACGGCAGGAACGGGTTATCGGCAAAGCGCTCAAGCACCAGCTTACCATTGAAATCCTCACTCATTTTACTAGCCAATGATGTTTTACCGGCGCCTATGTTTCCCTCTATGGCTATGTAATTAAACCGTTCGGGGTTATAAGATTTTAGCGGCGCAGGCAGTTTCATGACCCATTGGCAATCGCTATTATCGGTAGTTGACGCTATAAGTTTGCTTACATCTTTTTTAAAAATGGGATGTACCCAGTGTGGGGCTACATCGCGCAACGGGTACAGTACAAAGTTACGATCCTGTAGCCGCGGATGCGGCACCTGAAGTTGCACCTCATCTATTACCTCATCATTAAACACTATAATATCTACATCAATGGTGCGCGAAATATACTCACCGGTAGCACTGCGCATACGGCCTCCCTCCTGCTCGGCAGCACGTACGCCAACCAGCAATTGTAATGCGGTTTTAGAGGTATGCACTACTATGGCGCAGTTATAAAAAGCATCGCCCTCAAAGCCCAGCGCCGGGGTTTCGTAAATACCAGAAACCGTAACCACTGTAGCCACATGTGTATGTATATAATCTATAGCTTGTTGCAGGTTTTGCAGGCGGTGCCCCATGTTGCTGCCCAAGGATAGTATAGCGCTGTTTTGAAAATTCATTCGTACTGTTTTCCGTAAAACTGCAAAGTAAGGAAACATTTTACTGGTGGCTGCCGGGTGTTGATAAGTTTAGGCGAAAAAGAGTTTTCATCAACGAAAAAAATTTCGCATAAATCTGTAACACAAGCGGCATTCCTGCTACTTATTTGTAAATAAAAATTCAATTTTTTCAACTATGCAGTTTTTAAAAAATGTATTGTCTACCGTAGTGGGTATCTTCATGTTTATCATGATTTTCTTTTTCCTGATTATTATTGTAGGTGTAATAGCCGGAAGTAGCAGTGAAGATGTTGTAGAAGTAAAGGACAATTCGGTAATAGAACTGGACCTCAGTAAGGTTTCGCTTGATTATGGCGGAAAATTTGAAGGTGGAGAATTTGCTATATTTAACGACACACCTAATAATGGCCTGGAAGATGTACTAAAAGCCATTGACGCAGCTAAAGAAGACGACCGTATTAAAGGTATTACCATAACTAACAGCACTAACGCATTAGGAATGGCACAGCTAAAAAGCCTGCGTAACAAACTTGATAACTTTAAAAAATCAGGTAAGTTTATTGTTTCGTATGCCGATACTTACACGCAGGGCGACTACTACCTGAATTCGGTTTCAGATACGTTGTACCTTAACCCTGTGGGCGACTTCGAGTTTAAGGGCCTTAGCAGCGAAATAATGTTCTTTAAAGATTTCCAGGAAAAAACAGGCATTACCATGGAAGTAATACGCCACGGCAAGTACAAGAGCGCCGTGGAGCCATTCATTGCCAATGAAATGAGCCCTGAAAACCGCGAGCAAATGAGCACGCTGCTTAACGCCATGTGGACATCGGTAGTAGATGATATTTCGAAAAGTAGGAAAATATCGGCAGACAGCCTTAACGGTATAGCAGAAAGGCTTAGCGCCCGTACAGCAGAAATGGCTAAATCACGTGGACTGATAGACAAAATAGGCTACGAGGACGAGTACCGCAACGGTATTAAAAAAGCCCTGAAAGTAGAAAAAGACGAAGACTACAATGAGATAGACATACTGGATTATGTGCAGCAAAACAAAATAAATGAAATGATAAGCACAGCCGAAAGCCAGATAGCCATTATCTACGCCCAGGGAGAAATTTCGGGAGGAAAAGGCGGTGTTAACCAGGTAAGCGAAGAGCCTATTCGCGAGGCTTTCAAAGAAGCACTGGAAAATGACGATGTAAAAGCCATAGTGCTTCGTGTAGACTCTCCGGGTGGTAGCGCCCTTACTTCTGAACTTATTTGGAGGGAAGTAGAACTTGCCAAAAAGAAAAAACCGGTAGTGGTAAGTATGGGTAACTATGCTGCATCGGGCGGGTATTACATATCGTGTGCCGCCGACCGTATTTTTGCACAGCCAAACACTATTACAGGTTCTATAGGCGTATTTGGTGTACTGCCAAACCTTACCAAGCTAAGCAATGACATGGGTATCCATGCCCAAACGGTTAGCACTCACAACAATCATGCAGAATACAGCCTGTTTCAGCCACTGGAGGCCGACACACGTGAGGTAATACAACAAAGTGTAGAGCAGGTATACGGCGTATTTGTGAGCCGTGTAGCCAAAGGACGAAAAATGAGCACCGAAGCTGTAGATGCCATAGGCCAGGGACGTGTATGGAGCGGAGTCGATGCTAAGCGCATAGGTCTTGTAGACGAGCTGGGCGGGCTTGAAGATGCTGTAAAATATGCAGCAAAACTGGCTAAGGTTACCGACTATTCTACAATAGACTACCCTGAGTATGAGGCCGACTTTAATACCTTCCTTTCTAAACTTGGTAACAGCAGCGCATCGGTATTTACAAACCGCGAAACGTTTATTAAAGAAGAAGTTGGCGAAGAAAACTACCAGATTATAGAACGTCTTCGCAGGGTAAGCAAAACAAGAGGTGTACAAGCAATGATGCCTTTTGAAATAAACGTAAGGTAATTCCGTTATTTACCTTATATTTAAGGCAAATTATAACACATCAACAATGGCTAAAAAAATTTTAAAGTGGACGGGCATATCCCTGCTGGTTATCATTGTTTTACTGATAGCAGCACCGTTCCTTTTTAAAGACAAAATTAAGAGCATGGTCGTTAAGGCCATAAACGATCAGGTAGATGCTACCGTTTCGTTTGAAGACGTAAGCCTAAGCTTTATAAGCAATTTCCCACAGGCAAGCGTTACCGTAGACAAACTAAGCGTAATAAACAAAGCTCCTTTTGCAGGTGACACGCTGGTGTATGTGGGCGAACTTAACCTGAAAATGAGTGTTAACGAACTCTTTAAAGGCGATGGCGAACCTATGGACCTAAAATCGTTTAGTGTAAAAAACAGTGTGATAAACATATTGTTTAACAAAGACGGCATAGGCAACTTTGACATTGCACGTAAAAAAGCTGAAGAAGAGCAGCCTGCAACAGAAGAGCCAAGCAAGCCATTTGCTCTTAAGATAGATGAATACGCCATAGAAAACCTTAGGTTCCGTTTCTTTGACGAGCGCTCTAAAATGAATGTGGTTATAGACAGCCTTAACCATAACGGCACAGGTAATTTTGCTGCAAATAAACTGGATCTTGACACCCATACCGACCTAAACCTTACGGTAGATATGGACAAGACCAACTTTATGCGTAACACCAAACTTAAACTCGATGCGGTTATAGGGATGGATATGGATAAAAGCATTTACACCTTTAAGGAAAACAAGCTACTTGTAAACCAAATGGGACTGGAGTTTGACGGTAGCGTGGCGCTACTGGAAAACGGCCAGGATATAAACCTTACCTTTAAAACACCGGAATCGTCGTTTAAGAACTTCCTGGCACTTATACCGGAAGCCTACAGCAGTAGCCTGGCCAATGTAAAAACCGAAGGTAACTTTACTGTAAACGGTAAAATAAACGGCGTAATGGACGACAACCACATACCTAAGTTTAATGTGGCTTTCCTTAGTAAAAACGCTTCGTTTAAATACCCCGACCTGCCTAAGAGCATTACCAACATAAACATAGACACTAAAGTTGTGAATGAAACGGGTACTATGAACGACACCTATGTTAACATAGATGAATTCTCTTTCCGTATAGACCAGGATGTATTTAGCGCCAAGGCAAACATACGCAACATAGTAGAAAATGCGCTGGTAGATGCCAAGCTGAAAGGAACCGTAAACCTGGGCAACGTAACCAAGGCGTACCCTGTAAAACTGGACACACCACTATCGGGTATACTTAAGGCAGATGTGGAAACCAAGTTTGACATGGCTTCGGTAGAAAAAGGAGCTTATGAAAACATAGACAACCGCGGCAATATTAGCCTTAGCGGATTTAACTATACTATGGACGGCTTTAAAAATCCGTTTATCATCAGCCTTGCTGATATGTCATTTAACCCGGGGCGTGTAAGCCTTAACCGCTTTGATGCAAAAACAGGAAGCAGTGACCTTTCTGTAAGTGGTACCCTGGACAACTTCTACGGTTTTGTATTTAAGAACAAAACACTAAAGGGTAATTTCGCTATGAAGTCGAACAAGCTTGTTATAAACGACTTTATGAGCAATGAAACTGCCGCAGCAGCACCTGCTAAAACCGAAGGCGACGCAGAAGGTGAAAAGAAAGCAGCTACTAAAACAACAAGTAGCGATGCGGTAAAAATACCTGCATTCCTGGATTGTACTATTACTGCTAACGCTAACAGCGTAGTGTACGATAACCTTACCCTGAAAGACTTTGGAGGCAAAATGGTAATTAAGGATGAAGCAGTAGCCATACAAAATGCCAAGACTTCAATTTTTGGTGGCAATATTGGCTTTGCAGGAGATGTTTCTACAAAGCAGGCCACACCTACATTTAACATGGACCTTGGCCTGAACAGCCTTGATATCACCCAGGCTTTTACCCAACTTGACATGCTGAAAAAAATAGCCCCGATTGCCGAGGTTATTACCGGTAAACTTACCGCAGGTGTAAAAGTAGGCGGTAATCTGGATAGCAAGGAAATGACCCCGGACACTAACTCAATTTCGGGTAACCTGGGCGGTAATATTGCCAATGCAGTAATACATACAGACAAATCAAAAGTACTGCAATCCCTTACCAGCAACGTGAAATTCCTTGATCCAAGCAAGCTGAACCTGAACCAAAAGATTAACCTTACCTTCAGCAACGGTAAAGTTATCATTCAGCCGTTTGTGGTGAAATACCAAAACATGGATATTAACGTAAGCGGTGAGCACGGCTTTGACCAGAACATGAGCTACAAAGCTTCGTTTGACCTGCCTGCAAAATACCTGGGCGATGACATTGTAAACAAAGCAGCTGCCCTTAAGGTAGACATCAGTAAAATTACCGTTCCGGTAAACGTAAACATTACAGGTACCTTCCAGAAACCTAAAGTGGGTACCGACCTTGCTGCTGCTACAAAATCTGTAGCTACACAACTTGTTAACCAACAAAAAGACAAGTATGTAAACGAAGCCAAGGAAAAGGCAACCGAAAAAGGCAAGGAACTAATAGGCAACCTGATTAGCGGAAACAAGAGTGGTACTACTACAAAAGACACTACTAAAACCACTACCACGTCTAACCAAAATGTACAGCAAAAAGCCGAGGAAGCAGCAAAAACCAAAGGTAAAGACCTGATTAACGGCTTGTTTAAAAAGAAAGACAAGAAAGAAAGCAACTAATGGTTATTGGTTGTTGGTTGTTAGGCCACTCTGAAAATTAATATCATAATATAGAACACCCCGGCAGCATAATGTTGCCGGGGTTTGTTTTTTTATAGGGCTTTCATATCCTAAAAGAGCATTCAAAACATGGGGAACATTTTGATGCTAATGAACCCCGGAGGGGTGGCATGTTTATAGTAATCAGAAAAGCACGAGTAAGCAGAGTTCCGGAGGAACGGCATATATCCATAAAAAATGCCGTTCCTCCGGAACTCCTTAACCCATAAAACATTATTCCTATAGATATGCCGCTCCTCCGGGGCTGAAAAAACAAACCCCACTGAAAACTCAGCGGGGCTTATTAGGAAATGTAGGTTATATAAGTGTTACTTCACTTCTTCTTTAACGCTTATGGCACAGCCACCGCTGGTAGCCAGTTTCTGCTTCAGCTTGGTTTTGCTGGTCACTTTCACTTTTTTTATTACATAAGCCTGTGGGTTTTTGTCGTAGCTGGCATCAGGTGCGTCAGCATATACAGTAGCCCAGTAGGTTTTGCCTTTTGGCAGGAACTCAAATGTAAAAGTAGCTTCGCGTGCATTTTCATCAGTAATGGCACCAAGGAACCATTCGTTTTTTCCTTTTGCCTTACGAGCCATGGTAATATAATCACCGGGCTCAGCTTCCAGTACCCAGCTTTGGTCCCAGTCTACTGCTACATCTTTAATAAACTGGAATGCATCCAGGTGCTTGTTGTAGGTTTCCGGAAGGTCGGCAGCCATTTGCAGCGGGCTATAGAAGGTTACATACAGAGCAAGCTGTTTCACCAGCGTAGTGTGCACGAATGAATTGTTATCAGGGTTGTACGCGCTTATCTTCGTTTGGAAGATACCCGGCGTGTAATCCATAGGGCCACCTACAAGACGTGTAAACGGTAGTATGGTAGTATGATCGGGGTTGTTACCGCCAAACGATTCATACTCCGTGCCGCGGGCGGCTTCGTTACCTATAAGGTTAGGATAGGTACGCGCCAATCCTGTAGGGCGAATCGCTTCGTGGGCATTCACCATAATTTTGTATTCGGCTGCTTTTTCAATGGCAAACTGGTAGTGGTTTACCATCCATTGCCCATAGTGGAACTCACCACGCGGCAGTATGTTACCCACATAACCACTCTTAACAGCATTGTAACCGTTGTCTACCATAAACTGGTAAGCTTTATCCATCCAACGCTCGTAGTTACGTACCGAACCTGAGGTTTCGTGGTGCATAATGATTTTTACACCTTTGCTTTCTGCATAGCGGTGTAGTTCCTTAACATCAAAATCAGGGTAAGGGGTTACAAAGTCAAAAACAAATTCTTTCGATTTACCAAACCAGTCTTCCCAACCTTCATTCCAGCCTTCAACCAGTACGGCATCAAAACCGTGCTTTGCAGCAAAGTCGATATATTCTTTTACATGTGCAGTGTTAGCAGCATGCTTACCGTTTGGCTTGGTTTTGCTGTAATCCAGCTCACCAAGGTGCACATTGGTAAGGTCGTTATACGCCCAGGTGCTTTTTCCGGTAATCATTTCCCACCAAACGCCAACGTATTTTACAGGTTTAATCCATGATACATCTTTGTATTGCGTAGGTTCGTTAAGGTTATACACCAGGCGCGACATCAGGATATCACCCGCCTTATCGCTTACAATAACGGTACGCCACGGTGAGGTAGACGACGTTTGTATATTCCCTTTGTTGCCAATAGCATCCGGCGTAAGCCATGATTCCAGCACCATGTTTTTGTCGTCAAGGTTAAGCGACATGCACGAATAGTCTTTCAATGCAGCTTCGTGTATGTTGATGTAAAGGCCATCGGCACTTTTCATCATCAGCGGGGTTTGCAGCCCTGTAGGCGAGAAAGTAGTCTGCGATGCATTTGGTGTAACGGCAGCTTTCATTTTACCGCGTACCTCGCTCAGCTTGCTGGTTACGGTGCTGTACTCCTGCGTATCATAATCACCCGGAAGCCAGAACGCTTTGTGGTCGCCAGCAAGGGCAAACTGTGTGCGCTCTTCTTTAATAATAAAGTAGTTAAGTTCCGGCTGCTCCGGGAATTCATAACGGAAACCAAGCCCGTCGTTAAACACACGGAAACGGATGCGGATGTAACGGCCTTTCTGGTCTTTTTGAGAAAGGGTAACAAGCAGCTCATTATAGTTGTTACGGATGTTTTTTTCCTCGCCCCAAACCGGCGTCCAGGTTTCGTTAAACGTAGCTGTTTCGGTTTTGTCGATGGTAAAGCCGTTTAAAAGCGGCGCTACATCTTTAGTATCTATACCCAGCTTACTGGTTTTAATAACCGGTTTCTTTTTGTACGTAAGCGCGTAGGTAGGCTCCCCTTTGGCAGAAAGGGCGAAAGTAAGCTGTAAGTTATTGTCAGGCGAAGCGATCTGCTGGGCAGAAACACTCAGGCCAAACAACAGCACACAAGCCAGTAGCAGTTTGTTCATTGTATCAGGTTTGAGTATTAAGGGTTTAAAATTATCCAAATTCCTGATATAAATTTACCAATTTGTTATTTACGCCCTGCGAAAACCTTTGCGTGTTGAAAACTTTTTGATTTTGGCATAGCAAAATTAAGGGAAATGTAGATTTAAAGTAATACAAACTACTACACAAAGCCCTTCAAGGGGAGGCGAGAAGTTCTTAGAGCATTCCTCGGCACGGCTTTCAAACCCACCCCGCCCTGCGGGCACCCCCCCGAAGGAGGGGAATCGTAGTATCCTGTATGCAGAGTAAGCATTCCCCTCCCTCGGAGGGGTGGCGGAACGCCGGGGTGGATTTTCGGCCTCAGTCCTTAATCTCAGCTTAGCGATTATCGAAAAATTATAATACAAAGCAGTTATTACCAAAGGAAGCGCGAAGTTCCTCAAAGTTTTTACTAATGCTATTTCAGAAGTACAAAGCTTCACTCTCCCATGTCGACCGAAGCGCAGCGCAGTGGAGACATCTCGTGGCTTGGCGGCTTGGCGAGGAATTTGTAACACAGAGGGACACCGAGAATTCACAGAGCTCCACAGAGAAGATTATAACCCAAAGTCTCTCAAAGGAAACGCGAAGTTGCTCAAAGTTTTTAAGCATTAAATTAAAGCACACAGAGCATTCCTGCGGAATGTATAAAAGGCACAAAGTTACCGCTCTCCCATGTCGACCGCAGCGCAGCGTAGTGGAGACATCTCTTGGCTTTGCGAGCATTTTGTACCACAGAGACATACCTTTAATTTAATCACCCTGCACTATTTCGGGTAAAACCGTCTCCTTTAATCCCTGCTGCACAAACCTCCAAAGGAAGTTAAAAACCGATTTATCTTTCTTTCTTGTAACCTCAGGAGTAGTTTCCTTCAGCTCTCCATCGCTGTCGTTTTTCACCAGCATATTACCTACGGCCGTCATAATCTTGTTCTTCTTTTTACCGTCTTTTTTGTAGAGGTCTACTTTAAGGTGGTCGTACTGTATGGCAAACTTCCCACTGCCGTTTTCGCGGTTACCATTAAACGTAAACCTAATATCACGCAGGTTACCTTTGGTGGTAACGTTCATCAGCGGTTTAGATACCGGGTTTATATCCTCACTGCGGATGTTTTGCAGGTGGCCTATAATGGTAAACGAATCTGAAACATCCAGAGTATTAAACGACCAGTTTACCGTCATGGGCGATTTCCGCATGAAAAGGCATTGTACATCTATGGCAGTATTGGGCAACTTGCCTTTCCGTATCGGGCTGTATAGGTTACTCACCGTAGCATAAAACTTAGAGAACGACACCTTAGCAGGTGGCCTTTTGTACGTCAATTGTTCCTCATATTGCAGGTCGGCATTTTTTAGCAACAGCTTTTCTACTTTAAGGTCGAAATCAAGATTACGGAGCAACTCACTGTAGAGCTTTTTTCGCGTAGGGTCATCTTTAACTTCCTTGCTACGGTAAATATTGGCATTCACCTTATCCAGCACCACTTCGGGTGTGTGAACATAAAGCGTATCGTTTACAAAACCCCAGTCGATATTATGCACACTTATGGCATTAGCTTGCACATTAAACTGGTCTTTCTCCACGGGTATCATAGCGTTAAACTGCATTCGGGTATACTTCGGCACCAAGTGAAACTGCTTTGCCACTACAGAAGTGTCTGTCGCGGAAATATTATCGGCTGTAATGTTATAGTGCAGACCTGCATTATAGTACAGGCTGTCGGCGCTAAAAGTATAATCCCTATAGCGTAGCGGTATATTTTTTTCTACAGTGGCGCTGTCTACTTTAATATTCGTCAGTGTAAAATCAATATTATTCAGGCGGAATTTGGGATGTTCTAGAGAATCTAACATACGGAAACGTCCGCCCTCTATATGCAGCGCATTGGTTTGCACCACCTGCCTGAAGGGTTTCTCTACATCATCCTGCACATTGTATTTTCGTCTGGTATAATACAGCGTAGCATCAGGCCGTATTACCTCTACCCTATTTGCCTGTATGCGACTATGCTTCAACAGCTGCCAAATGCTCAGCCCCCGTACAGAAACCTCATCTACATTAGCAAACAATGTGTTTTTAAGTGTATCCTTTGCCAAACTCTTCGGTTTTAGCTGTAATCCCTGCACTGTAAAGTTACCCGCCCATACATTTACATCAAGGTCTTTATATTCTACTATATACGGAAAATCCTTCTGCTCTTTAAGCAGCGCAGGTAGCTTTTTTTTGGCGTAGTAAGTAATCCCAAAATTGGCTGTTATTGCCAAAACGACCAGCACCATAACAACTATCATTATCTTTTTCAGCATAACAAAATATATTTTCTTAATGAAAATTACTACTAAACCACGGTAAAGCCATAGGCATTATATTTTTATTAATATTTTGATTTTTAGCCTCGAAAGCAACCTAAAAAAGCTTCTTTAATATGCGTGCATACAAAATGTTTAAAAAATTGCAATCTTTTGTGATTTTTTTATAAAATATGTGGTGTAATTTTGACGAAATAATTATTATGAATGCATAATAATTTACATCGTTATCTTGCGTAATCGATAATTTATTATAAATTTGATATAGAAATTAATAATCTGATAACCTAACCTAATTTCAACCCATGAAAAAAATATTATCCTTAACCATGGCAGCCTTAACCGCTACCACGGCTTTTGCGGGTGGATACCGTATTAGCTTACAGGGGCAAAAGCAACTTGCCATGGGACATACCGGAGTAGCGGTAGTAAACAGCGCCGAAACTCTGTTTTTTAACCCGGCGGGTGCTTCTTTCCTTAAAGACCGCTTTAACTTCTCGGTAGGTGGTAACCTGTTATTTGCACGTACCAAATTCCAGAACGACACCTACAACTGGAAAGCTTCTACCGAAAATATGGGTACCCCGCTTGAATTCTACGCTTCGTACCGCGTTACCGACTGGCTTACTGCCGGTGTAGCTGTGTATACACCATACGGCAGCTCTGTAGAATGGGACAGGGACTGGCAGGGTGCTAACCTTGTAAACAATATTGATCTTGAAGCAGTATACGTACAACCTATTATATCAATTAAAGTAAACGATTATTTTAGCGTGGGTGGTGGCCCTATCTACGTTAACGGAGGGGTAACCTTTGACCGTAACCTTTCGCGCAGCCTTACTGACGAAGAAGGCAACCCAAGCGACGTAAACCTTGAAGCAAAAAACGTAACCGCATGGGGCTGGAGCGCCGGTTTTATGTTTAACCCTCATAAGAGTGTAAGGCTTGGGGTTAACTACCGTTCGCATATAACCATGGAAGCCCGTAACGGCGACGCCACCTTTAACCAGGTGCCTGCCTTTGCACAAGGCACTTACTACGATACCAAGTTTAACGCCGACCTGCCCCTACCTGCCGAACTTACCGCAGGTTTATCTGTACAGGCAACCGATAAACTATTACTTGCATTTGACTACAACCGTGCTTACTGGAATGTATACAAAGCGCTGACTGTAGATTTTGCAAACGGCATACCTACATCGGTAAACCCACGTAATTACAAAGATGCCAGCACCTTCCGTTTAGGAGCGCAATATAAAGCTATACAGCAGCTTACAGTACGTGCCGGATGGTACTATGACGAAAGCCCTGTACAAAAAGGTTACTTTGCACCTGAAACACCAAGAAACGATTCAATGGGCTTTACCGGAGGTTTTACTTATATGGTAACGCCGCACCTTGGTATAGATGCTTCATTCCTGTACCTGCACTTCAAAGAAGTTAATGCTTCTTATGACCACGCTGCCGAAGACAACGGTACTTACTCATTTGGCGGAACTTACAAAAACGTAGTGTTCTCTCCGGGACTTGGTTTATCTTACAGCTTTTAATTGACGCAACATGAAAAATAAAAATATACTATTATTAGGGCTGCTTGCCATAGGTATTACCGCTTGTGAGCCTGAATTTGAACATGAACTTAGCGATGCAGATTATTCTGCCGGCGAAGCCGATTTTAGCTCGTATGTATCTATAGGCAACTCACTAACTGCCGGATATATGGACGGCAGCGTATCGCGTGTAGGGCAAGGCTATTCGTACCCTAACCTGCTGGCACAGCAGTTTGCCGTAGTAGGTGGCGGCGCCTTTACACAGCCTTCTTATGAAGACGATGTAAACAACCTGGGGGGGCTTACACTTATGGGCACACAGCTTACCAGCACCAGGCTGATACTTAACGCTTCTACGCAGTCGCCGGAACCAATAGCGGGTACTCCTACTATTGACATAAGTGTACTTCAGCAGAAAGCATACCACAATATGGGTGTGCCGGGTGCCAAATCGTTCCATCTCCTGTCATCAGGTTACGGCAATATACAGGGAGTGCTACTGGGTACAGCTAACCCGTACTATGTGCGCACGGCTACTTCGCCTACAGCTACAGTACTGGGCGATGCTATGTCGCTTAACCCTACTTTCTTTACAAACTGGATAGGCAGCAACGACGTACTGGCGTATGCGCTTTCAGGTGGTACAGGCGTAGACCAATCGGGTAATACTAATCCTGCTACTTACGGTTCAAACGACATTACCGACCCGAATGTATTTACAAGTGTTTATAACACTATCATCACTACACTTACCGGAAATGGCGCTAAGGGTGTGGTAATGACCATACCAAACGTAACCTCTATACCGTACTTTACCACAGTGCCGTACAACCCGTTTACAGCAAGTGCACTGGGCAACGGCGATGAAGCCGCAGGACAAGCTACCATAGCAGAGCTAAACACACTTTACGGAGGATTAAAGCAGGCGCTTACAGCCTTTGGGCAGGGCAACAGGATAAACCTGCTTAGCACTACAGATGCTAACCCTATACTGATTAAAGACGAAACCCTAACTAACCTGCAGGCACAGCTTACAGCGGCCTTTACTCCTACTTATGGAGCACAGACTGCCGCCTTTATAGGCGCTACTTACGGACAGGCAAGGCAGGCCACATCGGCAGATCTTGTAGTGCTTACTGCAAGCTCGCTGTTAGGTACAGAAGCGGCGGGTGTACCGGCTCCGTTTAATGTACAGGGTGTAACCTATCCGCTTACAGACCAGTATGTACTGATACCAAGCGAAATATCGGCTATTAACACCGCTACTACAAGCTTTAACACCTCAATTACTACCATTGCAGCAAGTAAAAACCTGGCTGTAGCCGACATGAATGCTATTCTTGGGCAACTTGTAGAGGGATTAAGGCTGGAAGACGGACAAATATATACGGCTAATTACTTTAGCCTGGACAGGGTAAATACTACTTTGTTCTCGCTTGATGGCGTGCACCCTAACGCAAGGGGATATGCGCTTGTAGCCAATGAAATCCTTAAGGTGATTAACGAGCATTACAATGCTAAATTACCTCTACTGAACCCGGCATACTACCCTGGTTCTACCATATTGACTTCAAACTAGTAACCTCATATTTATTTGCAAAATGCGCCACTAAATGTGGCGCATTTTTTATTTATAAGAAAAATTATCGGTAATACTTTCAGCAGCAATGAAGCCTTCGGTCCATGCATTCTTGAAACAGGAATTTGATTTACATCAACTAAAGAAAAGGAGTATCTATCTCGAAAGGTCCATTATCACCTACATATTGGCAATACAAAATTGGTCTTGCCTCTGAACTATCTAAATCAATTAAATAAATCTTATCAAACGACAGTAATTTTCTCTTAATTATTCCACTTCCAGAATAATAATCGACTATAATTCCTTCATCAGTTATATGGTAGGGTTCAACTCCAAAGTAGCTATACCAGCCGAATTCATCTTGAAATGTTTCCGAATCACTATCAAACACCGACCTTATTATGAATTTACTATACTTAAATCTATGATTACCTAATAGGTCTTCAGAGGAGTTAAAAGGTTTCATAGTTACACTTTTTAACAAATCACGAAACTCAATTCTCTTTTTTATTGAATCTATTTTATTTGCTAATGTATTTCCATTTCCGAATCCAAAGTATATATATAATAAATCTGAAAATTCATTATAAAGATATGCTTCAAGAGTACTTCTCGACCATACAAAAATGTCATCATACTCTAATTCAATCTTTAAATCTTCCAATTTATCATAACAACGTTTAGTTAGGCTACATGAGATTACCAAGTAAAGTACTTTATATTCTTTATTACCTTTATGAATATCTCTTACTATTTTCTCTATCTGACTTGGCGAAATACTCTTGTACCTTTTACATTGGATTAAAGTCTTCAAAAACTCCTTTTCAGAAATTTTCTGTATCCCTTCAATATCAATCCCGTCATCTGCTCCAGCTGAACCAAGATGGTTCAATTTATACCATTTTTTACATCTAAATAAAATATTAAACACTAAATCCTCAAACCTCCTATGGTCTAAATCTTCAAAATGTAATGGATTGTGAGTTCTACTAATTTCAGACCTTTTCATATTCCTTTATTTGATTTGAGTAGTTATACTTTCTGCGGCAATGAAGCCTGCCGTCCATGCATTCTGGAAGTTAAACCCTCCTGTTATCGCATCAATATTCAGTATCTCTCCGGCAAAGTATAGCCCTTCGTGCAGCTTGCTTTGCATGGTTTTAAAATTCACTTCACGCAGGTCGATGCCTCCTGCGGTTACAAACTCCTCTTTAAACGTGCTTTTACCGTTTACAGTGTATTCACCCTGTACAAGCTCTGTTGCCAGTTTGTAGAGCTGTTGTTTACCCAGGTCGGCCCAGCGGGTTTCTGCATTTATGCCTGCCGCTTTGGTTAAGCTTTCCCACAAACGGTTAGGGAAATCAAACGGGCTTTTTTTAGAAACGGTCTTCTTGGCGTGTTCCAGTTTCAGTTCGCGCAGGGTTTCTTCACATTCTTCAAAAGTAACATTATGCAGCCAGTTAACCGAAATGGTAAATTTATAATCCTTGTCAGCCAGCTCCCTTGCACCCCATGCCGAAAGTCGCAATATACCCGGGCCGCTCATACCCCAGTGGGTAATAAGTGTAGGCCCCGAAGCATTCAGCTTACTGCCTTTAACTTTCACCTCAGCCAATGCCGAAACACCCATGAGGTCTTTTATTCGGGCATCTTTAATATTAAATGTAAATAACGACGGCACCGGTGGTACTATAGTGTGCCCCAGTTCCTGCATCATGTCCCACATCTTAGGATTACTTCCTGTAGTCATTACCAGGCTTTGGGCAATGTATGTTTCATCCTGGGTTTGTATTTTCCAGTGGCCTGCATCGGCATGGTAAAGCGATTGTATGCTTTGTACCGTAAGTATGTGTATGTTGTATCTTTTGGCTGCCGCCAAAAAACAGTCAATTATGGTTTGCGATGAATCAGTAACGGGGAACATCCTGCCGTCTTCCTCTATCTTTAGTTCCACGCCGTGCCTCTCGAACCATTCAATAGTATCGCCACTACAAAAACGGTTAAACGGGCCTTTTAGCTCACGCTCGCCACGCGGGTAAAACTTTACCAGCTCGTTCGGGATAAAGCAAGCGTGCGTAACATTGCACCTACCCCCACCCGATACGCGCACTTTAGCCAGTACTTCCTTGCCACGTTCAATAATGGCTATTTTAAGGCGAGGGTTGCGCTCGGCTATATTTATGGCGGTAAAGAATCCGGCGGCACCGCCCCCGGCTATTACTACATCGTATTGTTTACTCATAGACAACTATTCAACTTTGTTCAAATATACCTTTCCAAATTCAGTTAATATATATCCCCTCCCCTGAAAAAGAAATATTAAATTTAAACTCTGTAACCTTGACAGTAAAACACTTAAATCATTCAACGGTACTCCTTCGTTATCAAAATATCTCGCAAGCGTCATTTGATCAAATCCATCCTTAAAAGATTTCAAGAATCTTATTGTATGTTGGAATATCACATCTCCATAAAGAGATTTTAAGTGATCGGAAACCTCTTTAGTCATAACTGCAGACTCTCTTTCGAATCTTTGGTTAGCATGTGACACTTCTTGATATTTACTCTCAATTTCTTTGAACTTATCTTCCTTTTCTTTAAGCAGTCTTGTTAGCTCGGTATTCTTCTCTCGTTCACTATCAAGATGAGAAACGGAATCTAATTTTACTATATTTAGATCATTTTCAAGATTCATAATTATTTTATTGAGCTCTTCAAGACTTCTCTTGCCACTTTTTTCCTCTTCAATCTGAAACTCAAGTTTCGCATTTTGAAGTTTCCCCAACAAAATTTCAGTATTTCGGGCATCTTTTATTTTCTGTCTTTTACTGTTAATGAGCTTTAGAACAAATTCAAGTCCCCACATTATTGTTGGAGCAAGTAATGAAACAGCAATAGCCTTAATCAATGGGCACCATAATCTACTGTAATATGGGTCGGCAAAACTATCGTTTATGTATTTTATACGCTCTTCAATAGCTTTATCTGAAAAACAAAAAACAGCTAAAACATCCCAATTGTATATAATCAATAGGATTGAATAAACCGTAATTATCGGATACTTTAATCGCTCTCTAAAAAGCTTTACAAGTTCATTTGTTGTTGTTTCCATGGATTAATTGGTTTGTAAAAATATTAAAGTAAAAGGCCTTTATTACTTCATACCCTCTCGGGGAAATCAGTTATTATACCGTCTACACCCAGCGCTTTCATGCGGGCTATATCGGCAGGTTCGTTAACGGTCCATGTGTATATTTTGTAACCCGCTTCATGGGCTTTTGTTACATTGCTCTCGGTAAGCAGGGTAAAGTTCGGGTGGAGTGCCACAGCATTAAATTCCTGTGCCCATTCCCATGCCTGGTGCACGCTGGCTTCGGTTAGCACCCCCAGCGGAACATTCGGGTTGAGCCTGCTCATCGCCTGTAACTCCTCATACTGGAAACTCGACACAATAAGATCGGTATACTCCCAACCTTTTTCGGCAATATATCTTTCTATAGTATCACTCACCGGTTGTGCCGTGTGGCGGCCTTTCATTTCTATATTCCAAAGACATTTGTTGCCAAAAGCATCAAGCACCTCATCGAGTGTAGGTATGTCAAACCCACCTGTAAGCTTTAAAGCCTTGAGCTCAGAGAGCGTTAACTTAGCCACTTCGCCGGTACCGTTTGTAAGGCGGTCTACTGTAAAATCATGGAACACCACAAGCTCTCCCGACGCACACACATGCACATCGAGCTCTATACCGTGTACGCCAAGCTCAATAGCCTTGGCAAACGATGCAAGGGTGTTTTCGGTAACGTGGCCTTTGGCGCCGCGATGGCCTATATTCAGCATAGTGTTACTTTTTAGCAAAGATAATCTTTTGTTTATTCGTGGATTCGTGGATGTGTGTATTTGTTAATTTGTAGAAATAAGCGTAATTCGTGGCTAAACCTGAAAGCAAAAAACCCTGCCGGTTGGCAGGGTTAAACAAAAATTACAATTTATGTTGAAGTCCACGAATTAGGACTGACTATTTATTTAAGGATTGTATGACAAGCCCACATTCACATAAAACACTCCGCTGGGCTTTGCACTAAACTCATAGTTGCTAAACATGTGGTTTTTTTCCACTACGCGGCTACTGGGTATATACTTATACCCGGTTTTTAATGTTCCTATAAGTCCTTTGTAAAATGAATGTTCATACTTAATACCAGAAAGCAGTTCCATTTGGTTATATATATAGGTTTTTTTATCGTTATTAAAGTTGTTTAAATAAAACATGGTTCCATCCAGCTCAGTACCTATAGAGAGCCTGCCTTCTTTAAACATATCCTTTTTCATGTACACGCTTTTAGGTAATATAACATCGGCAATCCATCCGTTGTTAAAATGGTGCTCGTAGCTAAAGCTTAGCGCCGCCGGCACTACCGATGTAGGGTCGGCAATAACAAACACACCCAGGGTCATTTTGGTTTTGGCGTTAGCTTTAAGCACTATGGTAGCCGTAGCAAGCCCTGTAACCCTTTCAAAACCATTGTTCCCACCACTGGGTATTGCCGAAGCGGTATAAATGGCCATTTTACCAAACAGCTGTGAAAAATACGTAACGTTTACAGCGGCAGCATAGTAATGTAAATCAGCTGCACCAGAGTGTATACTTTGCTCAGTTTCGGCATGGATATAATTGTAAAACAACCCTGTACCTACCATCCATTTCTTTGTTTTTACAAAGTTGAGGTTAGTACTTATACGTCCCTGGTACATTTGCGTAACCTTTGCTTCCGGTAATAACGTACCGTGCAGTTTAGAGGTATAGGTATACGGCGCGTCATACCTAAACTCAGCATTAAACATACGTGTTAGCGGAAACTTATCGGTTACATATTTTATAGCGCCGCTGTGCAGGCTGTCTTTTTCCTGTGCAAATGCGCCACTGCCCGTAACTAAAAACAGGAGTATAAAAAGATGATGTGTGTGCCTCATAAGGATAACTGTTCGTTTTTATAATTGATGAAGTGATGATTTATAAAAATTAAGCACAAAAACACGGTTGAACTGTTTTTGCAATTGCCTGTGTAACGCAAGGTCGTTTACAGCAGCGGTACCCTGCGGATATATGGCACCATCGCGTACCATAACCAGCCAAATTTCCTGTACTTTTAAGGCCTCTATTTGTTTTCGTACCTGCTTAACAAGTCTGTCGGGGTTTAGTATATCACAAAAATAAACTCCCGCCATGGTATTGCCGGTAGTAACTATGCTAACTAATCCGGCAAAGGGGCGTATAACTTTTAGTTCGCTGCCATACGCTTCTTTAAAACGCACCAAATCGGCCGCCTGAATCATCATGCGTTCTTTTTCCTGTTCGCACACCGGCTGTACTTCTATCTCTTCAGCCAGGGCCATCATATCGTATACACTCATGCCGTTTAAATTTTTAAGCAAATAAATGCCTTATGCATACGCCGGGATTTTTATTTATACAAAACGGCTGTTATTTTATACCAAAGCCCCGAAAAAGGTTTTCGTATAATAAATAGCGGGTTTTGTACAAATTAGGATTTATGATTTTAAACTACCCGTACCTTTGTACATAGAAAACAAAGGTTTATGGGTAAATTTTTAATTGAGAAAAACAGTAAAATCATCTGTTTCCTTACCGAAGACCGGTACAAAGCACTGCGGCATGCCATACTGATAATTGATTTCCTTATACTGTATGCAAGTGCCCGTGTGCTATTTCATCTTAATGAAACGGAACAATACAGTGGCAACTATGGATTTTATCATGCGCTGAGCCCCTTTGTGGTTTTTATTTTTGTTATATACATAAACATATACGCTATAACACCGGTATTTTTTAAGGGAAAATACGTACTGTACATTTTTATGGTAATGGGGTTGTGCCTTTCGGCACTTACATTTTTACACTATGTAATAGACCCCATTTTCGAACCTTACTATATAGGCCCGCAACAGCAACGCTTAAACAGTTTTGTACAGCTGCTCTCTGCGTCTATTTTTACTATGCCCATAGTACTGGCATCTTCTACCGGAAGGCTTATGCAAAAATGGATAAAAGACAGTGAAGAAATTACCGAGCTAAAAACCATAACCACAAACATGGAACTGGAAGCGCTGCGCAACCAGATAAATCCACACTTTTTGTTTAATATGCTAAACAATGTAAACATGCTTACGCGCAGTAACCCCGAAAAAGCATCGGCGGTAATTGTAAAACTGTCGGAATTTTTACGCTACCAGCTCTACGAGAACAATGCCGAAAAAACATCGCTTGTTGGCGAGGAAGAATTTCTGTCTAACTTCCTGAATCTTGAAAAAATACGCCGCGATAACTTTAATTTCACGCTAACCTGCACCACACCAGGGCAACATATTTCGAATATACAAATACCTCCAAACCTGTTTACCACTTTTGTAGAAAATGCCATAAAGCATAGTGTAGATCTATCGGGTAACGAAGCTTGGGTACACATAACCATTACTACCCAAAACGGCCTGTTAGAGTTTAGTTGTGTAAATTCTATGAACCCCGACGAACAGTATCGGGATACACACGAGGGCGGACTGGGACTTGCCAATATTAAAAGGCGACTGGAAATCCTGTATGGTGACGCCTATAGCCTAAACTGCCAGAACAATACTATTACGTATAACGTAACCTTAACCATTCCGTATGACCTGTATTATAGTTGATGACGAACCCCTGGCACGTGAAGGGCTGGAGGCAATGCTTGCCGAAATATCGGACATACAGGTATTGGGTAAATTTTCGAACGCACCGGCAGCTGCCGATTTTATGGCGCATGCCATACCCGATGTGGTATTTTTAGACATACAGATGCCTAAGGTTACCGGGCTTGAATTTGCCTCATGTATACCTAAAGACACACTGGTTGTTTTTACTACGGCTTACTCGCAATATGCACTGCAAAGCTATGAGCTCGATGCGCTGGATTACTTATTAAAACCCATAGACAAACCCCGCCTGCAAAAAGCAGTGGAAAAAGCGCAGCTGTACAAATCATTGTTTGCCGATAAAACTACACTGGAACAAACCACGCCCGAATTCCTGCTTGTAAAAGCCGACAGGCGCTTTTACAAAGTATTTCTAAAAAACATACTTTTTATAGAAGGGCTAAAAGATTATGTAGTAATACACACCACCGGCCAGCGCCTTGTAACCGCGATGAACTTAAAAACATTTCATCAGCAACTGTCAGCCGAAGCATTTCTCAGGGTAAGCAAATCGTATATTGTTAACCTCTGCGCTGTGGACTCCTTTGATTCCCACAACCTATACATAGGCGAATCAGAAATTCCTTTAGGCGAAATATATAAATCCGAGTTTATGCAACGTTACTTAGGAAATATAGGCACTTTTTAATAAAAAATTAAGCGGATGGAAATACGAAAAGCCCCGCCAATGGCGGGGCTCAGAAAAAACTATCACTAAAAAAACGCTATTAAAAATGCTTAATTTTTAACTACCCTGATTACAGTAGTACCTGTAGCGGTGCTTACTTTGGCAAAGTACACTCCTGTAGCCAGGCCGTTTGCGTTTATGGCCGCCTGAGCCGCATTAACAGTTTGGTTAGATACAATTTTACCGGTAACATCTGTCACGGTTATGTTGTTTATAACACCGTTAGTACCTGTAAAATCCCACACCGTGTTACTTGGGTTAGGGTACACCACTATGCTGTTTTTTACTATAGTAGTTAGCCCTGCAGTTGATGTAAAGGAATACTGCCCTGCAATACGATCAAACATTACATTGTAAGTACCTGCCATAGCAGGGATGTTGCTGCCGTTTTCTACAGCGGCATCGGCAGTAAAAATAGTTCCTCCCCAGCTAACACCCCAACCGTGGTTTTGGCGGAATTTAATATCACCATCTGCAAGTGTTACATCCATTTTACTATAGTAATTACCATCTTCGGTATCAAGGTCTATATCTATAGACCAATCAGCATCAATGGCAGATCCTATAAGGCTTACAACAGTTGGGCTAAACATGTATTCACCTGTATCGCCATTTACTGTAATGTTATAATTACCTGTAGGAATGCTTATGGTAGTATTTTCGGTCGCAGTACCCGAAGGAAAATCACCGCCCCACTGGCCAGAGCCGTTTATTGCAAGTGAATAAGAACCTTCAGTGATTGCTACAGCATTTGCCGTATAGGTAACGCCATCAGTAGTAGCAAATGTAGTGCTAAACCCATCTCCTTCTAATGTAAGCGTAGGATAACCTTCCACCGATGAGAACAAATATTCGCCCGTTAAACGGTTAAACATAATATCGTACTCTCCTGCAACAACCATTATGTTAGCACCATCCTGAGTACCATATCCTGTGGGGAAATCAGCAGCACCCCAGTTTATGTCCCAGTTGTGGTTTTGGCGGAATTTAGCTTCACCACTGGCCAGTGTAACACCAAATGCAAAGTAATATATACCTTCGCCTGTTTCCAGATCTAAATCTACAGCCCATTCCGGATCCACTGCCGAACCCACCAGACTAATGGTAGGGAAACCAAAATTGTACATCCAGTTACTGTGATCAAAGGTAATGTTGTATACACCTGCCGGTACACTAACGCTAACACCTTCCATACCTGTACCGGATGGAAAATCTACGTTTCCTATATTCCCTACGCCATTTATACTGAAATAATAGTCGCCTTCAGAAAGAACAAGGTTATCTACACTGTAGGCTACTCCATCGCCAGTAGCAAGTGAATATGAAGCACCGCCCCCCATAAGTGTTACTGTATCATAGCTGATACCTGCAGGGGTAAAAGCGTATGCCCCGGTTGTGTAGTTAAAGGTAACATCCCACGTGCCATCTGTAGCAGGAATATTTGCGCCGTTTTGTGCGCCCGTACCTGTAGGGAAGCTTGCGGCACCCCAGTTTGTTGTCCAGGCATGGTCTTTACGAAACTTAACACCCGGATCGGTTGAAGGAACTGTTACCACAAGGCCACTATAGGTATAGTTAACACCATCAGTGGTAGCCATATCATAATCGCCACCCCATCCTAAAGCCGTAGAACTGCCGGTAATGCTTATTACAGGAAAATCATCAGCAAACATTGCTGTAGTAGTAGCCATGAATGCTACTACCAGCATTAGTAATTTTTTCATCATAAAATTCGTGTATTAAAAGAGGTTAAATGGTTAAAGAAAACGTTATAGTAAATATAATCAAAAAAAGCCCTGAACCTTTCGGCTTAGGGCTAATTTTTTACGCTAATCAGTTAATATCCAGAACTCCCACGGTCTTGCATCCCATTTTTGGCCTGCTCCAAAAGTAACTTTCTTCTCTGTCATATAATCAGTATACGTTCCTGACACCGGAACGGTAAAACTTACAGGCGCATTAGTAAGATTTGCAACGTAATATACCATACCATCGGCACCTTTGCGGGCAAATGCTAACACTTTAGTATCATCACTGGTAGTAAGCCTTGCATACGGTGCAGCATCCTTAGCTCCTGCAAGTGCGGTATTGGTATTTTTCAGTTTGCCCAGCTTTTCATAAAAGGCAAACATACTGTTATCATCGTGGGAAATAAGGTCTTTCTCAAAGAACTTAAGCTTAAGCTTATTGCCGTACTCCTGCCCCGTATAGATTAGTGGTATACCCGGCATTACATACGTAAGCGCAGCAAAGGTATGTGCAGCGTCGCCCATACGCTCGTACTCACTGCCGTGCCATGCATTTTCGTCGTGGTTGCTGGTAAAGTTCATAAAAAAGTCTTCCTTCTGGTACTTAGTAGCAAATTCTTCCATAAACTTATCCCAGTCGGCTACGGTTTTCTTGCCTTGGGCTATGTCGTTCATCAGGTGGTGTGCCACCCAGCCGTAACCCATATCAAACGAATTTTTAAGCAGGTAGTCCTTGTCGCTTTCCATCAGCATAAAAATCGGTTTCTCCTTACGCAGTTGCGGCACTGCCCAGTCCCAAAAGTCCTGAGGTACGTTATCGGCCACATCACAACGGAAACCGTCAATGTTCTGTTTTTTTATCCAGTACATCATTTCGTTTTTCATGGGTTCGTACACCTTTTTGTTAGTATACTCCAGCTTGGCTACGTCCGTCCAACCCCAAGGTTGCCCGGTCGTAGGGTCTATAGGGTCGGTCACCTCACCTTTTGCATTGTGCTGGTAATATTCGGGGTGTTCTTTTATCCACTTATGATCCCAGCCTGTATGGTTAGCCACCCAGTCCAGTATTACATACATACCATTGGCATGCGCAGTATTCACCAGGTTTTTAAAATCGGCTTCGGTACCTAAATCAGGGTTTATGGCAGTATAATCGCTAATCGCGTACCAGCTGCCCAGGTATTTCTTTTTCTCTTTCGGGTCTTTAATATCCTCTATAGATAAATCGCCTGTGGCTTTACGGCGCTTCATAGAAATAGGATACACCGGCATCAGCCAAAGCACCTTTACGCCAAGCTGCTTTAGCTTAGGAATATCTTTGGTAAAGGCATTAAACGTTCCCTCTTTAGAGTAATTACGAATATTAGCCTCGTAGATTACCGACTGTTCTAAAACAGCGTCATTTATTGGGGCAATTTCAACCGGTGCTACCGTAGCTACAGGTTTCTTGCTTTGAGAAGCCGTTTTTTTTACCTGTGCTGTACCAATGGTAAAAGCACTAAGTGCAAGGGCAGTTATGACTATTTTTTTCATTGTTTATTTTTTTTGAACCCACAAACAAAAATCCTTATCCAGGTTGATTTTAAACCTCCCCGTTTTTAATAAATCCTTTATTGTATCATCATTACTTAATATCCTGTCTAAATCTCTTGCTACAGCATAGCCTGTAAGATTGTTAATAACACTGCCATTTTCATACTGAAGGTTAAAAGAATATTTTTTCCTGTCTCCCGCTGAATCAAACTCTACAGGATTTAACTGGATAAACGGCCTTGAATCAGGGTCAAGTAACTTATCCATTATCATTTTCTTTTTAGCATCCCATAAATCAAGATATCTTCCTGCTCTCATATACTATCTGAAATTTACGTCAAAAAAACTAATTCAATTCCAGCACCAGTACCGATTTCGGCTCTATGGTAATGTCTTTAGTTACATCTACCATCTTACCTGTAATTACATCGGTACCGTTTTTAAAGGTTTTAATACCTTCAGCAAAACGAGTTGTCTTAAACGTACGGCTTTCGGCAGCGTTGTTTACCATTACCATAACCGTTTCCTTGTCGTTGTAACGGAAATATACGTACACGTTGTTATCCGGCAGAAAATGCATGGTTTTACCGTTATGAATAACATCCTTGCCTTTCCTCCAGCTAAACAGTTTTGACGTAAAATCAAAATACTGTTGCTGCTCTGCCGTACGTCCTGCCTTGGTAAAGGCATTGTTACCATCACCTTTCCAGCCACCCGGAAAGTCGTGGCGTATGTCGCCGTCGCCTTTGCCCTTATCACCTGCCATACCTATTTCCGACCCGTAGTACAACTGCGGAATACCCCTTACCGTAGCCACTATAGCCATAGCCATTTGGTACTTTTTAAAGTCGCCCTTATAGTTCTGGTTAATACGGTTAGTGTCGTGGTTTTCGGCAAATACCAGTATGCTGTTAATGTTGGGGTACAGGAAGTCGTTTGTAAAGTTGTTGTATACCTTTTGTACGCCGTTATCCCAACCCGAATTGTCTTCGTTAAACACCCATTGCAGTGCATCGTATAACGAAAAGTCCATTACGCTTGGCAGGTATGAGTTAAAACTTTCTATAGCGCCAATCTTACTGTCCTTTTGCCAATACGCCATGTGGGCAGGGTTTTGCATCCACACCTCACCTACTATGTTAAAGTACGGGTACTCATCAGTAATGGCCTTAGTCCATTTAGATATCCCTTCCTTATCATTGTAGCTGTACGTATCTACACGGAAACCATCAAGATCGGCATACTCTATCCACCAAATGGCATTTTGTGTAAGGTATTTTAGCACCAACGGATTGCTTTGATTCAGGTCGGGCATAGAAGGCACAAACCAACCGTCTACACACTGACGTTTATCAGTTTTAGAGGCGTTAACATCAAACTGCGTAGTCATGCGGTAGTTACTCTGCGAATAACCCGGGAACTGGTGCACCCACTCGTACGTAGGCAAATCTTTGTACATCCAGTGTTCTGCGCCCCAGTGGTTGGTTACATAATCCAGTACCAGCTTCATTTTACGCTTCTTCACAGCTGCCGAAAGGCGAAGGTAATCTTCGTTAGTACCGTAGCGTGGGTCTATTTTGTACACATCACTCTGGCCATACCCGTGGTAGCTGCCGCGCGGGTCGTTATCCTCGCACAGCGGTGTGGCCCAAACTGCCGTAGCCCCAAGCTCCTGGATGTAGTCCAGGTGGTCTATAATACCCTGAATATCGCCACCATGACGCCCGTTAAGGTTTTCACGATTGGCTTTTTCATTAGTATCTTTTGTTGAATCATTATTGGCGTTACCATTAGCAAAACGGTCGGGCATCAGCAGGTACATCATATCTGCCGATGTATAGCTCTCGCGTGTAGCCGAGCCTTCCCTACGCTGTTTCAGGTCGTACTTTTGGGTAAAAGCCACTTTATTCTTATCGTTTTTAAACGAAAAGGTAAGCTGCTTCGCCGGAACGTTCTTGGTATCTATGGTTACAAACACATAGTTAGGGTTTTCGGTTTTTGCTACATTAGTAACCACCACCCCATCGGACACTTCAGGTTTGTACTGGGCAATGTTTTTGCCGTAAAACATAACCTGCAGTTCCGGGTTGTGCATACCGCTCCACCAAAACGGCGGTTCGGTTTTTTGTACCTGACCAAAGGCTACGCTTGTGCCCAGTAATGCTATGTAAAGTAATTTTTTCATTGTTGCTGTTTGTTCTGCTGCAAGGTTTTAAAAACCTTGTAGCTATTATTTGTTTTTCCCACCCCGCCCTACGGGCACCCCTCCGACGGAGGGGAATTGTAGTACCCTATACTCCGCAGCGTGAGCATTCCCCTCCTCCGGAGGGGTGGCAGAAAGCCGGGGTGGGTATTATTTAAACCTACAAGGTTTTAAAAACCTTGCAGGTTATGTAGAGCTTCTTACACTGTAACCAGTTCGTTTGGTTTCACGGTAACTGTAGCACCGTTTACCACAACGTTTAGCTCATTGTTGCCTTCAAGGGTAAAGTGCGTGGCATCGGCCTGAACCGAAACCTTAAGCACCTGACCGCGGAAGTTTATCTTAAACGAATAGCCGTTCCACTGTGCAGGGATGCGTGGTTCAAAGTGTAGCGTATCGTTTTTCACGCGCATACCGCCAAAGCCTTCTACTATACTCATCCACGTACCTGCCATACTGGTTATGTGCAGTCCTTCTTCTACCTCTTTGTTATAGTCATCAAGATCCAGGCGCGACGTTCTTAAATAGAAGGTATACGCCTGCTCCATCCTGCCCAGTACCGCAGCCTGTATGCTGTGTACACATGGCGAAAGGCTACTCTCATGTACAGTAAGCGGCTCGTAAAAATCGAAATGCCTTTCAAGGGCTTCTTTGCTAAAGTGGTCTTCAAAGAAATAGAAACCCTGAAGCACGTCGGCTTGCTTAATGTATGGCGAACGCAGTATCCTGTCCCAGCTCCATTTTTGGTTAATAGGGCGTTGGCTGCGATCCAGCTGACTTACCGGTACAAGTTCCTTATCCAGGAAACCGTCTTGTTGCAGGTACACACCGTGCTCCTCACTGTACGGGAAGTACATACCATCGGCCACCTCTTTCCAAGAGGTAAGCTCCTCGGCATCCAGTTTTACAATTTCCATAATACGGGAATAGTCTGCCGGGTAATCTGCCTTAACCACATTTAGTTGCTCAGCCGCATAGCGTATACACCACTGTGCAATGTAGTTGGTATAGAAGTTATTGTTAATGTTGTTTTCGTACTCGTTAGGACCGGTTACGCCAAGAATCATGTACTTGTTTTTGTGCGACGAGAACGTAGCCCTCTGGTGCCAGAAACGCGCAATACCAATAAGTACTTCAAGTCCTTTTTCAGGGATGTAGCTGTAATCGCCGGTAAAGCGGTAGTAGTTGTAAATGGCAAATGCTATAGCACCATTACGATGAATTTCCTCAAAGGTAATTTCCCACTCGTTGTGGCATTCCTCACCGTTCATGGTAACCATAGGGTACAGTGCCGCACCGTTTTTAAAGCCAAGCTTTTCGGCGTTTTCTATGGCTTTACCCAGCTGATTATGGCGGTACGTAAGCAGGTTACGCGCTACCTGCTGGTCTTTTGTAGCCATGTAAAACGGTATGCAGTACGCTTCGGTATCCCAATAGGTAGAACCTCCGTATTTTTCTCCGGTAAAGCCTTTCGGGCCTATGTTTAGCCTCGGGTCTTTACCCAGGTACGTTTGGTTCAATTGGAAAATATTAAAACGGATACCCTGTTGTGCCTTAACGTCGCCATCAATAGTAATATCTGCCATTTCCCAAATGCCTGCCCAAGCCTGTTTCTGCTCTTCAAAAAGAGCATCGTATCCTTTGGCTTTCGCCGAAGTGATTACCGCTTTTGCAGCGTTAACCAATTGGTCTTCGGCATGGTTAAGCGTTACGGTATATCCGCCAAATTTCACTATGGCAGCAGTATCATTCTGGTTGGCTTCCAAGGTATAGGTAAACTGCACTTTGCTTTCGGTTGCCTCTGCAGATACAGGCAGTATTTGCAGGTCGTTACCATTCAGGAATATGCTGTTGTGCATATAGGTAGCCGCACCAAATTTGGTTTTAAACGTACGTGCCGTTACAAAAGCTTCATTAGCTTCATGATGCACGCCGGTAGGTTCCCAGAAGGTTTCCTCCCAGTTAGCATCCATGTTTTTTACGCCCGCATCTACATACGGCTTATAGGTAATTACTGCCGCGCGGTTTAGCGGGGTAATTTCATATTTTATAACGCCCAGTTCGTCTTGTACTACCGAAAGGAAGCGTTTTACATTTACTTTTATCTCTGTACCGTTTTGCAATACGGCTTCAAACGAGCGGCTGTACCAGCCCTCTTTCATATTTAGCTCACGACGGAAGTTGTTTACCACGCTGCATTTGGCAAGGTCCAGTGCTTCCCCGTTTACCTCTACGTCTATACCTATCCAGTTTGGCGCATTAAGCACTTTGGCAAAATACTCCGGGTAGCCGTTTTTCCACCAGCCCACCTTGGTTTTATCAGGATAGTAAACCCCTGCTATGTAGCTTCCCTGAAAGGTATGGCCACTATAGTGCTCTTCAAAATTAGCACGCTGACCCATAGCGCCGTTTCCTATACTGAAAAGGCTTTCGGACGAACGTACTCTTTCTGCATCAAATCCTTCTTCTATTACCGACCAATTATCCGGTAGTATGTAATCCTGGTTCATCTGTGTGTTTCTTATTTGTTAACTAGGGTTTCTAAAAACTGAATGGTGATTTCGGCAAACGAGCCGAAGTTGTAGTGTGCGCCCTGTAGTATGGCAGGGTCGCCTATGCTTACGCTGGTCATGCCGCCTATGTTAGCAGCTTCTACCCCAGCCATGGAATCTTCAAAAACAATACTGTCGGCAGGTGATTTGCCCAGCAGCTGTGCCGCACGCAGGAAAACTTCCGGATCGGGCTTGGCATTGGTTACGTCGTTACCGTCTACAATAGCATCAAAGTAGTGCAGTATACCTACCTTTTCCAGTATAGGACGTGCGTTTTTACTTGCCGAACCTAATGATATTAGCTGGTCATTGGCTTTAAGCCAATCTAAAACCGGCAGTACCCCATCCAGGATTTCATCGGCCTGCATGGCGTTTATGTAGTTTAGGTAATCGGTATTTTTTTCGGTAAGCCAACTTTCTTTTTCTTCATTTGTAGCCTGTATGTTACCCAGGCCAAGTATAATTTCAAGCGAACGCACGCGGCTTACGCCTTTTAGCAGTTCGTTATGTTCGTGCGTAAAATCGATACCCAGGCGGTTGGCAATTTTTTTCCATGCCAGGTAATGGTATTTGGCAGTGTCTACAATCACGCCATCCAAGTCGAATATGAATGCTTTCTGTTTCATTTGGGTTTTTTAGAAATATTCAGGGGAAAATATCCCTTTAAAGATTGTTTAGATTTTTACAGTGGGTTCGTCTGTGTCTTTTACACGGGTTACAAACAGCGCCGCAATGATAAATGACACACCACTGGCTATAATGGCATAGATTGGGTTCCCTCCATACACATATTTTACCATAGGGCCGCCTATAATGGCATTAACTATTTGCGGAATAACTACAAAAAAGTTGAATATACCCATGTAAACTCCCATTTTTCGGGGAGGTATAGAGCCCGTAAGAATAGCATAAGGCATGGCAAGTATGCTCGCCCAGCCCACTCCAACACCTATCATAGACAGGATAAGCCAGTCTGGGTTAGGCACAAAATAAACCGAAAGCAATCCTGCACCGCCTATAAGCAATGAATAGAAATGTGTTTTTTTACGCCCCAACACTTTGGCTATGGCCGGAAGAAAAAATGCTATTACAGCCGAAACAGCATTGTATACGCCAAATATTATTCCTGTCCAGTTACCCGCTTTATTATATAGAGCGGTTTCGGCAGGAGTAAATTCAAGCACCTCTTTTAGTGGCGTACCATACAGGTGGTGTGCTATAGCAGGGGTTGTAAACACCCACATACCAAACAGACCGAACCACGAAAAGAACTGTACCCAGCTAAGCTGGCGCATGGTTTGGGGCATCTTAGCAAAGTCAGTAAAAATGTCTTTTATGGAATGGGTTTCCTCTGCAGGTAACTGTGCTTCACCATTGACTGCTTCAAATGCTTCTATCTCTTTTGGCGTATATTCTTTTGTAGTTGTTATGGTTATTAATATAGCCACCACTATAGATATAGCACCTATAATGAAAGACAAGATAACGTTATAAGGCACTTCGCCGGGAACATCATCATGTGCTACATTAAACCAGTTAGCAAGCGCATACGGCAACCATGAGCCAATAACCGCACCTATACCTATCAGTACAGTTTGCAAGCTAAAACCTAATGTTCTTTGGTCTGAAGGCAACATATCTGCCACAAGTGCACGAAATGGCTCCATTGCAACGTTAAATGACGCGTCCATTATCATAAGGAAGCCAGCACCTATCCACAATGCAGGCATAATGGCGGTAAGCGCAGCAGCCTGAGGCATAAATACAAGCCCCAATGCAGCAAGTAGTGAACCTGCAAGAAAATACGGCTTCCTGCGCCCGAAACGAGTCCAGGTACGATCGCTGTAGTGCCCTATAATGGGCTGCACGATAAGCCCCATAAGTGGCGGAATAATCCAAAACCACGAAAGGGTATGCACATCGGCACCAAAAGTTTGCAGGATTCGGCTCGCATTAGCATTTTGTAATGCGAAACCCATTTGGATTCCCAGGTAACCGAAACTCATGTTCCAGATTTCCCAGAAACCTAATTTACGCTTTTCCATTATCGTAATTTAATGATTACTAATACGATAAGCGCATAGCTTATCAAAACTTAATTGTGTGAAGTGAAATTATAAGCTTTGATAATCAGTACAAAGATATACGTTTTTTAATCGGTTGGTTCACAGGGTGTAAAAAAAATTCCGGCACGGTGGCCGGAATTCTATTTTTTAACCCTTTGTTTTTAAGAATTTTACACAAAACTACAAGGTTGTCGTAATTTTTTGGTGAAGTGGTTATTTGGGTAATTCGGTTATTCGAAAGAGGTGGATTTGTGGATGTGTTAATACGTCAATTTGAAAAAACCACCCCGCCCGCCGCGGCGGGCACCCTCCAAGGAAGCTATCGTGTGGACACATCTTTGCGACTTAGCGTCTTTGCGAGGAATTTTCTACCACAAGGTGTACAAAGTTTTTCACAAAGGGCACAAAAGGCCTAAATTATGATTAATACGAACACCAAGGCTTTCCTTTGGAAAGCAAAAAAGTCCACAGAGCGATTTATGTCCACACGACAGCCAAGGGAAGGAGAAAGCTTACTCAAACCCAACAACTCTGATAGCACGGATTATAAATCCGCCTATCAAATTAATGAATATCCCATCGAATAACCGAATTACCAAATAAACGTATAACCTAATTCGTGCTTTCGCGTACTACAAGGTGGGTTTCTATGAGTTCGGTGCGGTAGTGTTCCGGTTCGGCTTCTTCCTCTTCTGTTTCTTCGGCTTCCAGCCTGTCGATGAGCAGCTTGGCAGCACGACCACCCATAACCTCACCATTTTGGCTTACGGTAGTAATGCTCGGGCTGCTGAACTGCGATATTATACCATCGGTAAATCCTATTACCGATAGGTCTTCCGGTATACGGATGCCCATTTTTGTAGCCAGTTTTATAGCGGTAACAGCAAAGAGTTCGTTTACGGCAAAAATGGCATCGGGGCGGTTATCGCGCAGCAGGGCCTCTATTTTGCTGGCGCAACCTTCTATATCCTCAATTTTTACAATCAGGTTTTCATCTATAGCCATATCATGGTCACTCAGCGCGTTAACATAGCCATCGGTACGCAGGCGGCCCACACTTACGTAGTCTACCGTAGTAATAAGCCCAATTTTTTTAAAGCCTTTACTTACAAAGAAATCTACTGCCTCATAAGCTGCAAGCTGGTCGTCTATAATTACCTTATCGCACAGCACGTCGTTTGTAACGCGATCAAACATCACCACTGGCATACCCTGGTTTATTACCTCCTGTATGTGGTGAAAGTCACGCTTTTGCTGGGTTTCCTTGCTAAGTGCCATAATAAAACCATCGGTACTGCCGGTAGCCAGCATTTCCATGTTTATTACCTCTTTGTCAAACGATTCGTTACTAAGACACACAATTACGTTATACCCGTGGTCGTTAGCCACCTGTTCTATACCGCTAATCACAGTAGCAAAAAAGTGGTGCACAATTTCAGGGATAATAATACCTATAGTCTTGGTTTTCTTATTCTTAAGACTCAGCGCTATGTTGTTTGGCTTGTAATTATACAGCTTAGCAAACGCCTGAACTTTAAGGCGGGTATCTTCTCCTATTTCGGGACTGTTTCGTAGGGATTTAGATACAGTGCTTATAGATACATCCAGTTCTTTGGCTATTTGTTTTAAGGTTACTTGTCTTTTCATCAGAAGAAAATTTATTGAGGGCGGATGAATCTTGTTTGTATGTACTTCCGCAAAAAACAAAGATATAATACATTGATAGTAAAACAGATTTTTCCCGAAAAAAGATTTAAAAGCACAACAAACCTGTGTTCATTAATATTTTAAAAACGTAATTCTAAAAGGCTCTACAAAAATGAGCACCCTTACATTGCTTCATTTAACGATAACGATTATTCATAAAACAACTTTTTAGCACAATTCTCTAAAATAGCATTCGAAAAATAAATAATATGTTTTTTGTTAAGAAAAAAATTGTAAATTTAATAACAAAGCTGTTTTAAGCTTTAAAGCCGACAGTGTTAACAATTATTAACCCGCAAAACTCTGATTTTCTATGTAGAAAAACTCCTTAAACCCAAGATTTAAAATTAAACCGACCACAAATTGTCAAAACCAAAATAAACCCCATGATATTTTTAAAAATTGACAATTAAACACCGTTAAAAGAGGGTTATTCATCGAAAGTTTTCAACACGACAACGTTGTAGTAGGGGGTGTTCAGCGAAAACGTTTTTTTGGTATGATGCTTTTAGATAATTTTAACCTTCGAAGTGATTTTATAAGCTATTTAAAAACGCAAATTTAACCTAAACAACTTGTATGAAAACTATGTATCAGAAGTTTTTATTGTTATTGCTGATGGTGCCTTTCGGGCTTTTGGCGCAGACCAAAAACCTAACAGGAACCGTACGTGATAATACCTCCGGACAGCCTCTACCCGGTGTAAATATTATAGTAGAGGGAACACAAAACGGCACTTCGACTGACATGGACGGTAAGTATACACTACCAAACGTGGCAAAAGGAAGCAAAATTGTGTTCAGCTTTATAGGATATGCGTCTCAAACCATAGACTATACAGGTCAGGCATCTTTAGACATAACCCTGTCTGAAGACGCTACACAACTAAAAGAAGTGGTAGTAATAGGTTACGGTACCACTACTAAAAAGAACAACTCGGCAGCGGTAACTACCGTAAAAGCAGAACAATTTCAAAAAGGCCCTATTGTAGGTGCAGAGCAGCTTATACAAGGCCGTGTATCTGGTGTACAGGTAACCACCGGTGGTGGTGAGCCAGGCAGCGGATCATTGGTGCGTATAAGGAGTGGTGCATCGTTAGCAGCTAACAGCGATCCTCTTTATGTAGTAGACGGTGTGCCTATTGAAGTAGGCGGTGGTGGATCTATAGGTGGCAGGAATGCACTTGCAGCCATTAATCAAAACGACATAGAGAGCATGACGATACTTAAAGATGCTGCAGCTACAGCAATTTACGGTTCGCGTGCGAGTAATGGTGTTGTTATTATTACTACTAAAAAAGGTAAGTCTGGCGAAATGAAAGTTAACTATATAGGTAACTTCCAGGCATATCAGGTAGGAAAAACTGTAGATGTGCTTAGTGCAGATCAATACAGGAACTTTGTTACCACAAACGGTACCCCTGCACAACAAGCGCTTTTAGGAACTGCTAATACTGACTGGCAAAAACAAATTTACCGTACAGCACTGGGTACAGACCACAACATTTCTGCCCAGGGTGGTAACGATAATATTGTGTACAGGGCTTCTATGGGATACACCAATATGAATGGTATCCTTAAAACCGACAATTTTCAAAGGACAACATTAGGAGCTAACGTTACAGGCAACTTCTTTGACAAGCACCTTAAAATTGAGGTAACAAACAAAAGCTCAATAATCTATAACCTTTATGCAGATAAAAGCGCAATTGGTGCCGCTGTAGCTTTTGACCCTACACAACCTGTACACCAGGACAACGCTTTCGGAAACTATTTCCAGTGGGCTACTAATGGTGCTTATGAAGTAAACGCAAGCCGCAACCCGGTAGCTTTCCTTGAGCAAAAGCACAATTATGGTAATAACTTCCGCAGCATAGGTAATGCTCAGCTTGATTATAAAATCCACGGATGGGAAGACATGAAACTTGTAGCCAACTTTGGTTACGACTATGCTTCAGGCCGTACTTATGGAGATGTGGACAGCGACTATGTTGTTACCGGCGAAGCAGGAAGCAGCTACGAAACTACACAGGACACTAAAATACAAAACATGGATTTGTATTTTAACTACAACAAGTATCTAGAGTCTATAAAAACAAACATAGAGCTAACCGGTGGTTATAACTATCAAGACTTTAAATACAGCGGCAGCGGCAGCAGCTATAGTGCAGTAAACGATATTACAAACTATTCTATACCGTACAACAACCGCCTTAACTTACAGTCTTTCTTTGGCAGGGCTACATTTACTATAGCAGACAAATACATCCTTAACGGATCGTACAGGGCAGATGCTTCGTCTCGATTTACAGACCACCCGTTTGGTTCTTTCCCTGCCGTATCCGGAGCATGGAAACTTAGCCAGGAGAATTTCCTTAAAGACAGCAAAGTTATTAGTGAACTTAAGCTGCGTGCAAGCTGGGGTATAACAGGACAGCAAGACACAGGATACCTTTATCCGGCAGCTGCACTATATTCGGTATCTACAAACACAGCAGCTTATCAAATGGGATATGATGCTGCAGGACACCCTGTATATTACACTACGTACTCTCCTACTGCTTACAACAAAGACCTTAAATGGGAACAAAGTACTACTACTAACTTTGGTGTAGACTTCTCTCTTTTCAACGGCCGATTTACAGGTACAGTAGAATACTATCAGCGTGAAACTAAAGACCTTATAGTATATGCACAAAACCCTCAGGGTGTAAACTTTTCTAACTATGCCTACTACAACATAGGTAACATGAAAAACAAAGGTTTAGAAATTATGGCCGATGTTTACCCAGTGAAAACTGACAACGTTACCTGGAGGGTTGGCGGAAACATTACATTCCAAAACTCTGAGATTACAAAACTTAACTCTCAAAGTGTACCTGGATTCCCTGGTTACAACATTGGTGGTATAAGCGGAGGTGTAGGTACTACCATACAAAACAACCAGGTAGGTTTTTGGCCAAACTCTTACTATGTGTATGAGCAGGCTTATGACGCCGATGGAAAACCGCTTGAAGGTGTATATGTAGACCGTAACAACGACGGTGTAATAAACGAAAAAGATAAATACCGTTTCCATAAGCCACAAGCTGATATATTCTATGGCTTTAATACAGACCTATCAGTAGGTAACTGGTGGTTTTCTACCAGCTTCCGTGGTACTTACGGAAACTACAACTACAATAACGTGTTTTCTAACACCGGCAACTACGCTACAGGCTTACCTACAAACGGTAATTACCTAAACAACATGCACACTAATGCCTTGGCTACTAACTTTAACAATCCGCAATACCTAAGCGATTACTACGTACAAAACGCAGCGTTCCTAAGGTGGGATAACGTAACTCTGGGTTATACATTTAAAAATGTATTTAAAGAAGGAAGCACCATGCAGCTAACAGGTGCTATACAAAACGTGCTTGTTATTACCGGATATAAAGGTATAGATCCTGAAATTGCAGGAGGTATAGACAACAACTTTTACCCAAGGCCTCGTATATATACCCTGGGCCTTAATGTAAACTTCTAAAAAAATTGTAAAAGAATATGAAAAACTTAAACATAAAACTTTTAGCAGGACTTTTTATAGCGTCGCTATCGCTTACTTCCTGTTTAAATGACCTGGATCAGTCAGACCCGGCCAGTGAGGGTATCCCTACTGTAGAAGAGCTGTACAGTGATCCGGCTGCTTACAAGCAAACCCTGGCTAAACTATATGCCGGATTTGCAACTACCGGACAGGTAGGACCTGCAGGTTCACCTGACATTGCCGGTATAGACGAAGGTTTTAGCCAGTACATAAGGGGCTTGTGGTATATGCAGGAACTTACTACTGACGAAGCCGTAATAGGCTGGAATGACCAGACTATTAAAGACTTTCATTACCAGACATGGTCGTCTAACGACAACTTTATAAACGCTACATGGAGCCGTCTTGACTTTGAGATTAAAAACTGTAACGAATTCCTTAGGCAAACCACAGACGAGAAACTAAACTCTCGTGGTGTAGATGATGCTACAAGGGCTGAGATACAGGTATATCGTGCTGAAGCTCGTTTCCTTAGGGCACTTAGCTACTGGCATTTCCTTGATTTCTTTGGTGGCCGTGTAGGGATTGTTACAGAAAACGACCCTACTTCGTATTTCCTACCGGAGCAGGCTACTGCGCAGGAATTGTTTGACTTTATTGAAAGTGAACTTTCTGAAATAGACTCTCAGCTTAAAGCTCCACGCTCTAACGAGTACCCAAGGGCAGACCAGGCAGCAGCATGGATGCTTAAGGCTAAACTGTACATGAACGCACAAGTGTATACCGGCACAGCCAAATACACTGAAGCTTTAGCTGTACTGGAAAACGTTATAAATGCAGGATACCAGCTTCATGATGATTATGATGAGTTGTTTATAGCAGACAACGACACTAACGGCGCTCAAAACGAAGTAATATTTGCAGTTGCTTTTGATGGCCTTAACACACAAACTTACGGTGGCACTACCTTCCTTGTGCATGCACCGGTGGGCGGCAGTATGAACATAGCCGAGTTTGGAATAAACGGCGGCTGGGGCGGCGTACGCACCACATCGGCCTTTGTAGGTAAGTTTGACACTAACACTTCAGATGACCGTTCAAACTTCCATACAGACGGACAATCTTTGGCGATAACAGACATTAGCAACTTTGCTGACGGTTACGGTATCAAAAAATGGAAAAACGTAACTTCTGAAGGAGTTGCAGGATCTGATGCAGCAGGAAACTTTGCAGACACAGACTTTCCTATGTTCAGGCTAGCCGATGCTTACCTTATGTATGCCGAATGTGCCCTAAGAACAGGAACACATATTTCTGAAGGTGTAGGTTATGTAAACCAGGTAAGAACGCGTTCTTTTGCAAGTACAGTAACTACCATAGACCTTGACTTCATTCTTGATGAAAGGGCTCGTGAGCTATACTGGGAAGGTCACCGCAGGACCGACCTTATTCGCTTTGGCAAATTTACAGGCGGTGCTTATGTATGGCCTTGGAAAGGCAACACGCCAAACGGAAGCCCTACAGCAAGCTACAGGAATATTTTCCCTATCCCTGCTAACGCTATGGCGGCTAACCCGCTACTTACACAAAACCCTGGCTATTAATAACTCAAAAAAAATTGTAACGCAATACTCATGAAAACTCTAAGAAACTCTATAATAGCGATATGCGCAATATTTGCGGTATCTTGTAACGTTGACGACGTAGAAAACAGGCCGGTAGTACAGGCCAATGGAGACATAACGCTTTCGGCTCCTGAGGACGGAAACGTATATGTACTAAGCCCTGACCAAATGAACAACCTTGCCGAAAGGTTTGTATGGACAGCTGGTGATTTTGGCGACGGTATTATACCTAACTACGATATTCAGATAGACTATTCTGGTGACAACTTTGATACTCCGGTAATAGTTGCTTCTACAAACAATACCACTCAGGTAGCAATAAGTCAAAACGTATTAAACAATGCGCTTCTTAGCTTAGGTGCTACTCCATTTGAGAGCGCTACCCTTCAAGTAAGGATTCGTGGTTATGTAGATTCAATAGAAATGTACAGTAACAGTGTAGAAATCTATGTAACTCCATACACTACAGAGACTCCTCGCCTATGGGTACCTGGCGGTTACCAGGCAGCAAGCGGATACGGTGCCGACTGGACTCCTGCAGATGCTCCTCAACTACTTGCTACAGGATACGGTGATACACACTTTGAAGGTTATGTATACTTTGCATCTGTAAGTGAGTTTAAATTTACTTCTCAGGCAGACTGGAATGGTACTAACTATGGTGCGGGCAGCGCAGCTAACACACTTGATGCAGCCGGTGGAAACCTTACTCCTCCTGCAGCAGGTTACTACAAAGTTGCTGCTAACACAGACCCTGCTACACTAAGCTATACACTTACTCCAGCAAGCTGGGGTATTATAGGTAGCGCTACTCCTACAGGATGGGACAGCGATACAGACATGGTGTATGACCCTGCTACTAAAAAATGGACCGTTACTATAGCCCTTACCGGTGGCCAGGAAGTTAAATTCCGCGCTAACGACGCATGGGATCTTAACTATGGTGATGACGGTGCTGATGCTTCTCTAAACGAAGGTGGTGCTAACATTGCAGTAGCTGCAACAGGTACTTACCTTGTAACACTTGACTTAAGCAGTCCGAGGGCGTATACTTACAGCCTTCAGCTTCAGTAAATATAACCTAATTTAAAGGGGCTGGCTTTTGTCAGCCCTTTTTTATCTCAAATTTCGACCTGATGAAAAAACTTACTTTAGTACTATTTTTACTATTAAGCGCTATAGGCTTTGCGCAGGTTTCTACCACGCCCAGCCCGGGCATCCCTACAGAGGCCATGACGCTTAACTTTAATAAGACAGGTACAGGCCTTGCATCGTATACCGGAACCATATATGCCCACATAGGCCTTACGGTAAATGGGCAGCAATGGCAAAACGTTATAGGTTCATGGGGAAACAACACTACCCAGCCTGCTCTTACAGCTGCGGGCGGCAGTAATTACACCCTTAACCTGGGACCAGACCTTTATACATACTTTGGTGTACCTACAAGCAGCACCATTACACAGATATGTGTAGTGTTCAGGGCAGCAGCAGGATCACCACAAACCGATGATTATTTTGTAAACGTTGGCGCGTTTCAGGTTACAATGACCAGCCCTGCCGAAAATTCTGTAACGCTTATTAACTCGGGCGCCAGCGTTAGCATTAGCGCTACAAATACAGGTGGTAATGCCAGCTACAACCTTTTGGCAAACGGCACCAGCATTAACACTAACAGCTCTACATCAAGCTACAGCTATACACACAGCAATATTACAGGCAACACCCATTACCAGCTTACCGCTACACTGGGCAGTGATGTTATTACAAAAGAATTTGACGTAATGGTAAATCCGGGCACCATAAGCGAGGCACTGCCTGCCGGTACCCGCGACGGTATAAACTACAACGCTACAGACAACACCAAAGCTATCCTTGTGCTTAATGCCCCGGGCAAGGACTTTGTTTATGTGGCAGGTAGCTTTAACGGCTACAATCCCGGCACAGCCTATGCGATGAAAAAAGACCCTGCAACGGGTAAATTCTGGCTGGAACTTACCGGTCTTACCGCAAACCAGGTATACACGTATCAGTACTGGGCAGTAGACCAAACGCCTCTTGCCAATACACAATCGCTTGTAAAGGTAGCCGACCCGTTCTCTACCCTTGTACTATCTCCTTATGACGATCCGTACATTACAGCCGACGTATACCCTAACCTTCCTGCATACCCTGCGGGACAATCTTATGAAGTATCGGTACTACAAACAGGCCAACAACCTTACAACTGGCAGGCAACAAACTTTGTACGCCCTGCTAAGGAAAACCTTATTGTATACGAAGCGCTTATCAGGGATTTTGGCAGCGATAAAACCTGGAACGGCCTTGCTGATAAAATAGCTTACTTTAAAGGATTAGCGGTTAACGCTATAGAGCTTATGCCGGTTATGGAATTTGAAGGAAACATATCGTGGGGATACAATACTGCATTCCACATGGCCCCTGATAAAGCTTACGGAACTCCGGACAGCATGAAGGCGTTTATAGACCTGTGCCACCAAAACGGCATTGCGGTAATACTGGATGTGGCACTAAACCACGTTTACGGCCGCTCACCATTGGCACGTATGTGGTGTACTGACCCTGACGGCGACGGTTTTGGCGATGCTTCAACCGAAAACCCATACTGTAATGTGGTGGCAAAACACTCGTACAGTGTAGGCACCGACCTTAACCACAGCAGTACTCTTACCCAGTACTACGTGCAGCGCACCGTAGAAGAATGGATGACAGAGTACAACATTGATGGTTTCCGTTGGGACCTTACCAAAGGTTTTACCCAAAACTGTACTGCCAGCGACGAAACCTGCACAAACGGTTATCAGGCAGACCGCGTGGCCATCCTTAAGCAATATGCCGACTACCAGTGGGCTATAGACCCTGATTTTTACGTAATCTTTGAACACCTGGGTGTAGGCGGCAGCGCTAACGAAGAAGTGGAATGGGCTAACTATCGTGTAAGCGAAGGAAAAGGTATAATGCCGTGGGGCAAGTTTAACAGCCAGTATAACCAGCTGAGCATGGGCTACCCGGACGGCAGTAACTTTAACGCCATGGACTTTGAAGTACGCGGCTATACTGCACCAAGGGTGATGGGATATGCCGAAAGCCACGATGAAGAAAGGCTTATGTACAAAAACCTTTTATACGGAGCATCATCTGGTAGTTATGATGTAAAAACATTAGCTACAGCCCTTGAAAGGCAAAAAGCCATAGGCGCAGTATTGTTTACCATACCGGGGCCTAAAATGCTATGGCAGTTTGGCGAGCTTGGATATGACTACGGTGTTAACTATTGCGAAAACGGCACCTACAGCAGTGACTGCCGCACAAACCCTAAGCCTATACCATCTGAAATAGGATATACTACTAATGATTCGCGTACGGCTATATACGATGTATGGTCGCAAATCATAGACCTTAGGCTGCATAACGAAGTGTTTAACACCACTACATTTACCATAGCATCGGGTACGCTTACACCAAGGATAGACGTATGGAACAACAATCTTACTGAAAATGACCTTAAAGCAGTAGTTGTCCTGGCCAACTTCAGTACAAGTGCACAAACCGTAAACACATCGTTTTCTATAAGCGGTGACTGGTACAACCTTATGGACGGTACCACAATAAGCAGTACGGTAACTACTGTTACCCTGCAACCGGGCGAGTTCAGGATATACGGCAACAAGCCTGCAAACCTGGGCACAGGTACTGTAAAAGCTGCTTCGGCAGTACTGTACCCTAACCCGGCTACAAATAGTTTTTACTTAAGCACTCCGGTAAACCACGCCGAGGTATATGCCCTAACCGGCCAGCTGGTAAAAAGCTACGGATCTAACACAAACGGAACCGGCTTTGACATTAGCGGACTTAGCAAAGGGATTTACCTTGTAAAAGTTACCGACACCACCAACCGCACCAGTACTATGAAACTCGTAAAAGAATAATAGTTTTTGTGTTAGTTAAATAAGTTTAAGTTAGGCATAGGGCTTCCTTTTAAACAGGGAAGCCTTTGCTTTAAATCCACAATGAATGAAGAAGAAGGCATTTCCCCAAAACATTTTTATTGCCCTGATGCTGTTGCTTGCAGGCTTTGGTTACAGCCAAACCACCAGTGTACAGTTTCAGGTAAACATGAATTACCAGGTAACCCTGGGCAACTTTAACCCCGCCACGCAAACCGTAGACGTTGCCGGCACATTTAATAACTGGGGCAGCCCCACAACGGTACTTAGCGATACCGATGGCGATGGTATTTACACCACTACCCTAACCCTTACCGTAGGCACTACCTATCAGTTTAAAACCCGTATTAACGCACAGTGGAACGGCACTGAGGAATTTTCGGGTGGTGGGCCAAACCGCAGCTATACCGCTGTGGAAAACGGTGTGCTAAGCTACTGGTACAACGACCAGCTTCCGCCGGATTTGCTGGACGTAAACATCAGCGCATCGGCACTTATAATACAGCCAGGCCAAAGCATACAGTTTACCGATGCTTCTGCCGGAACCCCGGTATCTTGGCAATGGTCGTTCCCGGGAGGAACACCTGCCACTTCTACAGACCAAAACCCGCAGGTGAGCTATGCGGCTGAAGGCAATTACAGCATAACCCTTACCGTAACCAATGCGGGAGGTGAATCGGCTACGGAAACATTTACAGACTACATACGTGTGGATGCCATGCAAACGCACTGGTGGAACGACCGCGTATTTTACGAAATATTTGTTCGCAGCTTTAAAGACAGTAACAACGACGGCAAGGGCGACATACAGGGGCTTATAAGCAAACTGGATTACCTTAACGACGGCAACCCGAATACGACTACAGACCTTGGTGTAACCGGCATATGGCTGATGCCGATAATGCCTTCGCCAAGCTACCACGGCTACGATATTACAAACTATCTGGGTATAGAAGAAGATTACGGCACCGCTGCCGATTTTACCGAACTTATCAATGCCTGCCACGCGCGCGGCATTAAGGTAATTATAGATATGGTAATGAACCATACCAGCAGCCAGCATCCGTGGTTTGTAGCCTCGGCTTCGAGCACTACAAACGATAAGCGCGACTGGTATATTTGGAACGACACGGATCCCGGTACCGCAGGACCTTTTGACACTTACCCATGGAACCTGCTAAACGGCGATTACTACTACGGTGCATTTTACAGCGGTATGCCCGACCTGAACTACTACAACCCCGAGGTACATACCGAAATGGAAAACATAGCATCGTACTGGCTTACTGATATGAATGTAGACGGTTTCAGGCTGGATGCCGTGCGCTACCTGTACGAAAGTCCGGGTGTGGTAGAAGACGATCCTCAAACTGTAGCCTACTGGCAACAATACCGCCAGTACTACAAATCGATAAAACCAGATGCTTTTGCAGTGGGCGAGGCTTGGGATATTACTTCGGTAGCCAAGCAATACACAAATAACAACGGACTCGACTATTGCTTTGAATTTGAACTGGCAGACAGCATCATCAACGGGCTGAACAGCACTAACGCATCTGACCTTATAAGCCAGATGAACGAGGTAATAACAAGCTATCCGTTTCAGCAATGGGGTACGTTCCTTACCAATCATGATGGCGACCGTACCATGAGCCGCCTGGGCAGCAGCACCGATAAGGCTAAAGCAGCTGCTACCATGCTGCTTACCCTGCCGGGTATACCTTATATATATTATGGTGAAGAAATAGGCATGACAGGGGTAAAACCTGATGAGAACATACGTACCCCCATGCAGTGGAGTAACACATCGGGGGGTGGGTTTACAAACGCAAATCCGTGGTACGCCATAAATGGCGACCTGCCTACTAAAAACGTAACCCTACAACAGGCTACAACAGGGTCGTTATGGCAGCACTACCGTAACCTTATAGCACTTCGCAACAACGAAGTAGCATTAAGGCAGGGTACTTACCTACCGGTAGCCAGCAACAACACAGGCATATTTGCTTACATACGCCAGTACCAAAACCAAAACATACTGGTAGTAGTAAACCTGAACAGCAGCACCGTAACCGATGCTACTGTTACGCTGGTAAACGGAAACATTACCCCGGGTAACTATACCATGACCGAACTGCTGGGTGGCAGCAGTCTTGACGTAACTGTTACTGCCGATGGTGGCTTTGCCGGACTGAACCCGGGCAGCATAGCAGCTAAAGGCTATAAAGTGTACAAGCTAACAGGTATACTGGGTACCGAAACGCTAAACAAAAACAGCGTAGTGCTGTACCCTAACCCTGCGGTAACAAGCTTTAGGGTGAATGTGGCAGCCGCTACTATAGAAATATACAACACCGCAGGCCAAAAGGTGAAAACCAAAAACAATGTAGCCGAGGGCGAAGCTGTAGACATAGCTTCGCTTGCCAAAGGGCTATACGTTGTAAAAGTAACCGGCACAAACGGCCGCAAACAGACGATAAAACTTCTGAAACAATAGTTTGGGTTAAATGATTGTTTCAACCACGAGGGGCTCCTGATAACAGGAGCCCCTTATTTTTTAGTTTCAATTCGCTGTTCTCATAAAAAAGCTGTTTAGCAAAGTTAAAACGGTATTTAGAATGCGCCTTCAACACGAGAACCCAAAGCTGGATGAACGTTAACCTGCATGTTCAGCGGCCTCACACCGAAGGTGTAATCTTTTTCTTTGAGTATCCCTGCGCTCGCTCTGCGAGTCTCTGTGTTACAAAATCTCCACAACCACCAAACTTATGAATGTTAGGGTAATGCTAAACCATTGGCGCGAAAAATGGTACCGTGCTATCTTTACAAAAATGATGGTTGAATATGAAAAAGCTACTGATACTACTCCCGCTGGCATTGCTGTTTGTAATGTGTAAAAGCAAAACCACCGCCAAGGCTACGCCTAAAGACTACATTATATATAGTGACAACTTTAAAGGCGCTACCGATGCACAAAAAAATAATTTTTTGAAAGGGCTGGATGCTACTGATGAAAACTACTCGGTGCTGATGCTAACCAAAAACTTTATAGGTGCAGAGATTACAGTAACTACAGACGGTAAGCAGGTGTACAAAGGCTACCCTATTTCAGACAAAAAACTGGGGCTGGCAGAAACCATACGCATCAGCAATACTGCCGATACCGAGGTATACGACTCCTACACCAAACAAAAAATGGTGCTGGAGCAAAAGGACACCAAAAAATATAAGTTTATATACATGGCACGCAGCGGTGCTAAGCAGGTGCCTTTTAAGGTGATGTATAGTAATAAGCTGAGGAAGTAAACCTGTTCAAATTTCAATCATTAGCAAATAGGCTATCGAGATGCTTTTTTACATCTTCAGCATATATAATAATTGTAGTATCTTTTTTTATGATATGGAAATCACTCGTGTTCTTTAATTTAAAAATAGAGTCTCCCACACTTATTTTATCCCACATAGGCTGAATTGGATAATATTTATGACGATAAACTTTAAAAAAGGGATTATTCCTGTTTGCAGAATCTAATGCTTTTTCATTTACCACGCCAATGATTTCTTCTTTTTTAAAATTGTCAACGAATTGCTCAATCATTTTTGGCTCACTGCTCATAAACATCATATAAAAGAAGAATGGAACAAAAAATACAACTGCACAGATTGCCTTCACTTCAGCACGCTCAAAAAATGACTCCTCTTCTGTATTATCTAAAAAATTGACTGGCATCGGTTTTTTTGTAAAGTTAGAAAACAAAACAATTCTAATTGCAGCAAATATATATCTCCTTACCTGTCATTTCATTAAAAACATCTTGTCAGTAAATCTTTTTACAACATATTTGTATTTCACATAAATAATTGTACTTTTGCACTCCCTTTATTGGGGATGGAATGTTTAATTAAAATAATTTACTGTGAACACATTAAGCTACAAAACAGTTTCGGCAAACAAAGCCACTGCACAAAAAGAGTGGATAGTTGTTGACGCTGAAGGGCATAATCTGGGACGTTTTGCTTCAAAAGTTGCGATGCTTTTAAGGGGCAAATACAAAACAAATTATACTCCGCACGTGGACTGTGGCGATAACGTAATTGTTATCAACGCAGACAAAATCAACCTTACAGGTAACAAACTTGACGACAAGACTTACATCCGTCACACTGGTTACCCTGGAGGTCAAAGGACGCTTACTGCAAAGAATGTAATGGCTAAGAACCCTGCTATCCTTGTAGAAAAAGCTGTTAAGGGAATGCTGCCTAAGAACAAACTTGGCGCTCAGCTTTTCCGTAACCTGAATGTATATGTAGGACCTGACCACAAACATGCTGCTCAGACTCCTAAAACCGTTAACTTAAACGACCTAAAGTAAGATGGCGACAATTCACAAAATTGGCAGGAGGAAAACTGCTGTTGCCCGTGTTTACCTAACCGCAGGTTCAGGAAAAATCACGGTTAACAAAAAAGATCTTGAGGTATACTTCCCTACCGCTACACTACAATACAAAGTGCGTCAGCCACTTTCTATGACTAACAACGTAGAAAACTTTGACGTAAAAGTAAACGTATATGGTGGTGGTGTTACAGGACAAGCTGAAGCTGTACGTATGGCTATCGCTCGCGCAATGTGCGAAGTTGATGCTGAAAACAGGCTTGTGCTTAAACCAGAAGGACTACTTACAAGGGATCCACGTATGGTAGAACGTAAGAAATTCGGCCAGAAGAAAGCCCGTAAGAGATTCCAGTTCTCTAAACGTTAATATTATCCGCATCCTGAAATTGATCAGGATATTGATTATTGATTTAAAAAAGAAACCATGTTGTTGTTGCCCCGCTGAGGCGAGGGGTTAGTTTAGCATCTAAATGGGCAAGGCCGTACATACGCCACTTACCCATTGCGCTTACTCAACAGAACGTAAACTATTACAAAAATGGCAAACAAAGTAGATGTAAAAGAATTACTGGAAGCAGGTGTTCACTTTGGACACATGACCAGGAAATGGGACCCTAACATGGCCCCTTATATATACATGGAGCGTAATGGCATACACATTATCAACCTGTATAAAACTGCAGCTAAAATTGATGAGGCTAACGAAGCCCTTAAGAAAATTGCTGCTTCTGGCCGAAAAATCCTTTTCGTAGCCACAAAAAAACAAGCTAAAGACATCGTAGCTGAAAAAGCTACAACTGCTAACATGCCATTCATCACCGAAAGGTGGCCAGGTGGTATGCTTACTAACTTCGTTACTATCCGTAAAGCTGTTAAGAAAATGGCTTCTATCGATAAAATGAAGAAAGACGGTACATTCAACACTCTTTCTAAAAAAGAGCGTCTGCAAGTAGATCGTCTACGTGCTAAGCTTGAGAAAAACCTTGGTTCTATTGCAGACATGACAAGGCTTCCTGCCGCTCTGTTTGTTGTAGACATTAAGGCTGAACACATCGCAGTAAAAGAAGCTCAAAAATTAAACATTCCGGTTTTCGCAATGGTTGATACCAACTCTGACCCACGTCAGGTTGATTATGTAATCCCTGCAAATGATGACGCTTCTAAATCAATAGAAAAAGTACTTTCTCTGGTAACTGGTGCTATCGTTGAAGGTCTTGCTGACCGCAAGTCTGACAAAGAAGACCTACAGGACCTTCCTGCAGCTGAAACTGCAAACGAAGAAACTGTAGTAGCTGAGGCTCCTGCAACTACTTCAGAAGAGTAAAAATTAACATTACAATAAAGCCGTTGTGCGGGGTAGTGTTTACTTTTGTGGCATTATCTGTATAACGGCTTTAATTTTTTTAACAAAACATCAAATAAAAAACAACATACAAAATGGCAAATATTACTGCTGCAGACGTAAATAAACTACGCCAGACTACCGGTGCCGGTATGATGGACTGCAAAAAAGCACTTGTAGAAGCTGAAGGCGATTTTGAAAAAGCAATTGAAATCCTTCGTAAAAAAGGACAAAAAGTTGCTGCTAACAGGGCTGACCGCGAATCTACCGAAGGTGCTGTTATCGCTGTTGTAAACGCAGACAAAACTTCAGGTGTGGTTATTTCACTAAACTGTGAAACTGACTTCGTAGGTAAAAACGAATCTTTCCTTAAACTGGCTAACGATTTTGCTGCCCTTGCACTTGAAAGCGCTTCTCTTGAAGATCTTCTTGCTAAGCCATACGAAGGTATCACTGTAGGTGAAAAACTTACTGAACAAACAGGTGTTATCGGTGAGAAAATAGAAATCGGTGCTTTCGAAAAACTTGAAGGTGCTTTTGTAGGTTCTTACATCCACGCAGGTAACCGTATCGCTACTCTTGTAAGCCTTTCTGCTAACGTAGAAGGTGCTGAAGAAGCTGCACGTAACGTAGCTATGCAGGCTGCTGCTATGGCTCCACTTGCACTTAACGAAGAAGGTGTAGACGCTGCTGTTGTAGAAAAAGAAATAGAAATCGCTAAAGATCAACTTCGTCAGGAAGGTAAGCCAGAAGCTATGCTTGAAAACATTGCTAAAGGTAAACTTGGCCGTTTCTTTAAAGATAACACTCTTGTAAACCAGGATTACATTAAAGACAGCAAACTAAGCGTAAGCCAGTATGTTAAGTCTGTAGATGCTTCTCTTATCGTTACAGGTTTTAAAAGGGTTGCTCTTGCTTAATTAGCACACTCTTTTATATCATATAAAACGCCCCATTCGGGGCGTTTGTGTTTTATATACTATTATCATTTAGAGTCTATCGCACCAGGCTAAAGTGTCCGCGTATGGTACGCCCGTCGGTCAGGTTCAGCAAATACCAGTAATCAGTAGACGGCACATGAGCACCATTATAAGTACCATCCCACTTTTGCGTAGGCGTAAGCGAAACCAACAGCTTTCCATAACGATCAAAAATATACACCATACTGCCTGTATAATTTTGCCCTGAAAGCCCAGGTATATACCATTCGTCATGGGTACCATCTCCATTTGGAGTAAAGTAATTGGGTATATCCAGCACCCCCACCCTTTTATCAATAATACCACACCCCTTTGTATCATACACATAAATGGTATGCACACCTCCTGATACATTCTGAAAATACGATTCTTCCTGCCACGGCCCATTAGGGCTGTCAAGACTGTACAAATAGGTAGTTTGTACCCCGCCCAATGGTGTAGCTACTATAGTTATGGTGTTATTATCTTTTAAGTCCTCTACCTCAACGGTATTAATTAGAGCAATATTACTCGCCGTTACTGTAAAGGTGCGCACTTTTTGGCACCCTGTATCCACATCGGTTACCGTTACTGTATAGGTACCCGGCATATTTACCTGAATAAAATTCGTGGTTTGCCCGGTACTCCACAAATAACTGTAATAATTACCTGCAACACCCGATTCCAGTATAATATAATCACCGGTATTAAGACAAACCAAACCAGCGCCCGTAGCCTCTATAGGCGGCAGCGAATGTAATATAAGCTGTATAGGCGCTATAGCCAGGCAGGCATTATTATTCTCTATACGCGCAAAAACAGTTTGACCTCCCAGCACCGTATTAGTAAATGCAGAAGCTATCCTGTTTTGCTCTAAAAGCGCATCGTTTTCCGTTAAATAATACAACACACTATTTACACCATTTTCATATCCCGCTGCTGCCAGGTTAAACTCAGCGTAGCCATCTTCCGCCCCGTCATCATCACATTCTTCAAGGGTAACAAGCGGATACTGGGTAGTATTTACATTCAATGTAAGCTGCGATACCCTGTAACATCCCGTAAGAGTATTTTCGGCACGTACGGCTATTTGTTCACTATATGCAACGATATTTGTATACGCGGCCGGCAGCGGATTAGTAGCTGCATCAGCATCGGCGGCTGTAGCATAATAACTCACAACCACATTGTTATTATTAGGACTTACAAACAACCCATCGGCCTGAGTAAGATTAAACTGGGTAATACCATCGGGGTTAATTTGTGGGTCGCATTGTTCCAGTACAGCGTTAAATGCAATAGGTGGTAATGGCTGTACTAACAAAGTAATAGGTACCACATAAAAACAGGCGGGATTTGCTACACTTTGTAACCTAAAGTACACAACAGTATCGGCAGTAGAAAAAGTTGCCGGCAGCGGGTTTTGCTGCGCATTGGCATTAATGCCATTAGCATACCAGTTTACCGTAAAACCACTACCCACGCCTAAACCTGTGGTAACCTCGCTAAGGGTAAAAGCATACATACCATTTGTGTTACTGCCGTCGGCATCCGTATCGCATACCGCGTAAGTATCTGAAGAAAGGCTGGGGCCTTCTGACACTATTAGGTTAAACGAACTTGTGGCAAAACAACTTGTATTACTGTTATTAACTACGCGCACATAAATAGTTTGCGGGTTTGTAGCATTAGTATAATCATTAACATTTAGCGGATTGTGGTTAGTGTCGGCATCTTCCTGCGATGCGTAATAATACACTGTGTAATCGGCAGCGCTTTGGCCACCTCTTACTGCTGCGCTATTATTACCTAACGTAAAGCTCATTTGCCCGGAATCGTCAACGCCGCAAAGCACCATGTCAGGAGGCGTATTAGCCACCGGAGGCGCCGTAACATTAACGCTGGAAGTAACTACATCTGTTCCGTCATTATGAGTTATGGTAGCGGTTACACTATATACACCCGAAGCGGCATACTGATGCTGTGGAGCTTCTTCAGTAGATGTAGCACCATCGCCAAAATCCCAAACCACAGAATTAAACACTTTATTTACGTATAACTGAAATTGTGTAGGCTGCCCCAAACAGGTTGCCGTGGCTACAATACGCGCCGAAAAAATAGACGTTATAAATGGTGGAAGCCCAAACACTGCTATAGACCCCACGGGGAGACTCACTCCGTTACTTATATAGTTACAGTCAGCACCATCATTTTCGGGGTTATTTATAACGTCGAGCGTGTTTTGTCCGTTTACTGCCTTATAAATTTTACCGTTAGGCCCCAGCTGTAATGTAGTACTGGTATTTCCACTCGCTATCTGTATGCCAGACGAGCCTATATCAATACTTTCCAGGTTATATTGCCACACAGAAGCATCACTCTGGGCATCCTGAAGGGAAACATATAGCTTCTTTTCTTGTGCAGAGAATTCAATTCCATACGGACGAACATCCTGTACAATCAAATCAGCATTAGAAAGCTGCCCGGTAGCATCATCAAAATCATAAAGGTAAACAGCTCCGTTATTTTCAGTTCCACCCGCTACAAATCCTCTTTGCTGATGCGCTATCGCAATGTATTTACCCGTAGGCGAAGCTTTAATACAGCCTATAGCATTTCGCCTGTATCCTGCAGTGGAAACAGTGGGTAAAATGGTTGTTATTACAGGAGTGGCATTTACCCCGTTTTCATCTACCGCAAAAGCATAAAACTGGTTTATAAAATGAGTTACCACCCAGTAACCGGTATCGGCACTGTTTTTAACGGCTGTAACTTTTTCGGAGCACCGATATTTTATTTGTTCTGTATCCAAAGGATCATAGGTAAGCAGCGGCACATTTCGGGTAATAACATCGCCTATACTGCCATTAGCACCAACTACAGACAAGTCTATTATAGAGTAGTTAAAACCATTATTAAAACCATCGTCAGCTTCAGGTATAGACTGCTGCCCATTAGGCTCATCATACACCCCGGTATACACATCGGGGTAAACGGCAGCATTTTGATGATGTGGCTCATCTACGGTAAAAACATAATAAATATTGGGATTATTCTTTTTAGGGATGATAATTGCCGACTGTGTACTCGATGGGTCACCAAACAGGCCGGTTCCCCCCATATAATTACCATTAGGCATTATTACATGGTTACGATCCCACACGGTACGCCCATCAGTATAAAAAAGCAGGTTCCCATCGGCATCACTCATAGAGCTACAGCCTTCATTAGTACTCATTTGTCCTCCTGCCAATGCCGATACCGTGCCGTCATCGTTAAAATGCACACCTGCATTCCAGCCGAAAAACCAGTTATTCGCCTCTTTTTGCGCAAAAAGAGGCAATACAAATAATAGTACGGCTATAAAGGTAATTTTCTTCAACGATGACAAATTGTAAATCTATCAAAAATAACACATTTAGCCCTGAAATGTGTTTATCATCACAAAAATATTAACCTATAAAAATAACTGCTTTACCGCAAAACACATTATTTTTTCACACTAAATACTACCTTTACATAAGTTGAGCAATAAAATGGCTAAGAAATATCAAAACTTCATACTGCATCTGTTAGGATGCCTTCTTTTTTTAAGTATCCCCGTGCTGCTCTCTCCAGACCTGCACAGTAATGGGGGCATCATTAATATGGCGCCATTCCGAAGAAGTTTTCTTACCCAGATTTTACTCTTAGGTTTTTTCTATGCTAATTATGCCTACCTGATACCGCAATTATATTTTACACGTAAGTATGTGCTTTTTTTCTTGATACTTGCCATAGCGCTCGCAATCATTTCATGGCTGCCTGATATATTAGTCCCCGAAGCACGTGAGCAAATGCACAATATGTTTAGGCCCCGCCCAGACAATTTGCCTCCGGGCATGCCGCCACCGGGTGATAACCGCTTTTTTAACCCTGGCCCTGAGAGAAGGTTTTTCAGGCCATTTTTCTTCGGAGGGTCATTGCAGTTTTTCCTCGCACTTTCATTGTCGTTTCTGCTTAGGGTAAACAAGCGCCTGGCCGACATAGAAAGCGAAAAGCTTAAAACGGAGGTAAGCTATCTTCGCGCGCAAATAAATCCGCATTTCCTGTTCAACACCCTAAACAGCCTGTATGCACTGGCGCTTGAAAAGAGCGATAATGCAGCCGAAGCCATCTTAAAATTATCGGGCATGATGCGCTATGTAGTTACCGAAAGCAGCCGCGAACACGTAGCCCTGCAAAGTGAAATAAATTACATAAAAAACTACATAAGCCTGCAGCAGCTTCGTATGGATGAAAATACTACCTTTAGCCTAAAGGTTCGGGGTGATGCTACAGGAAAGCAAATATCGCCACTGCTGCTGATTCCGTTTATAGAAAATGCCTTTAAATATGGGTTAAACCCCGAAAAGGAAGCTGTTATAGAAATTGCGATTGACATAGATGAAAACCAGTTGGCATTATACGTGAAAAACAATAAGGTAAACGTAAATATACCGGAAGAAGAAAGCAGCGGGCACGGACTGGAAAACACCCGGAAAAGACTGCAATTCCTTTACCCGGACAAGCATAGCCTCACAATACACGACAACCCCGATACATTTGAAGTAAAACTTATATTACTACTGGTATGATAAAAGCCATAGCCATAGACGACGAACCGTTAGCACTAAAGGTAATAAGCCATTTTTGCAGTAATGTAGACTACATAGAGCTTTGTAAAACCTTTACAAAGACTGACGAAGCACTGGCCTACCTGGAAAAAAACCAGATAGACCTGCTCTTCCTGGACATACAAATGCCCGGCAGGAACGGCCTTGATTTTTACAAGATGCTTAAACCGGAAACCATGGTTATTTTCACCACAGCATATAGTGAATATGCCGTGGAAGGCTTTAACGTAAATGCCATAGATTACCTACTGAAACCTTTTTCGCAAGAACGTTTTATTACCGCAACAGATAAAGCCAGTAAAGAATACCGTAACCGCAAAGAAAGCAAAGGAGCCGACAACCACCTGCTGCTACGTGCCGATTACAAACTGCACCGTATAGGCTATGAAGACATATTGCTTATAGAAGGACTGGACGATTATATACGTGTACATATAAAAGGTAAAAGCCCCATAACAGCCCGAATGTCTATGAAGGCAATAATGGAAAAGCTGCCTCAGCCTGATTTTTTAAGGGTGCACCGCTCGTACATAATACCGATGAACAAAGTAAAAAGCCTGTACAACAAAACCATACAAATTGAGGATTTTGTAATACCCGTGGGCGACACCTATAAAGAAACAGTATCTAAATACTTTTAATTAGGTACTGCATTTACAATATGGCTTTTTGTTTTAAACTAAAAAAGCCGAAAACACTTCTGTTTTATTTAACTGAAGGTTTAAATTTTTGGTAATACACATAGGGCTGCCATTATGGGCAGCCCTATTTATTTTATTTTATTTTGTTTCAAAAGATGTCTCCACTTGCTCCGTCAGTTCGAAAGAAGCTCTCGTGTCACTACGCTTCAATTAACATTGAAGAGATAAGAACTCTACGAACTCTTTAATATTCCGCAGGAATACTTTGAGAACTTAAAAAAGCATTAATAAAACTTTGAGAAACTTCGCGCTTCCTTCGGGTAACAACCTCTCTGTGTGCCCCTGCCCCTCCTCCGAGAAACTCTGTGTTACAATTTTGCACAAATCCGCCAAGACAAAAAGGAGAGATGTCCCTGCCTCACTTCAGCAATATTCAAGAGCGGATTTAAACCGTAATTCTTACTGTAAAACCCTCATAACTGCGCACATTCAGTACAGTACCGTCTTCAAATATTAAGTACTGCCCTTTTATACCGGTAAGCATACCGCTGTAATTTGGCGTGGTACTTAGGTTAAGGCTGCTTATTTTTTTAGGATACTGTAATACCGGATAATTTAAGATATATAAATGCTCGGGAGTGGTTTCAAAAAACTCCGTGGTTTCTGCAGGCAGTAGGCTCTGGGCACTGTTTCGCATAGCTACCAGGTCGAATTGTGTTACCTCGTTCGTTAACATCTTCTTCCAGTTTATCTTATCCGAATAATGATCTTTCAGCGCCACTTCGGTAATCCCTGCCAAATAGCGGTTAGGCACCTCCACAAGCGGTATAGCAGCACTGGCTCCCTGGTCTATCCATCGGGTGGGCACCTGTGTTTTTCGGGTTACCCCTACCTTCATATCGCTACTGCAAGCCAGGTATACTACATGTGGCTGTAGCTGCACGCGGCTTTCGTACTCCAGGTCGCGGTCGGCTACCCCCAGGTGGGCAGTACTCAGCTCAGGGCGCATAATCCAGTCGCCCACCGCCGGGCTGCTATAAAAACAATCATAACAAAAACCCTGACGCCATATTTTTTTCTTTTTACCACAATTAAGACACTGATAACCTGTAAAATTGATTTCAAAAGACTGCCCCAGCAGCTGGTTCATGTGTATAAAACTATCATTAAAAACCAGGTAGTACTGTATAGGACTGCCCGGCTCGGTTTGCATTTTTGTGAGTACGCCTTCGTATTGCATGGAAAAATTTACTATTTTTAAGGCAATAAAGATATAAAATATGGCATTGCCAATTATAAACTCTATTGCATCGTGGATCCTTAAAAAGCGTATACACGACATGGAGCTATTCCTGAAGTACCCCAATGAAGTGCAGGAAGAACTGCTTCATAACCTTTTAGACACTGCAAAAGACACCCTGCTGGGTATAAAATACGACTTTGCATCCATAAACAGTTACCGCGCCTTTGCCGAAAGGGTTCCCGTAAGCACTTACGAAGACCTGGAGCCGCTTATAGAGCAAACCCGCCGTGGCGAACAAAATGTATTTTGGCCCACTGCCATAAAATGGTTTGCCAAGAGTAGCGGTACCACAAACGCTAAGAGCAAGTTTATACCCGTAAGCCCCGAGGCGCTTGAAGACTGCCACTACAAGGCCGGAAAAGATATGCTATGCCTGTACCTGAACAACAACGAGGAATCGCAATTGTTTACCGGAAAAAGCCTGCGCCTGGGCGGCAGCAAGCAGCTGTATGAAGACAACAACAGCATTTTTGGAGACCTGTCGGCCATACTGATAGACAATATGCCGTTTTGGGCAGAGTTTAGCAGCACACCGAGTAACAAAACATCGCTTATGGGCGAATGGGAAACCAAGCTGACCGCCATAGTAAACGAAACTATAAACGAAAACGTAACCAGCTTTGCCGGTGTACCCAGCTGGATGATGGTGTTACTAAACCGTATTATGGAAACCACAGGCAAGGAAAACCTGCTGGAAGTATGGCCAAACCTTGAGGTGTACTTTCATGGTGGGGTAAGCTTTGAACCGTACCGTTCGCAGTACCAAAACATCATTCCGAAAGGAGATTTTAAATACTACGAAATATACAACGCATCCGAAGGGTTCTTTGCCATACAGGACAGCAACTACAGCAACGACCTGTTACTAATGCTGGATTACGGCATCTTCTACGAGTTTATACCAATGGACACCTTTGGTACAGACAGGCAACGCGTAATTCCGCTTAGTGAGGTTGAAATGAACAAAAACTACGCTGTGGTAATTACTACCAATGCCGGACTGTGGCGATACATGGTAGGCGACACCGTACGCTTTACCAGTCTTAGCCCGTATCGGATACGCATTACAGGGCGCACCAAGCACTATATTAATGTGTTTGGCGAAGAGCTTATGGTAGAAAACACCGATAAAGCCTTGGCCAAAGCCTGTGAACAAACCGGTGCCGAAGTACGGGACTATACCGTAGCCCCAATTTTTATGGAAGGTAAAGAAAAAGGCGCCCACGAATGGATTATAGAGTTTAAGGCTCAACCTGAAAACACTGAAGCTTTCAGGAATGCACTGGATCTTGCCTTACAAAGTGTAAACAGCGACTATGAGGCCAAGCGCTACAACAATATGACCCTAAATAAACTGGTACTAAATGTAGCCCGCCCTAAGCTTTTTTACGACTGGCTTAAAGAACAGGACAAACTGGGTGGCCAGCACAAAATACCACGCCTTAGTAACGAGCGCAACTATCTGGAACAGCTAAAAGCACTACAGGTAGAAGACAGTAGTATGGCTTAAAAATTTAACACTATAACCAACAGCCATTTGGCACTGCATTTGCTCACTATAGGCAAAAACATTTGAAATGAAAAAGATACAAAAGAAAAGGAACTATGTTTTAGCAGGTATTACCCTTATTGCTTTAATGGCCTCCTGTAGCCCACCGCATCGTTATGGCTGCAGCAGGCGTTGCCGCATTCCGCTATCAATAAACGAACAGCAAAAACCGGCACAACAAAGAACCGTTCATTCATAAATAACTTAAAAATTTAATTTTTAACATTTTTTTTGTACGTTTGAAGTATGAGTGTAAAGTACCACGGCTTATCGGAAGAATATGATGACAAACGCATAAAAGAATTGCGCAAGTATGGCATACTCGATACTCTGCCGGAGCAGGCTTATGACGATATGACCCGCCTTGCAGCAATAATATGCAATGCACCTATAGCCATTATAAGCTTGGTAGACAAAGACCGACAGTGGTTTAAATCCATAAAAGGGCTTGACGCCGAAGAAACACACAGGCAACATTCGTTTTGCTCGCACGCCATAGTAACCCCGGATCAACCTTTTATTGTAGAAGATTCACGCCTGGACGACCGCTTTAAAGACAACCCTCTTGTTACCGGCGCACCCAATATTGTTTTTTATGCCGGAATACCTCTAAAAAGTGAAAACGGCTATGGCTTGGGCTCTTTTTGCATTATAGATACCGTTCCAAGACACTTGTCTGATGAACAGATAGAAGCACTACAGATATTAGCCCGACAGGTAATGCTATTGCTGGAAATGCGTAAAAAAACAGCCGAACTGGACATTAAGACAGAAATGCTGGGAATGAAGCTTAAAAAATTTGACGAAACCGTAGCCCAAAAAGTAACGGAGGCAATGAATAAAAAGAAATAAAACCAAGACCGCAAAAACGGTCTTTTTTTTTTACAAAACCAACCATGCTTTTCCACACAAAAAAGTTTATTGTAAACTGCTCTATGCAAGACATTAAAAGACATTTTGCAAAGAAAGATTTTGATGACTTTACAATAGAATACCAACAGATGAACCTTTACTCGGTTAAAGCAAAAGACTCGTTTCTTGTATTTACTTTTGAAAGCGGTGAAGAATTCCCTATTGAAACAATGCTTAAAGTAAAACCGTTAGGAGAATCCACACAGTTTAGCTTAAAACCTACCATTAGAGCCGAAATGGTTCTTTTTAATTTTGTTGCAGTAATTCTATTGGGCATTATTTACTACACATTAACTATAGACTTCTTCCTTACCTCTGTAGCTATTGCAATAGTTATATTTTTTTCGCTTCATGGAGTATATTATAAGCAGGAACAAAAACTAAACATAGCTATATACCATTATTTTATGGAATACTACGCCATCAAAGAGACATAAAATGCAAAACCCCGCCAATGGCGGGGTTCACTATATAAAAAACTATCAAGATTATATCTTAAACGTAACCACCGGACGAACCGCATGGTTTACCAGGTCTTCACTTATGCTTCCGTTAAAGAAGTGGGCAAGTCCCTGACGACCGTGTGTGCACATACCCACAAGATCGGCATTTACACTGTTACTAAAGTGTAGTATACCTTTTTCTACATTAACATCGTTATAGATATTAACTGTAAAACCGTTTTCTATAGTAAAGCCTGCAGCAAAATCATTAATGATTTTTTCGGCAGCATGAGTAGATTTAAAATCACTTGGCGTATTTACATAAAGCAGGTGTAGTTTAGCCTTAAAGCTGTTTGCAAAATCTACCACTTGTGCAAATGGCTTTTTAATTTCAGCAGAGAAATTAGAAGCAAACACAAAGTTACTTGGGTTAAAATCTATCTCGTCTTTTTTGATAACCAGTACAGGAATATCAGAAGTCCTAACCACTTTTTCTGTGTTAGAGCCTATAAACATTTCCTTAAAGCCGCTGGCACCGTGCGATCCCATAACTATAAGGTCTATATCGTGCTTTTTAGCAGTTTTCACAACTCCTTCAAAAGCTTTATCAAACAATATTGCATCAGTAACAGCAAGGCCTTCAAGGCATTCAGCAGCTTTCACTTCATCAAACCTTTCGTGGGCTTTTTTAAGGAAAAATGCAATTTCAGGCACCTCAGCACCAGCTACTACGGCATCGTTTTCCTGGCTTGGTAAATCAAGCAGGTGTAACAGGAATATTTCGCCGTCATTTTCACGGGCTATCTTAGAGGCTACTTTAAGCGCGTACTCGGCATGGTCAGAAAAATCTGTCGGTACTAAAATTTTTTTCATAATGAATGCTGTTAAAAAAATGTTTCGGTTGCTAATTTAAACAGGTGAAAGGTAAGAATTAATTTTACATTAACCAATGATTTTCAAGATATAAAAATTATTCGTATATTTGCGCAGTTATTTACTAAATCATAAGTAATGAGGGGACACAGAGTCCCCTCTTTTTATACAAGTTATGGCATTAAAAGACAAAGTGGCCGCCCTTGTGGAAACCGCATTACAGGAACGCCCGCACCTTTTTTTGATAGACCTTACAGTGGGTGCCGATAATAAGATAAACCTTACTATAGACGGAGATAACGGCGTTACACTGCAAGATTGCATAGACATGAGCCGTGCCGTAGAGCATAACCTGGACAGGGAAGAAGAGGATTTTGCCCTTGAAGTAGCCTCGGCCGGTGCTGCAAGCCCGTTAAAGCTACCAAGGCAATACAAGAAGAATGTGGGCCGCACTATAAAGGTAACTACAGCAGAAAGCGAAATAGAAGCCGAACTTACGGATGCTACCGAAGAAGTTGCTGTACTGGAATGGACCGCCCGCGAACCTAAAAAAGTAGGTAAAGGAAAAGAGACTGTAGCCAAGAAGGCAGAGATACCTTATGGTGATATAAAACAAGCTGTTGTTGTAATTAAATTTTAAAAAATAGATGTTGGCATGGAAAATCTGGCACTAATAGATTCGTTTTCAGAGTTTAAAGATGATAAACTAATCGATCGTGTTACCCTTATGGCAATCCTAGAAGATGTTTTCAGGAATGCACTAAAAAAGAAATACGGATCTGACGATAACTTTGACATCATTATAAACCCGGACAAGGGAGATATGGAGATATGGAGAAACCGTGTGGTAGTAGCCGACGGTGAGGTAGAAGATCCTAACTCTGAGATTTCGCTTTCTGAAGCCCGAAAAATAGAGCCTGACTTTGAGGTAGGCGAAGAAGTGTCTGAAGAAGTAAAACTGATTCAACTGGGACGCAGGGCCATCCTTGCGCTACGCCAAAACCTTATCAGTAAGATACACGAACACGACAACACCAACCTTTATAAACAATTTAAAGATATAATTGGTGATATTTATACCGCAGAAGTGCACCACGTAAGGCCAAAAGCTGTAATTTTGGTGGATGATGAGGGCAATGAAATAGTATTACCAAAAGAAAAACAGATTCCATCTGACTTTTTCCGTAAGGGCGACAACGTACGCGGTATTATAGAAAACGTGGAACTGAAAGGTAACAAGCCACAAATTATCATGTCTCGTACTTCAGAGAAATTCCTTGAGAAACTATTCGAACAGGAAATCCCGGAAGTGTTTGACGGTCTTATCACCATTAAAAAGGTGGTACGTATACCGGGCGAAAAAGCTAAGGTAGCCGTAGACTCTTACGACGACAGGATAGACCCTGTAGGTGCTTGCGTGGGTATGAAGGGAAGCCGCATACACGGTATAGTACGCGAACTGGGTAATGAAAACATAGACGTTATAAACTACACTACAAATACACAGCTGTTTATATCAAGGGCACTTAGTCCGGCTAAAGTATCATCTATAAAAATAGACGAAGAAAGTCACAGGGCCGATGTGTTCCTTAAACTGGAAGAAGTATCTAAGGCTATAGGCCGCGGCGGGCATAACATAAAGCTTGCCGGCCAGCTTACCGGATACGAACTTGATGTAATACGCGAAGGGAACCCTGCTGAGGAGGAAGACGTAGAACTAAGCGAATTCTCTGATGAAATAGAACAGTGGATTATAGACGAGTTTGCCAAAATAGGCCTCGACACTGCCCGCAGCATACTAAACCAGGACGTACAAGACCTTGTAAGAAGGACTGACCTGGAAGAAGAAACAATCCTTGAAGTAGTAAGGATACTTAAAGAAGAATTTGAAGATTAACATCTGAGACTAAACCTATATTACGGCAACACAACACCGACGATAATAGTAAAAATAATTTATGTCTGAAGAAAGAGCAATAAGATTAAACAAAGTTTTAAGGGAACTGAATATTTCACTGGACAGGGCTGTAGACTTTTTAAAGGATAAAGGCCACATCATTGAGGCAAGTCCAAACGCCAAGATATCCGGTACGGAATATAATGCCCTTTTCAGCCAATTTTCTGCCGACCAAAGTAAAAAAGCCGCTTCGCTTGAGGTAAGCGAAGAAAAACGCAAGGAAAAAGAGGCCCTTCGCCTGGAGCGTGAGCGTGAGCTTGATGAAAAGAAGAGGCAGGATGAGGAAAAGCAAAGGCAACAGCAGGAAGTGATACGTGCACGCGCATCGCTTAGCGGGCCTGTGGCCGTAGGCAAAATAGACCTGAACCCTAAAAAACAGGAATCTGCACCTGCCTCTTCAGACAATACAGCTGCAGCTAAGCCTGAAACCGCACCGCAACAACCACAAGCCGAAAAACTGGTAGTGGAAGAACCGGTAAAAGCAGAAAAGCCAGCTGAACCGGTACAGCAGCCACAAGCCGAAAAACCGGTTGAAGCTAAACCGGCTCCTGCACCTGCACCAGCTCCGGTACAACCGCAAGCTCCTGCACCGGCTCCTGCTCCTGTAGCAGCCCAGCAACCGCAGGCACCGAAAGCCGAAAAACCGGTTGATGCTAAACCGGCTCCGGTACAACAACCTGTACAAAAACAGCCTGAAGTTGCTAAACCGGCCGAAGAAGCTGCACCGGTACAGGAAAAAATTGAAACACAGTACCAAAAACTTTCGGGTACTACATTTACCGGACAGAAAATAGACCTTTCTCAGTTTGAGAAGCCTAAAAAGAAGAAGGAAGATTTCCGTAAGGATAACAACCAACGTCCGGGTGGTGGTCAGCAAGGTGGTGGCCAGGGCGCTAACAACGACAAGAAGAAGCGTAACCGCATTACCCCAAACACTAACAACAACAATAATAACGGTAACAACAATAACCGACCTCAGGGTCAGGGTGGCGGACAAGGTGGAAACCAACAAGGTGGAAACCGTAACCACCAGGGCGGAGGAAACAACAATAACAACAACCGCAACAACCAGGGCGGTAACAATAATAAATTTGGCAACAAGCGTCCTGCCATTGTAGCTAAAGTAGAGCCTACCGAGGAAGAAGTTAAAAACCAAATCCGCGAAACGCTTGAAAAACTACAAGGTAAAGGTGGTAAATCTAAAGCCTCTAAATACCGTAGGGATAAGCGTGAAACGCACCGTCAACGTAGTGACGAGGAGCAACGATTAGCCGAAGAAGGAAGCAAAATACTGAATGTAACAGAATTTGTTACTGTAGGTGAAATTGCTACCATGATGGATGTGCCTATTACTAAGGTTATTGGTACTTGTATGGCTCTTGGCCTTATGGTTACCATGAACCAAAGGCTGGATGCTGAAACACTTAAAATAGTAGCAGACGAGTTTGGTTATGAAGTAAACTTTGTAACTACCGACATAGAAGAAGCTATAGAAGAAGTACAAGACCGCGAAGAAGATCTTGTAACACGTGCTCCTATAGTTACAGTAATGGGTCACGTAGACCACGGTAAAACATCGTTACTTGACTACATCCGTAAAGCAAACGTAATTGCAGGTGAATCAGGAGGTATAACCCAGCACATAGGTGCGTATGGTGTTACCCTTGAAAACGGCCAGAAGATTACTTTCCTAGATACACCGGGTCACGAAGCGTTTACCGCAATGCGTGCACGTGGTGCCCAGATTACGGATATTGCTATTATTGTAATTGCAGCAGACGACGATATCATGCCACAAACCAAGGAAGCCATTGCTCACGCGCAGGCTGCCGGTGTGCCTATGATATTTGCCATTAACAAAGTGGATAAGCCTACTGCTAATCCTGAAAAAATTAAAGAGAAACTTGCCGGTATGAACCTCCTTGTAGAAGACTGGGGTGGTAAATACCAATCACATGATATATCGGCTAAGCAAGGTATGGGCGTAAAAGAACTACTTGAAAAAGTATTACTTGAAGCCGAACTTCTTGACCTGAAAGCTAACCCTGATAAACTTGCCGTAGGTACGGTAGTAGAAGCCCAGCTTGATAAAGGCCGTGGTTATGTAGCTACTATACTGGTACAAGGCGGTACACTTCGTGTAGGCGACTACCTTCTTGCCGGTAAAAACCACGGTAAGGTAAAAGCTATGCACGATGAGCGTGGCCACAACATTAAAGAAGCAGGCCCGTCTACACCAATATCTATATTAGGTCTTGATGGTGCTCCTACAGCAGGTGATAAGTTTAACGTATTTGAAGACGAACGTGAAGCTAAGCAAATTGCTGCCAAGCGTACACAGCTTATACGTGAGCAATCTGCGCGTACTAAGAAGCACACTACCCTTGCAGAGCTTGGAAGACGTATTGCCCTTGGACAATTTAAGGAGCTTAACATCATCATCAAAGGTGACGTGGACGGTTCGGTTGAAGCGCTTGCCGATTCATTCTCTAAACTGTCTACAGAAGAGATTGAAATCAAGATTATACACAAAGGTGTAGGTGCTATTACAGAAAGTGACGTAATGCTTGCCTCTGCATCAGACGCTATCATTATAGGATTTAACGTTCGCCCAGCAGGTAATGCTAAACAGCTTGCCGATAAGGAAGAAATTGACATCCGTCACTACTCTATCATCTACGATGCTATAGATGACCTTAAAGACGCAATGGAAGGTATGCTTTCGCCAGAGCTTAAGGAAGAAATTACCGGTAGCGCAGAAATACGTGAGGTATTCAAGATTTCTAAAGTGGGTAGCATTGCAGGTTGTATGGTTACAGACGGTAAGATATTCCGTAACTCAAGGATAAGGCTTATCCGCGAAGGTGTGGTTATCTACACCGGTGAGCTTACTACACTAAAACGCTTTAAAGACGACGTTAAAGAAGTTTCTAAAGGTTATGACTGCGGTATGCAGATTAAAAACTACAACGACATACAACAGTACGACGTTATAGAAGCGTACCACGAAGTAGAAGTGAAAAAGAAACTGAAGTAATTCAGGTATATAAATGAAAGTCCCGCCATAGTGCGGGACTTTTTTTGTTTAGCATCATAATATAATATCATTTGTAGACAGCGATTTATAGCAGAGTGTTCCATTACGACGATAGGAGAAATCTCGGGTTATACATTATAGATGTTTCTACTCCGCTGCACTTTGGTCGACATGGAAGAAGCGGAAAACAACAACAAAAAACCCGCTCATGGCGGGTTTCATTTATTCTGCAGGGGCTAATTCTATTTCCAGCCCGTTTATATCTTCCGTTATGGGAATTTGGCATCCCAGGCGGCTGTTTGGCTTTACATTGTATGCCTCAGCCAGCATGGCATCCTCATCAGGACCCATTTCGGGCAAGGCGACATCATTAAGCACATAGCACTGGCATGATGCACACATGGCCATACCGCCACAAATACCTATAGTACCTTCGGGAGCCAGTTCGTATGCACGTACCACTTCCATGATGTTCATGGCCATATCAGTAGGCGCATCCACCTCGTGGGTTACTCCCTCCCTATCGGTTATCTTTAATGTTATATTGTTCATTTAATTTGTTTCAAGTTTCAAGTTTCAGGTTGCTTCCTCGAACTTAGTATAACACAGCTGAGAACTTGAAACCTGAAACCTGAAACAATTTATTCTATCGCTTTAACCACTTGCTTTTCGGCTTCCTTGCGGGTACCATCAAAGCCGTCTACACCGCTTACAGTGGTGTATTTAAGCACATATTTTTTACCCGGGTTAATACGGTTGTATACGCTTTGGCACATAAGGGTAGCCTCATGGAACCCACAAAGTATTAGCTTCAGCTTTCCGGGATACGTATTTACGTCGCCTATGGCATAGATACCCTCAATATTGGTTTGATAATCCAGTGCGTTGTTTACCTTAATAGCGTTCTTTTCTATTTCAAGTCCCCAGTTTGCAATGGGACCTAGTTTTGGCGTAAGCCCAAAAAGAGGAATAAAGTAATCCGCTTCAATACGCTGGTGTGCTCCTTCTATATCCAGGTCCAGTGCCTCTACCTTTTCGGCACCATGTATACCGGTAACCTCAGCAGGAGTAATAAGGCGTACTTTACCCAGGCTCTTAAGCTCCTGTACTTTCTCTACGCTATCAAGTGCCCCACGAAATTCGTTACGGCGGTGCACAAGCGTTACCTCAGCAGCTACATTAGCAAGGAAGATAGTCCAGTCCAGCGCCGAGTCGCCACCACCTGCTATTACAATCTTCTTATCGCGGAAAAGCTCAGGATCTTTCACAAAATATTCTACGCCTTTATCTTCATAAAAGGCAATGTCTTCTATCAGAGGCTTTCGAGGCTCGAAACTACCAAGACCACCCGCAATAGCTACAGCTTTAGCGTGGTGTTCTGTACCCTTGTTTGTGGTAACAATAAACGTACCGTCTTCAAGTTTCTGAATGGTTTCAGCACGCTCGTTAAGGGTAAAGCCCGGCTGGAACTGTTTTATCTGTTCCATTAGGTTAGTAACCAAATCACCAGCAAACACCGATGGAAAACCCGGTATATCAAATATAGGTTTCTTAGGATAAAGCTCGGTAAGCTGGCCACCCGGCTGCGGAAGCGCATCTATAATATGGCATTTTAGTTTTAACAGGCCTGCTTCAAATACGGCAAAGAGCCCTGTGGGCCCTGCACCTATAATTAATATATCTGTACTAATCATTCTTTAAAAAGGATAAAACGAATTCAAGGCAAAATTGCCTAAAAACGCTTTAAATAAATATGACATATATCATTGTAGCGGTTTAAGCTACATTAACTACTGTTTCTATTTGCGGAACGTATTTTTTAATGGTGGTTTCCACACCGGCACGCAGGGTCATTTGGTTTACGCTGCACCCCACACAAGCACCTTCAAGGCGCACCTTTACATGCTTATCTTCCTCAATATCAATCAGGCTGATGTTTCCGCCGTCTGACTCCAGGAACGGACGTATTTCGTCCAGTGCCTTTTCTACATTGATCTTAATTTCTTCTGTAGTCATATTATTTCTTTTTAACAGCCGAACATCCGGCCATAGTGGTGATTTTAATAGCTTCGGTTGGTGGCAGGTTATCGTTCCTGTCTACGGTTTCCTGAACTACATTGCGCGCAAGGGTTTCAAAGGCGGCCTCAAGCGGTGTAGCCGTTTGCAACGCAGCCGGACGACCGTAGTCTCCTGCTTCGCGAATGCTTTGCACTATAGGCACCTCTCCAAGGAAAGGCACATCCAGGTCTTCGGCAAGGTTTTTAGCACCTTCTTTACCAAAGATATAATATTTATTATCAGGAAGTTCATCCGGCGTAAAGTAAGCCATGTTTTCTATAATACCCAGTACCGGTACATTTATAGATTCCTGGCGGAACATAGCCACACCTTTTTTGGCATCGGCAAGTGCTACAGCCTGAGGCGTGCTTACAATTACCGCACCTGTAATAGGTAACGACTGCATAAGGCTTAAGTGAATGTCGCCGGTTCCTGGAGGAAGGTCAAGCAACAGGAAATCAAGTTCTCCCCAGTCGGCATCAAAAATCATCTGGTTTAGCGCCTTACCCGCCATAGGGCCACGCCATATAACAGCCTGCTCAGGTGTGGTAAAGAAACCTATAGAAAGGATTTCTACACCGTAGCTGCTTATTGGTTTCATTTTGCTTTTACCGTCTACTGTTACCGATATAGGGCGCGAACGCTCTACATCAAACATTATAGGCATAGACGGACCGTAAATATCGGCATCAAGCACACCTACTTTAAAGCCCATTTTAGCAAGGGTTACAGCCAGGTTAGCCGTAATAGTAGATTTACCTACACCACCTTTACCAGACGATACTGCAATAATATTGCTGATACCCGGTATTTGCTTGCCCTTAATTTCAGGTTTTTCAGGGGCTTCTACCCTTACGTTTACCTTTACTTTTGCTTCAGGCGAAATTTGTTCCTGAATGGTTTTTATAATATCGGCTTCGGCGCGCTTACGAATGTGCATGGCCGGTGTGTTCATTACCAGTTCTACCACTACTTCGTCACCAAAGGTAAGTACGTTGCGTACGGCACCGCTTTCTACCATATTCTGGCCTTCTCCGGCAAGGGTTATGGTTTCTAGTGCCTTTAATATTTCTTTTCTGTCGAGTTTCATAATATATATTAGCTAACAGCCTCTTATTAAGACTGATTTCAAATTGCAAAGATACTGTGAAAACCTGATACAATAAAAACATAGCCTTAAAATTATCAGAGCTTTTTAATACACTAACCCATGCATTTACAGCGATTATATTTGTTAATAATAACAACATCTTATAACAATAAAAAAGCTACATTTACACATGTAAATCACTAATTTTTAAACAAATACACAAAGTATGAAAAAACTTTTCGCAGAATTTTTCGGCACTTACTGGTTGGTTTTTGGTGGTTGTGGCAGCGCATTGTTTGCCGCGGGCATTCCCGATTTAGGAATTGGGTTTGCCGGAGTAGCACTGGCCTTCGGGCTTACGGTATTAACCATGGCGTATGCTGTGGGACACATTTCCGGAGGACATTTTAACCCGGCAGTATCATTCGGGTTATGGGCAGGAGGGCGGTTTACGTCTAAAGATTTGGTTCCCTACATCCTGGCACAGGTAATGGGTGGGCTTGCGGCAGCGGCAACACTGTATTTTATAGCTTCTGAAAAAAATGGTTTTTCTATAGACCCCACAAAGGCGGGCGCATTTGCTGCTAACGGATACGGAACTTTATCTCCTGATGGATACTCTACAGCAGCAGCATTTGTTACTGAATTTGTACTGACGCTGTTTTTTGTAGTGATTATTATGGGCGCAACAGATGTATTTGCCAATGGAAAATTTGCCGGTGTAGCTATCGGACTGGCACTTACACTTATACATCTTGTAAGCATACCTATAACAAACACATCGGTAAACCCGGCACGTTCTACCTCACAAGCAATATTTGCAGGAGGAGAGTACATACCCCAATTGTGGCTATTTTGGGTTGCACCTGTTTTAGGCGGTATAGTAGGAGGATTTATTTACAAGATACTTCTGGAATCTAAACCTAAATAAACTATTATAATAAAGGCGAAAAGTGTATTTCCGCCTTTATTATTTGAGTTCCACTACAGGATCCCAAAAGTATGTATTAAACTCAACAATCTTGTTATCCCTTACGGCTACCCCTTCGCTTTCCAAGAGCTGTTGCATAAGATTAGTTCCCTCAAAATGATGCTTTCCGGTAAGCAGGCCCACACGGTTTACCACACGGTGTGCAGGCACATCGCGCTCGCCTACTGCATTCATAGCCCAACCCACCATACGTGCCGAACGTGTAGCTCCCAGGTATTTTGCAATAGCACCATAACTGGTTACACGCCCGTAAGGTATCAGTCGTGCAACTTCGTATACTTTTTCGAAAAAATTATCTTGCTGCTGTGCCATAAAGAAACGGGTTAATTGCGCAGTATCTTTATCAGGGTTATAATGGCTACGATACCGGTAATGGAACCTATAAAGTAATTTACGTTTCGCATAAAGAAATCAGTTTTATGCTCAAACTTTTTAAAGAAGGCAATGTATAAGTAAAAAACAGCATACGCCCCCAGTACTATACCCACCACAAAAAGAAAGGTATTTATGGTTGAAAAGTCAATCACTTTACCGCGGGAGAAGGAAACCGTAACAAATACGTAAAAAGGTATGGGGAAGAAGTTAAGCGCCGAAAGCATGGCTCCCATAAGATAACTGCCCACCTTACTGCGTACTTTAATTTCTACATCCTTCTTTTTTTTCTTTTTTTCTTTCCGTTTTGCAAAAAAGAAAAAGTAAAAGGTAAGCAGAGCAAAAATGCATACCCCTATTTGTTGCAGTTCCAGTATTAACTCGTGGTTTCGGCTTATAATACGGGCAAAAGACACCGCTATATACGCCTGGATAAACACCACAGTAGCAGCACCCATGGCAAACAAGCCCGCACTTTTACGGCCTTCCTTAAGACTTACCTTGGCAGCAGTAATGTTTAGCAGACCCGGCAGTAATGTGGCCAGAAATGAAATGAGAAACCCCAGTACTACCGGAACTATGTGCTGCATATATTATTTAATTTTAAACCTTATATAGGTTATGGGCTTACCCTGCTCCAGGTACTGCTGCTCGTAAAAGGTTTGTATACCCGTTACAATTTCGGGAGCACCTTCATTACGGTACACATTGTGGTTAGCATAAATAACCTCGTGCCCTTCGCCATGCAGTAAGCCAAGAGTATAACCGTGCATAAACTCGCTATCGGTTTTAAGGTTTACCACACCATCAGCTTTTAGTATCTTTTTATAGCGTTGTAAAAACTCAGTATTTGTAAGCCTGTGCTTGGTACGCTTATATTTTATTTGCGGATCGGGGAATGTAATCCATATTTCACTTACTTCGCCTTCAGCAAAAAAATGCTCAATCAGTTCTATCTGTGTACGAAGAAAGCCTACATTAGTAAGTCCTTTCTCCACAGCAGTTTTGGCACCACGCCAAAAACGGGCACCTTTAATATCTATACCTAAGTAGTTAGCTTCCGGAAAACGCTCGGCAAGCCCCACAGAATATTCACCTTTACCACAGCCAAGCTCTAAAACTATAGGCATGTCGTTTTTAAAAAACTCCTCATTCCATTTGCCTTTAAGCGGAAAATTTCCGGCTACGGCTTCCTCCCTTGATGGTTGCAGCACATTGCCAAAAGTTTCATTTTCCCTAAAGCGCTTCAGTTTATTCTTACTTCCCACTATTTAAATTTAAATTTTTGGTAAAATTAGGGAAATATATGACAATTGAAATAATTTTAGATTGCGTAGGTAACTACTTTTTAAAAAGATAACATTTGGAACCGCGCAAAAAAATTCTGGTAGCCCCACTGGGAAAGGGCTTCGGGTACGCTACAAGGTGCATCCCCATAATTGAGGCGCTGGAAAACCACGGCTTTGAACCCATTATTGCTTCAAACGGGGGAGCGCTATTGCTGCTGCAAAAAGAATTCCCTCACCTTACAACGGCCGAACTGCCTGCTTATCATTTGGAATACGCAAAACCCGAAGGGCTTTTCAGCCTGAAAAAGGTAACGCAGTTAGTACACATGTACAGGGCCATACAAAAAGAGAAAAAAACGGTAGCACAGCTGGTACGGGAAATGGATATTAAAGGAATAATATCTGATAACAGGCCGGGCGCCTACAGTAAAAAAGTACCTTCGGTTTTTATAACCCACCAGGTAAACATACTACAGGGCAACCTTAGCGGTATAGCCAGCCATATGCACCGTAGTTTTTTTTGGAGGTTTACCCAATGCTGGGTACCCGATGTAAAAACCGGGCAAAACCTTTCGGGCAAGCTGGGACATACTGAGGAAGAAATACCAAACCTGCGCTATATAGGCACGCTAAGCCGCCTGCACAAAACAAATAAAGATAAAAAATACGACCTTGCCGTAATAATAAGTGGTGCTGAGCCACACCGCAGCCAGCTGGAAGAAAAGCTAAAACCGGCATTAATAAACTATGATGGTAATGTGGTACTGATACGCGGTATTGTAGAAACCGAACAAACCGTATACTACACCGGACACATAACAGAGTACAACTACATGAACAGCACCATGCTGGAAGATGTGCTAAACCGTAGCGAAATGGTGTTGTGCCGCCCCAGCTACAGTAACATTATGGATTTGGCAAAACTGTGTAAGTGTGCATTTTTTATCCCTGTACCGGGTAATGAGGAGCAGGAATACCTGGCCAAGAAAATGAAAAAGGCAATGATGGCTCCGTACTCTAAGCAGGAGAGCTTTAAAGCCGAGCATCTGGAGAAAGCCAAGATGTACAAAGGGCTTAGGGATATAAACGGACTGGGTAAATGGAAAGATTTATTTAGCCTTTTCGAGGGTGAATGAGAATTCTGACCCAGTACCAAATGTACTTTCTACATACATTTTTTCGTCGTGGGCTTCTATGATGTGTTTTACTATAGCAAGCCCCAGACCCGAACCGCCTTCGCTACGGGCACCGCTTTTATCTACACGGTAAAAACGCTCAAATAAACGCGGTATGTGCTTTTGCTCTATACCCTCGCCATTGTCTTTTACACGAATGATTACTTTGTTATTTACAAGATCTTCAATACTCACCTCAGTAGTACCGTCTTCTCTACCGTATTTTATAGAGTTCATAACAAGGTTTGTTACCACCTGTTGCACTTTTTCCTGATCGGCATATACCATAACAGGCTTAATGTACTTCATGTCGAACATCAGGATGATGTTTTTACTATCGGCCTTCATTTCCAGCAGATCGAATACATTTTGCACCAGTTCTATAATATTAAAGCGGGTATACTGCAGGTTAAGGTCGCCCACCTCCATTTTGGTAATCATATCCAGGTCCTGCACTATATATATAAGACGCTCCACACCTTTTTCGGCCCGTTGCAGGTACTTTTTACGCAGTGTTTTGTCGTTCATGGCACCATCGATTAGTGTAAGCAGGTAGCCCTGCACGGTAAACAGTGGTGTTTTTAACTCATGCGACACATTACCCAGAAACTCGCGGCGGTATTCTTCCTTGATTTTAAGGGTTTCTATTTCCATTTTTTTATCGCGCGCAAACTTTTCCAGCTCGCGGGTAAGCGTAGCCATATCGGTCATTATGGGCTTACTGCGTAGGGGGCTGGCTTCAAGCAGGGCAATATCGTCGTAAATTTTCTTTACCCTGCGGTAAATAAAATGCTCTACCCGGTATTGCAGCACAAAAAAACAGAAGGTAAATAACGAGAAGGTAAACAGCAGGATAAAAAACCAGTTTACCGTATAAACAAAATACAGCAGCCCTGTAAGCATGGCTGCTGAAAATAATGAGATATATGATGCCGATTTTACGGCAAACCTGTATGACTTTTTAAACTTTATGTTCACTAAATTTCGAGCTTATAGCCCACGCCTTTGATGGTTTTAAAAATTTCGTCGCCTATTTTCTCACGAAGCTTACGTATGTGTACGTCTATAGTACGCCCGCCTACAACCACTTCATTACCCCACACTTTATCCAGGATTTCTTCTCTTTTAAACACCTTGCCCGGCTTAGAGGCCAGCAGATAAAACAGTTCAAACTCCTTGCGTGGCAGTACAATTTCGCGGTCTTCTAATACAATTTTGTATTCTTCGCGGTTAATTTCAATATTACCTACCTTTAAAACATCCTCTTTGTTTTCGTCTTCTTTCAGCCTCCTTAAAAGCGCCTTAACCTTGCTAACAAGTAATTTTGGCTTAATCGGTTTGGCTATGTAGTCGTCTGCACCGGCATCAAAGCCTGCCACCTGCGAATAATCTTCGCTACGGGCTGTAAGGAACGTGATAATAACATTAGAAAGTTCGGGTATCTTCCTTATGTTCTCTACAGCTTCCATACCATCCATTTCGGGCATCATTACATCTATAATAATAAGGTGTGGCAATTCCTTCTTTGCTTTGGCTATTGCCTCCTTACCATTAACCGCAGTAACGATTTGATATCCCTCCTGAGAGAGGTTATATCCCACAATTTCAAGGATATCCGCTTCGTCGTCGACTAACAAGATCTTAATGTCTTTCTTCTTCATTTTTGACGCTATATGATTGTTTAGCGGTGGTAAAGGTAAAGATAATAAAAAACCGTCAAAGTGTGTTAACGGTAATTTAATCTGTTAACAATTTAATAATAAATAGTAAATCCAAATCTAACATTTGCCTAACATTTGGTTTAACACCTCAAAGCATCTTTGCACCGAAATTAAACGACACGAAATGAAACTTAGATTTTTAGTTATTTTACTACTTACGTTCTTAACAGGACTTGCACAGGAAAAGGCTACCTTAACCGGTAAAGTTACTGACAAGGACATGGGAGGCGAGGCTTTGCCTTTTGCCAGCGTTATGGTTAAAGGAACCCAACTGGTAACCAACACTGATGAAACAGGTATGTACACTTTACAGGTACCTGCCGGAACCTACACTATAGTATTCTCTTTCTTAGGTTATGAAAACAAAGAAGTAAAGGTAACTTTAGCTGCAGGAGAAACAAAAAACATTGACCAGATTCTTGGCTCTTCAAGCGTGCAACTACAAGATGTTGTAATAGAGAAGGTAATAAACCGGGAAAAAGAAACGGCTCTACTTTTAGAACAAAAGAAAGCCGTAGAAATAAAGCAAAGTATAGGCGCACAAGAACTAAGCCGTAAAGGTATTGGCGACGTAGAAGAAGGCCTTACAAAAATAACAGGTATTACAAAAGTTGGATCGCGCGGGCTTTTTGTTCGCGGACTTGAAGACCGATACAACAACCTTCTTGTAAACGACCTTGCGGTACCATCTAACAACCCTTTCCAGAAAATCATACCGTTAGATCTTTTCCCTACCGACATTGTAGGTGTGGTAGATGTTTACAAAACATTCAGCCCTAACATATATGCTGACTTTGCCGGAGGTACTTTTAATATCGCTACATCTAAAGGAAGTAAAGAAATTACTAAACTAAGCATAGGCGTAGGATACACTACAAACAACAACCTTTCTGATTTTAAAATATCTTCAGATGCTCATTCTGCAAAAGGATTCTTTGGCCTTACAGGCAGCGACAGGGAAATGCCTTCAATATTTGGCAACACCCCCACAAACAAGACGCTAACCGGACAACAGTCTGAGGCAGCTTTTAAAAGCGGATTCAACACCGATTCTTACAAGAGCCCACTAAATACCAGTATTGGCTTTTTGCACAGCGAAAAATTTGACCTTGCTAACAACGGAAAATTAAGCTATATCCTGTCTATAAACGCAGACAACTCGTTTCAGGTACGTAAGGGTGTAGACAGAACCCTTTTTGGTAAAGACATTATTCAATACAACAACAACTTCTACACCAGCGAATACAAGTACAAGACTAACACTTCTGCTCTTGTAGGTGTAAACTATAAAAAAGACAGGTTTGACGTTTGGTTTAACACGTTCTACCTAAGGACTACAGAAAACTCTATCCAGGACCAGTACGGTGTTTCAGACAACCAGGTAAACAACCCTAATTATTTACTACGCACTAATCAGCTTGACCAAAGCGATTATATTACTGCACAGGTAATGGGTAAATATTTCTTTGATGAAAACAAAAACCAGTTTGTACGTGCAGGCGGATCGTTCTCTAAAACATCATACAGCCAGCCAGACCGTAAGTTCTTTGGAGGTACACTAGAACCTAACAAAACAGACATTATATCTAGCTACGGAGGAAACAACTTCCTGCGTCAGTACTTTGACATAAGCAGTAACTTCTATTTTTCAGGTATTGCAGAATACGTGAAGAAATTTGGAAACAAAGAAGAAAAACAGCACCAGTTTACCGTAGGCTATAACGGAAATGGAAGCGAAAGCGGAACATCATACCGTTTTGTATCGTCTTTCAGGCCGGAAAGTGCATCAGGCTCTACTGCCATAACCTTTAATCTGGACAACATAGACCCTCAGATCACTTCAGATCTTTTAGCAAACAACGGAGCTTTTAGAGAAAGTTCTAACTCTCAGTACAAAACTGAACTTACCGACTTTATAAATGCCGGGTTTGCAAACGTGCTACTACATTATGGCGAAAAATGGGAAATTAACGCCGGTGTACGTGCAGAGAACTACATGAGGGATATTAAGTATCGTGAAAACGGGTCGTTTAACGCTGCTTTCCAACACATTAAAACAAACAAAACTTATATATTACCGGCAGCAAGCGTTAAATACAGTGTAAGTGAAAAAGCAAACTTCCGTTTTGCAGCAGGACAAACTTATACTAAGCCGGTTCTTATAGAAACACTTCCGCTTTCATACATTAACGCCGACGGTACATCAACCCAGGGTAACGGATACCTTAAGAATAGCGACAACTACAACGTAGACCTTAAATATGAAATTTTCCCTACAAATACTGAAATGTTCTCAGTAGGTGTATTTGGTAAAAAGATAAACAATGCTATAGAACGTACTTTCCTGGCAAGTGCAGGTGGTTTCCAGACTACTTATGAAAACACAGGAGACGCTACTTTATATGGTGTAGAAGCTGATTTCATCCTTGATTTAGCCCGATTAACTCCGGCATTCAAAGATTTAAGCTGGGGCTTTAACACCTCTGTAATGAACACTAATATAAAAGTAAACGACTACGCACTTAACTATACCGGCAGCCTTCTGCAATCAGTAGAAACACACAAAGACCGTCAGTTACAGGGAGCAAGTAAATGGCTTATAAACTCTGACATTAAATACCAGTTTAACATAAAAGAGAACTGGAGCAATACATTATCTTTAGTGTACGGTGTATTTGGCAAAAGGATATTTAGCGTAGGTACTAACAACATAGACCACATTTACGAACTTCCGGTACAAAAACTTGACCTTGTATGGGGCAGCAAAATATCTGAACACTTCGACTTTAAACTTTCTGCCCACAACCTGCTTAACCCTAAAGTACGCTTTGAAGTAGGCGAAGACAGCAAAGGCGAGTATATTGAAGATTCGCGCATGATGAAAGATTATAAGCGTGGTGTAGGCTTCTCATTAGGACTTAACTACACGTTTTAATTAAATAATAATTTTTAAAATGGCCGTAAAAGCAATGCTTTTACGGCCATTTTGCTTTTACCAAAACATCAGAAATGTTACAAACAATACACCTAAACAAGGCTAAAACACCATAAACAAACACTTTTACGGTAAACTAACCTTGGTAACATTTGCATAACCTTCAATTGAATTTACTTTAACCATCATATAACACTGAAATAACAGCTTAACAAGATTGTACAACTACTTTTGGAGCATCAAAAAAGAAGAACTTTTAACTATTACAAAAAAAATAAACAACGAAACTTATGAAAAAATTTCTTTTAGGAATGGTGCTGGCAACTGCCTTTTTAGCAACTAGCTGTGGTGACGACGACAGTACTCCTCAACCGGTAGAAGGCGCTATTACTGGTCCTATTACAACTGACACAAACTTTGCTTACGGAAACTACACCCTTTCTGGAATTGTAAAAATCAACTCTGGTGTTACAGTAACTTTTGAAGCCGGTTCTACAATTACCTGCGACAAAACTACAGGAGACAACGCCCTTGTAGTACTTAAAGGTGGTAAACTAATAATAAACGGAACTGCAAGCAGCCCGGTAGTATTTACTGAAGCTTCTAAAGTACCAGGTTCATGGGGTGGTATCATTATGTACGGTGATGCTCCTATCAATGCTGCCGGTGGTGTAGCTACTGCAACATCTGAAGACGGTAACAACCAAACTTACGGTGGTACTAACGCTACTCACAATGGTGGTCAGCTTAGCTACGTTCGTGTAGAGTATGCTGGTGCTAAACTTGCAGACGGTACTAAAGAAAACAACGCATTTACATTCTACTCTGTAGGTTCAGGAACTGTACTTGATCACCTTGTAGCTTACAAAGGAGCTGACGATGGATTTGAGTTTTTTGGTGGTACTGTAAGCGCTACTAACCTTGTTTCTTACGGTAACTATGACGATGCTTTCGACTGGCAAGACGGCTGGCAAGGCCAAAACAACAGCAACTGGTACGCTTACCAAATATCAAAAGCAAACTTTGGTATGGAAATAGAAGCATCTAGCAACAATAACACCTACTTCCCTGTAATTACTAACATCTCTTTAATAAGGGCTGCCGGTACTACCCCTGAAGTAGCTGGTGACGTACAAGTAGACGCTATACAGTTTAAGAAAGAAGGTAACGGTAACTTTAGCAACATAATCGTAGATGGTTACGGTAGCTACACTGAAGGTACTACAGTATATGAAGGTGCTGCTCTTAAAATCCAGGATGCTGCTACAAATACAGACCAGGTAAACACCGGTCGTATTAAAATAAACAACATCAAAATATCTAACACGTCTCACGAAATCCTTCCTGCTTCATCTTCATTCTCAGTAAGCATGCCTTCAGGAAGCTGGTCTACAAGCACTACTGCAACTGGCGCAAGCTTAAGCAATGGTAACTGGACTACAGTAGATGGCGTACAGCTTATCAACTAAGAACAACCATTCTTTTAATACAAAAGCACCGCAATGCGGTGCTTTTTTCGTTATATTAAGATTTACACTAAATAATACACGCTTCAAACGTTAAAATAACAGTATAAAATTTAATAATTTTTCATAACAAAATTTGGTACGGTATTTGAAAATAATTTCTTAAATTTGAAACGTAGATAGAGCGTATGAAGAAATATTACTTTTATATCACCATTTTGCTGTTCACTTTGTTTTCGCTAGGCGCCGCTGCCCAGGAAAGCAAAGCAACACCTGCCGGAGGTAAAGAGCCTATAGAAGGGCTTAACATTTACCCTAACCCGGCCAGTGGCGGCCGCCTCTACATCACTTCTAAAAGTGGCCAAAACAAAGACGTAGAAATCTATGACGTACTGGGTAAACGCGTACTTGCCGTAAACCTTACCGGAAAAGAAGTAAACATTTCCGAACTTACACCCGGCGTATACATCATTAAAGTAAAAGAAGGCGATGCTACCGAAACCAGGAAGCTTATCGTTAAGTAATTTTTTCACTATTCCGGTCAAAAATTAATCATAATTTCACACAAGGCAGCAGTTAGTTACACCTAATCTGCGTACATTTGTAGCCGGATTAATAAAAACAAAAGCCTAAATGAGAAAGATTTACACCCTTTTATCTGCTGTTGCGGTTACTGTAGCAGCCAATGCACAAACTAACCTACTAACTAACCCTGGTTTTGAAACATGGGCCGACGGTGCTCCACAACAATACACGCCTTATACAGGTACAAGTGGATCTCCAAGTATAAACAACTTCCTTACACAGGAAACTACTATAGTACACGGAGGAACAAGCTCTGCTAAGCACCAATCTCAAAACTCTACTCAGTACCTTGAGTATGATGATCTTATCCCTGTAACACCAGGACACAGCTACACCATTAGCTACTGGTACCTTGATAATGACGATTCTGCTTCAACAAGGCTTTGGTCTGCCTGGTTAGACTCAGCATACGCAACTTCAGGTTTTGATCAGAGTGCTTTACAAATAGCTACTTACTCTAGCAACGACCCAAGCTGGATTAACAACGTGGTTACTACAACTGCACCGGAAGGCGTTTCTTACCTAAGGTATCAGGTAAGGACTTACAGGCAGTCTACAACAAATGTAGGCGGATATGTTTACTACGATGATTTTTCATTTGTAGATAACACTGTTGCAAGCGTTAACCAAAACGACATTGCAGGGCTTAAAATATACCCTAACCCACTTACCGGAAACGTACTTAACATTACTTCAAACACTAATGGTGTTAAAGAAGTAGCTATCTACGACATAATAGGCAAGCAGGTATTTGCAGGTAAAACAGTAAACAACACCGTAAACGTAAACAACCTTACTGCCGGTGTATATATAGTAAACGTTACTGAAGAAGGCAAAACTGACACAAGAAAACTTGTTGTAAAATAGTTTTAGCCCGGAAACTGAGTGTTTCCAGCCAAAATATTCTTAATTTTAACTTTACATAAGCGTAAAGTTTTTTCAAGATTTCTATATTTGTTGTTGGATTAATAACAAATTTGAACATGAAAAAACTTTACGCTTCTTTATTTATTGCAGCTTTGGCTTCAACAGCTGTAAACGCACAAACGAATCTTGTTCCTAATGGAGACTTTGAAGCATGGACTGACGGAGCACCGGAAGGCTTTACAGTAACCCCTGCTACTAATGGTGGAACAGTTACACAATCTACTACCGAACTACACGGCGGCGCTAGCGCAGCACTATTTACAGCACCTGCAGGAACCGGAAACGTAAAAGCAGCTATAGCTGACATACCTGTTACAGCGGGCCACACTTATGTTTTCTCATACTGGTTTAAAGACGAAAGCGACAACGCACGTGGTAGGCATTGGGCTTCTTGGAGGGTAGACACCGCTACTCAGCTAACAGATAACGCCGATGTGCTACAACCGGGTTATTATGAAAACACTTCAGGGTGGCAACAAGTTACCTATACACTAACTGCTCCTGCTACAGCTACACTTTTTAGGTTAGACTTTAGGGTTTACCAACAAGCTGACGGCGCAAACTCTGGCCTTATATACTATGATGATGTAATGTTCTACGACCAGGCAACAGCAGGCGTTAACCAAAACGACATCGCTGGCCTTAAAGTATTCCCTAACCCACTTAGCGGAAACGTACTAAATGTTACTTCAAACACTAACGGTGTTAAAGAAGTAGCTATTTATGACATTATTGGCAAACAGGTATTTGCAGGCAAAACAGTAAACAACACTGTAAATGTAAACAACCTTACTGCCGGTGTATACATTGTAAACATTACCGAAGAAGGCAAAACTGCTACAAGGAAACTTGTTGTAAAATAATCCTTTCTTTATACCATACCGAAAGCACCGCCCTACAGCGGTGCTTTTTTATTTCATACCTTTGCAAAAACATTATTACCTTGGTTAGCGCAGCCGATATATTTACCATATCCTCAAAGAAAGAGTTCGAAAAAATCACCATGAAGGTGTTTCGTCATCAGTATGACAATAATACGGTATACCGAGATTTTTGTACGCTGCTGAAACGCGACAAGCAAAACGTAAAGCGCATATACGATATTCCGTTTTTACCCATACAGTTTTTTAAATCGCATGAGGTAGTAAGCACCACCGACTCTGTTATTGAAACCTTTACCAGCAGCGGTACTACGGGCGCCATAACCAGCCGTCACCTTGTTACCGACCTAAGCTACTACGAACAGAGTTTCCGCATGGCATTTTCTCAGTTTTATGGCAATATTGAAGATTACGCCGTACTGGCGCTCCTACCCTCTTACCTGGATCGCGAAGGCTCGTCGTTAATTTATATGGTGGCCGACCTGATTGAAGGATCTAACAACCCCGACAGTGGTTTCTACCTGCGCAACTATGATGAGCTTATTACAAAACTCACCACGCTGGATAAAGAAGGCCAAAACGTACTGCTTATAGGCGTTACCTACGCTTTGCTGGATTTGGTTGAAAAACAGCAATTCAGCCTGAGCAATACAATAATAATGGAAACCGGCGGCATGAAAGGCAAACGCCGTGAAATGATTCGCGAGGAGTTGCACGAAATATTATGTAACGGTTTCGGGGTAAGCAAAATACATTCTGAATACGGTATGACGGAATTGTTGTCGCAAGCCTACTCCCTGGGCGATGGCATTTTTGAGTGCCCACCGTGGATGGATATTCTTATCCGCGATACCGAAGATGCCCTTACCTATATAGACTACGGAAAAACCGGCGGGGTTAATGTAATAGACCTGGCCAACTACAATTCCTGCTCGTTTATAGCCACACAGGATTTGGGTAAAAAATACCCGAACCAAAGCTTTGAAGTCCTGGGCCGTTTTGACAACAGCGACATTAGGGGATGTAATTTGATGGTTTTGTAGATTGGATTTTTAGATTTCTGGAAGGTTAGATTTTTAGAACCTAATTACGAAACAAGAAACTATACAGCAACAAAAAAGAGGCCGAAGCCTCTTTTCTTATTTTAGCGTTAAAACAAACGATTTGTTTTTACCAAACTGTACCAGTATGTACTTACCTAAAACCAAGTCCTTATTGGTTATCTTGTAGTAGGCAGTAATTTTTTCTTTGTTTACCGCTACTGCATTTGCAGCAATGCCTTTCCTGGCCTCACCCCTCGACGGGAATATCTTGGTAACATCGGCAAGCAGCTCCACGAGATCCTGCTCCTCACTAAGGTTTTCAGCAGTAATATCAGCATAGAAGAACTCACCAAAAATATCAGTAAAGAAATCCTCGCTCACGGCGTTCAGCTGCTCATAGTTGTATTTAGAAAATACAAACTCACTCCTGCGCAGGGCTTCCTCATACTGCTCCTTACCGTGTACAAAGGTAGTTACTTCCTCGGCAAGTTTCTTTTGCAGCAACCTAAGGTGTGGCGCTTCCCTGTGCGTTTCTATCAGTGTGTTTATTTCTTCTTCACCAAGGAAGGTGAATATCTTAATGTACTTCTCAGCATCAACATCGGTAGTTTTTACCCAAAACTGGTAAAACTTATACGGCGAAGTTTTATCGGCAGTAAGCCATACGTTACCCCCTTCAGATTTACCGAATTTACTTCCGTCGGCTTTAGTAATCAGCGGGCAGGTCATGGCGTAAGCCTCCTTCAGGCTCTCTTCGGTATTCATACGGCGGATAAGTTCTGTACCCGTAGTAATGTTACCCCACTGGTCGCTGCCGCCCAGTTGTAGTTTGGCTCCGTAAGCTTTGTGCAGGTGGTAAAAATCGTATCCCTGAATAAGCTGGTAGGTAAACTCGGTAAACGACATACCCGCACCGGCTTCACCGCTAAGGCGTTTCTTTACAGAATCTTTAGCCATCATGTAGTTTACGGTAATACGTTTACCTACATCGCGCGCAAAGTTGATAAACGAAAACTCCTTCATCCAGTCGTAGTTGTTTACCAGCACCGGCGCATTGGCTTCTTTAGAATCGAAATCAAGGAAGCGCGAAAGCACAGCCTTAATACCGTTTACGTTCTTTTCAAGGGTGGCTTCATCCAGCAGGTTACGCTCGTCACTTTTACCCGACGGGTCGCCTATCATACCGGTGGCACCACCTACAAGAGCAATGGGCTTATGACCGCTACGATACAAATGCACTAATATGATAATTGGCACAAGGCTGCCTATGTGAAGGCTATCCGACGTTGGGTCAAACCCAATATACGCAGTCGTCATACCTTTAAGCAGTTCCTCTTCAGTTCCCGGCATAATGTCGTGCACCATGCCCCTCCATTGTAATTCGGCTACAAAATTTTTCATATTAGTGATTTTAATGCGGTTGCAAAAATACAAAGGCTAATCAACTTTCGTGAATATTTTTAAGCAATAATTTAGCATTACTAAGGCGTTAAGGCCGTGATGTTTTATTAATCCACCCGCCAAATTGCTTATATTTGTTACCATGATACTAATTACCGGCGGAACAGGATTAGTAGGCGGCCACCTGCTACTGAAGCTCGCGGAGGGTAACACACCTCTGCGTGCCATATACCGCAACAAACAGAATATAGATAAAACCCGTCAGCTTTTTTCGCGATACAGCAAGCAGGAACAGTTTGCCACCATAGAATGGGTACCTGCCGATATAAATGACATCCCTGCCCTTGAGGAAGCCTTTACAGGTGTAACCCATGTATACCACTGTGCGGCAAATGTATCTTTTGACCCAAGAGATGAGGAGGTTTTGCGCAAAGTAAACATAGAAGGCACTGCCAATATGGTAAACCTCTCGCTGGCTTTTGGCATACAGAAATTTTGCCATGTAAGTTCTATAGCGGCATTGGGCGACCCTGTAGTACCCGGCAGCACGATTACCGAAGAAACCGAATGGAACCCCGAAGCTTACCACAGCGATTACCAGATTACAAAATACGGTGCCGAAATGGAAGTATGGCGCGGCTGGCAGGAAGGCCTTAATGTAGTAATTGTAAACCCCGGGCTTATTTTCGGGCCAGGCTACTGGAACCAAGGCAGCGGAGCGGTGTTTAAAGCCGTAAAGCGCGGACAGTATTTTTACACCCTGGGTAATTGTGGCATAATAGCCGTAGAAGACGTGGTAAACGTAATGATACAACTTACCGACAGCAACATTAACGGCGAACGCTACACCCTGGTGGCAGAAAACATTACATTTAAAACGATGCTGGATACCATAGCAGCGGGAATGGACAAAAGCGGCCCCGTAATGTACACCAGTAAACCACTAATGAGCTTTGCATGGCGGTTTGACTGGCTTTTAAGCCGGCTGTTAATGCGCAAACGCCTGCTTACAAAACACATGGCACATTCGGCATATACCACAGAACCTTTTGACAACAGTAAAATAAAGCAAGTACTGGGATATACTTTTACAGATATGAAACCTTACCTCAAGGAACTTGCCCCTGAATATACAAAGTATTAAAAAAGCTCCGCAATTGCGGAGCTTGATGTTTATTGTATAAATTAAAATTTTACAGCACTCCACTCCATTGAGCCTACAGCAGTTTCGGCTACAGAGTCATGCTGGATGACAACTGAAGTAGGAAAAAAACGGATGCCTTTCTCCTTGAACGGAAACTGGGTTGTATCGGCACAATACACTGGCATGTTTAATTTCCTGTTTTCCATAAATTTTCGCACCTTTTCCGGGCTTTCAGGGGAAACCATGTAAAAGTCTACTGCACCAAAATGCTTCCTGTACTTTTCTATGGAATCCTTTTCGGCGATACAGGGTTTACAAAAAGTTCCCCAAAAATGAAAAAACTTTGCCTTGTCGCCTTTTAAATCCACAATTGTATCTGTACCATCTGTCTTTACGAGTTTAAACTTCGTGTCGGCAAGCGTATATTCTGTATTATTAATTTTATTAAAAAAGCCTACCGTATCAGAGGTCACAATTGACATGAAAAATAATATAAAGACAGCTAACGGAACAATCCAAAGAAGATGTTTAAGTACCGGTTTCATAATTTGGTTGATTTTTATTTGCTTTTAGGACACGACCAAATTTAATGAAGTTTAATAACTTAAGGAATAATGATAATTCATTTCTATTACTTAGTCTTATCAAAAAATATCCCAATATACAATCGGTTTCGACATGCTCAGCCTCACTGTACATTGGGATACATTATATAATCAGATTTTTATTGTTACTGTGGCAACTGCCTGTTCTCAGGTGCTAAAGCCGGGCTTCCTGCCGAAGGTGTACCACCGCCCGAAGAAGGACTGTCAAAACGGTTAGGGTTTGCAGGGTTAGACGGATTTGCAGGGTCAGCTACATTAGCCTGAGGCTTCTTTACACCCAGCTTTTCCTGCTCGTGCTCTATACGCCCGGTTATCTTTTTTTGCATCTTCTCATAATTCTTAAGGTCAGATGCATACCAGGTATGGTTTTGTACCAGCGTAAGACTGTCTATTTTGTACTTTTTGTAAATGTAGGTCTTCGGGTCTACACCACTGCTGTCCAGCGCCGATGCCTTATATGATTTTACTGATTGCATTATAGCCATATCATATAATATGTCTACCATCTGGTTTTCGCTAATAAGCTTCTTAGGCTTAGGCACTACCTCGTCTTTACAGGCTATTGCCATAAGCGCCAGTATTATTACAGCCAGTTTCTTCATAGGGCAAATGTATACTTTATTTTGGTTCAAAGGTTTATCCGCGATCAAAAAGCAGCCTTTCGCCACAACGGATGTCTTTTACCTTAAAGTTATTATAAACGAGCTGACCGTTTACAAAAGTATGTGTAATGCGCGATTTAAAGTTAACCCCTTCAAATGGAGACCAGCCGCATTTGTACAGTATGTTCTCTTTTTTAACGTTCCATGGCAGTCCCGGGTTTATAATAACCAGGTCGGCATAATAACCTTCGCGGATAAAGCCGCGCTTTTCTATCTGGAACAGTTTGGCCGGGTTGTGGCACATTTTCTCCACAATCTTCTCTACCGAAATTTTCTTTTGGTGATAAGCTTCAAACATAGCCACTACACTGTGCTGTACCAACGGCCCACCGCTTGGCGATGAAGTATAAGGATTTTTCTTTTCCTCCAGGGTGTGTGGCGCATGGTCTGTAGCAATTACATCTATGCGGTCGTCCAGCAGGGCTTTCCACAACGCATCGCGGTCTGCAGCCGTTTTTACCGCCGGGTTCCACTTTATAAGCGAACCTTTTGTAGCATAATCGGCATCGGTAAACCATAGGTGGTGTACACATACCTCGGCAGTTATTTTCTTCTCCTCAAGAGGAATTTTATTGGTAAACAAGTCGGTTTCTATAGCCGTAGACACATGGAAAACGTGCAGCCTGGCGCCGGTTTTCTTAGCAAGCGCTATAGCACGCGACGATGATATATAGCAAGCCTCGGCACTGCGTATTTCCGGATGGAATTTTACAGGGATATCATCACCGTATTCTGCTTTATATTTTTCAAGGTTTTGGCGTATGGTAGCCTCATCCTCGCAGTGTGCAGCGATAAGCATGCTTGTGCTGCTAAAAATCTTTTCCAGCACCTGCTCGTCATCTACCAGCATGTTTCCGGTAGACGACCCCAGGAACAGTTTTATACCGGCTACGTTTCTCGGATTGGTTTTTAGTATCTCTTCTATATTGTCGTTAGTACCACCCAGCATAAAAGAGTAGTTTGCATAAGAAACCTCTGAAGCCCTTTGATACTTCTGTTCTAAAATTTCCTGCGTTACCGCATTTGGCACCGTATTAGGCTGTTCTATAAAAGAGGTTATACCACCCGCTACGGCAGCACGCGATTCGGTTTCTATATTACCCTTATGGGTTAGTCCCGGCTCACGAAAGTGCACCTGGTCATCTATAGCTCCCGGTATAAGAAAACTCCCCTCAGCATCAATGATTTTCACATCGGGCGACTTAGGGCTTATCTTATCCGCAATTTCTTTTATAATCTTGTCCTCAATATAAAGGTCGCCCTCAAAAATTGTACCCTCATTTACAATTTTGGCATTCCTTATAAGTATCCTGTTCATGGTCGTTTTATAGTCTGTTCAGCATTTTTTTCCAGCGCAGCCTTATTACTCCAAATATAGCTTCTTTAAATATGGCCGAGCTCATTTTACTTTCGCCCTTAGTACGGTCTGTAAATATAATAGGTACTTCTACAATATTAAACCCGTTAGCATAAGTGCGGTATTTCATTTCTATCTGAAACGCGTAACCCACAAATTTTATGCGGTCCAGGTTAATACTTTCCAGTACTTTTCTTTTGTAACAGATAAAACCGGCAGTAGCATCGCGTATGGTCATTCCGGTTATGGCACGCACATAGCTGCTGGCATAGTAGCTCATAAGCACACGGCTCAGCGGCCAGTTTACAACATTTACTCCGGTAACGTATCGAGATCCTATAGCCAGGTCGGCTCCTTTATGGCAGGCTTCGTACAACCTGGTCAAATCAGCAGGGTTGTGCGAAAAATCAGCATCCATCTCAAAGATGTATTCGTATTTGTTTTTTATGGCCCATTTAAAGCCGTGCACGTATGCGGTACCAAGTCCTGATTTTCCGGCCCTGACCTCCAGGTGCAATGACGGATATTCGGCCTGTAGCTCACGCACCATTGCAGCGGTACCGTCGGGCGAATTATCATCAACCACCAGCACATCAAAAGCCACATCCTGAGCAAATACCGCCCTGATAATGGCTTCAATATTGTCGATTTCGTTATAGGTAGGAATTATTACGATTCCGTCGTTCATGTTCCTGGTAGAATTTTGTGCAAAAGTAGGTATTTATTAACGCTTAAAAAACAATTAAATGAGAATTAACGACCACAAGAATAAAAAATACTAATTTTGCGCAATGGATAATTTCACACTGCACGAACGCATTATAGGAGCTCATGACTGGGCTACGTATCTATTTGTGCTTTGTTTTGCCATTATAGCTGTAAACCGCACTGTTTTTGAAGTTCGCTTTGCCGAATTTACAAAACTTGCCTGGTCTGATAAGTATATGAAAATATACAAAGACAGCAGCAACCTGCAAAGCTGGTTTACCATTTCTTTCTTCATTGTACAAGTGGTATCTTATGCCTTTTTACTACAGTTTATACTGGTGTATTTTTATGGAGAAAGTGCCCAGGGCGGTTTCCTGAAATTTATTCAGCTGCTTACACTAATAAGCAGTTTTGTACTGGCAAAATATCTTATAGAAAAAATTATAGCCACGGCTTTTGACATAGAAGAATTTAACGAACAGTTTAACCTGCATAAGGTAAACTATCGGGCTTATATAGGCATGCTGCTGCTACCCGTAAACGTAGTACTGTTTTACAATTTAGCCCCAAAAGCCTTTGTACTATACATAATTTTAGGCCTTATAGTGGCCGGCAGCATCCTCTCGTATCTTATTTCATTGAGGATTTATCAAAAATTGATACTCAGTAAATTGTTTTACTTTATTTTGTATCTTTGCGCTCTTGAAATAGCACCTTATTTTTTCCTATATTATTGGTTCACCAATCGCTAGATAATAACTATATTTATGAAAGTGAAAACAATTTTGGTTTCGCAGCCGGAACCTAAAGTAGAAAATTCACCGTACTTTGAAATTCAGAACAAACTGAAGGTAAAAGTAGACTTCAGGCCTTTTATCCACGTAGAAGGCGTTAGCGCCAAGGATGTAAGGGCACAGAAGATAGACCTTAACAACTACACTGCTATTATCCTAACCAGCAAAAACTCTGTAGACCACTTTTTCCGCGTAGCAGAAGAAATGCGATATAAGGTTCCGGAAACACTTAAATATTTTTGCCAAAGCGAGGCTATTGCCTTTTACCTGCAAAAGTATGTAGTGTACCGCAAGAGAAAGATATATGTAGGCCAGAAGGATTTTGCCGAACTGTCTCCACTGATAAAAAAATACAAAGACGAGAAGTTTCTACTTCCGGCATCAGATCAGCTGAACGACGACATACCACAGGTACTAAACACCCTGAAGGTAGACTGGACTCCGGGTACTTTTTACAAAACCATGATGAGCGACCTTAGCGACCTTAAAGATGTGTACTATGATGTACTGGCATTCTTTAGCCCTACAGGTATAAAATCGCTGTTTAAAAACTTCCCCGACTTTCAGCAGAACAATACCCGCATAGCTGTATTTGGCTCTACTACACAAAAAGAAGCACTGGATCACGGTCTTCGTGTAGATATAATGGCACCCGCACCGGGCACACCGAGTATGACAATGGCACTTGAAAAATACATAAACGAAGTAAACAAGGCAAAATAACATTACTATTATATACAAAAAAAACCGCTCGTTGAGCGGTTTTTTTATACCTGTTAATCAATCTTACAAATACAGTTTTACAAAAAAAATAGCTGCCCGTCCCCGGGCAGCCCTTTCCAAAAACATCTATTCTAAAAATCCACAATTATGCCAGCGGACCGCCGGCTATAATTTCATCATTTGAGAACTCCTCAAATTTAGCAAAATTTTCCCTGAAGTTCGCCGCAAGCTCCTGCGCTTTTTCGTCGTACGCCTGTTTGTCCTGCCAGGTATCCCTTGGGTTCAGCACCTCATTTGGCACACCAGTACAGCTTTGCGGCACCGCAAGTCCAAAATACGGCTCGGTAACAAAAGCAGCTTTATCCAGCTCACCATTTAGCGCTGCCGCTATCATGGCGCGGGTATAGCGTAGTTTCATACGACTACCAGTGCCGTAAGCACCACCCGTCCAGCCGGTATTTATAAGCCACACATTTACGCCGGTCTCCTGCATTTTATTTATAAGCATTTCGGCATATGTAGCAGGATGCAACGGCATAAACGGCGCACCAAAGCAGGCCGAAAAGTTGGGCTGCGGTTCCTTAACACCTTCTTCTGTTCCGGCTACCTTAGCGGTATAGCCACTAACAAACCAGTATGCAGCCTGACCCGGGGTAAGTTTACTTACCGGAGGCAGTATACCAAATGAATCAGCACTAAGGAAGAAGATATTCTTAGGGTTATGCCCCACTGAGCCTGGCTGAATATCGTTAATAAAATCTATAGGGTAGCTTACACGGGTATTTGGTGTAATGCTTACATCTTCAAAATCTACCTCTTTAGTCCCGGGTTTAAACACCACATTTTCAAGTAAGGCACCACGCTTTATAGCCCTGAAAATATCCGGCTCGTTCTCCTCAGTAAGATTAATCACTTTTGCATAACAACCGCCTTCAAAGTTAAACACACTATTTTCGTGCGTCCAGCCGTGTTCGTCGTCACCTATCAGCCTACGTGAAGGATCGGCCGAAAGCGTTGTTTTACCCGTACCCGAAAGGCCAAAGAAAATGGCGGTATCACCATCCTTGCCCACATTGGCACTACAGTGCATAGGAAAAGTATCTTTAAACACAGGAAGTATAAAGTTTAGCGCCGAAAAAACACCTTTCTTCATTTCACCGGTATATCCCGTACCTCCTACAAGCACTATTTTCCTGGTAAAATTCAGTATCGCAAAGTTTTCAGATCGTGTACCGTCGGTTTCAGGGTTTGCTTTAAAGCCCGGAGCAGAAATTACATGCCATTCTGCATCAAACTCATCAAGCTCATCAGCCTCAGGCCTCAGGAACATGTTGTAGCAAAACAAGTTGCCCGAAGGCAGCTCGTTTACCGCCCTTACATTAAGCCTGTACGCCGGATCGGCACACACATAGGCATCGCGCACATAAAGCTCCTTACTAGACAGGTACTGCATCATTTTGTTGTACAGAGCATCAAACTTATCTGCATCAAAAGGAATGTTTACCTTACCCCACCATACCCTGTCTTGGGTAATGGCATCTTTAACAATAAAGCGGTCTTCGGGAGAGCGGCCTGTAAAGGCACCGGTGTTAATGGCCAGCGCACCGGTATCGGTTTCTGTGCCAAGCCCTTTTTCAAGGGTAATGTTGTGTAATTCGTCCGGAGGCAACTGGTACTTTACTGTAGCCCCAGTAATTCCGAGTGATTCAAGCGAAATCGTTTTCGTAAAAAGGCTGTAGTTATCCATACTCTGGGTCAATGTTTGGGTTATTTACTGCCCCAAAGATACGGATAAAATCATTTGACCATAAAATATTATAGTCAAATTACGTATTTCGTTTAATTATGTGTAAAAATAACACTCCCCAAGCCGAAATTAGTAACAATCCTCCAATAGGTGTAATGATGCCAAATTTCTTAATTTCGAAAGGAATGTACTTCTTTAGAGCCAGTAAATAGATAGAAACTGAAAAAAGCACAACTCCTGATACCACCAGGATAAATATCTGTTTTTTTACATTTTCGGGTAATATACTTGCAGATGCTACAAATAACAAAAACAGGGCATGATAAATTTGGTAACGTACGCCGGTTTCAAATGAAGCAACAGATTCGGGCTCAACGATTTTTTTTAAACCATGAGCACCAAAAGCCCCCAGTAAAATACCTGTCATTCCTAAAAAAGCAGCAGTGGCTAATATATTTCTTTCCATTTTATGTAAATTTTGCACCGTAAAGTTACCCACAAATTAAGATTTAACAATACAGGATGGTGTTTTAATATGTAACAATTTATTACTTTCGTGTTACAAAACATACAAACACAACATGCGAAATATTTTAATAATCGGTGCAGGGCGATCAGCAACATCACTTATTGATTACTTGCTGGACAAATCCGAACCTGAAAACCTGCACATAACAATAGGTGATCTTTCTGCCGAACTTGCCGAAAGAAAAACCAAAGGGCACCCCCGCGCTACAGCTATAGCCTTTGATATTTTTAATGAAACGCAACGCCATACACAAATAAAAAAAGCTGATATAGTTATAAGCATGCTGCCCGCACACCTGCATTATGAAGTAGCTAAAGACTGCATTACATACAAAAAACATATGGTTACCGCCAGCTATATAAGCCCTGCAATGGCCGAGCTGGATGAGCGCGTAAAAGATGCCGGACTTGTTTTTATGAACGAATGTGGGCTCGACCCCGGTATAGACCACATGAGCGCCATGAAGATTATAGATGAAATAAGAGACAAAGGTGGCAGGATTATGCTGTTTGAATCGTTTTGTGGAGGACTGGTAGCACCTGAAAGCGATAACAATCTATGGAATTATAAATTTACGTGGAACCCTCGAAATGTGGTACTGGCAGGTCAAGGAGGTGCTGCCAAGTTTATACAGGAAGGCACCTATAAGTACATACCTTACAATAAGCTATTTCGCAGGACCGAGTTTATGGACGTAGAGGGCTACGGGCGTTTTGAAGGATACGCTAACCGCGATTCGTTAAAGTACCGCAGCGTATATGGCCTGGACGATGTGCTTACGCTATACCGCGGCACACTACGCCGTGTGGGCTTTTCAAGGGCTTGGAATATGTTTGTTACCCTGGGCATGACGGAAGACACCTATATAATGGAGAACAGCGACAAAATGAGCTACCGGGAGTTTACCAACTCTTTTCTGCCCTACCACCCTACTGATTCGGTAGAACTGAAACTGCGTCATATACTTAAAATAGACCAGGACGATATATTGTGGGAAAAACTACTGGAACTGGATCTCTTTAACCCAAATAAAAAAGTAGAACTACATAATGCCACTCCAGCCCAGATACTGGAAAAGATACTATCTGACAAATGGACACTATCACCGGATGATAAAGACATGATAGTAATGTACCATAAATTTGGCTATGAAATTAACGGTAAAAAAGAACAGATAGACAGCACCATGGTATGCATAGGCCAAGACCAAACGTATACCGCCATGGCTAAAACCGTAGGACTTCCTGTAGCCATAGCTGCACTTAAAATACTTAACGGGGTAATAAGCACTCCGGGAGTGCAGCTTCCTATAAACCGCGAGGTATATGAACCTATTTTAAAGGAACTGGAAACCTATGGCATTGTATTCCATGAAAAGCAGGTACCCTACCAGGGCTACAATCCGTTTAATGTAGCCAGTTAAGACCATACTACACACAATATAATTATTCCGGGAATCCCTTGTGTAAGCAGGGGATTTTTGTTTTACAAACCAAAATGTAAATAACTGAATTATAACTGCGTACACATAAATACGCAGCTATTAAAAACAGGTATTTACACCCTAACACAACCCGCTGGATTACAGTAGCTTGCACCTATCAATATTGATTAAAACGGTGGAGCCAGAAACCACCCTAAAAACGGGGCGATACCGAAAAGCCATACGAGTAGGAAATCAAAATCCAACAAATTACTATTATGTCAACTCAAAACACTTTCGCAACAGACTTACAAACAGGCGCATGGACACCATACCGTGAACCATCTGCACAGGAACTGGCAATTTTTAACGAAGCCATGAAAGGTATTATAGGCGTTAACTATAAGCCGCAGGCTGTATCTTCTCAGGTAGTAGCCGGAATGAACTATCGCTTTAAATGCCATGCATCATTACCACAGGCACCTATAGGCGGCTGGGAAGCCATAGTGGAAATATACCAGCCACTGGAAGGACTACCTCCTTATGTTACAGGCATCATAAGGCTTTAAGGTCTTAGCATATTTTCTGGTTATTGAGGTCGCGCATAAAAGCGCGGCCTTTGTTTTTTTGAAAATCAATCAAAAAAGGGTCTCTAACAAAAAACTGTAAGTGAAAGTTGTATTTTTGTATAAAACCATAAGCCATGAAAATAAACCAGGCACAAATAGAAATAGACGGCATAGACAAAGAGATACTACGCTACCTTATGGAAGATGCCCGAAAACCCATACTACAAATAGCCGGCAAAATAGGCATCTCTGGTGCAGCAATACACCAGCGTTTGCGTAAACTGGAACAATCGGGAGTTATATCGGGATCTAAGTTTACTGTAAATACAAAGGTTTTAGGATACAGTACCATGGCCTTTGTAGGTATTTATCTTGATAAGGCATCGAGTAACCCGGAAGCAGTTAAAGAGCTTAAAAAAATACCCGAGGTACTGGAGTGCCACTACACCACCGGGAACTGGAGCATACTTATAAAAATAATATGCCGTGACAATGAGCACTTAATGCAACTGCTTAATAACCGTATACAACCTATACCGGGCGTGAGCCGTACCGAAACTTTTATTTCGCTGGAACAACAAATAGAGCGCCAGATTCAGCTTTAGTAAATACAATTCCATTACAAAAAATTAGTAACCGCTATAAATAAATAATGGGCACCTTACGGTACCCACTATTGTGCATCCAACTAAAAAATTACTAAAACATGCTATAATTTTTAATTCAGAAAAATTACAGCAAGATCTTTATACAGTAGTGGATTTAAAAACGGCCCCGGAGGGGGGATTCCGGGGCCGGCATCCAACTAAAAAATTACTAAACAATTGTGGAAATGAGGGGGTAGAAGTAAAATTTCCACAATAAAGCTTTTGATTTTTCTGTACATATTTTTTAATAACCGTCCCCGGTTGGACCCCAGGGACAGGTATTATATTAGTTCATCATTATTTTCTTAGTAACTACCTGACCACCTTCAAGTGTCATGTTTACTATTACAACTTGTTTAGAAGCGTTAATTGTACCTGATGCAAATTCAGCGTTATCAACTTTTGCATTTTGGTAAAGCATCCTTCCAAGTGTATCGTACACTACTACTGATTTTATTGTTTGAGATGCAGTAGCTTTAATTTCGTTGTTGCTGTTGTATACTACTACTTCAGATGGAGTAGTTAGCGCAGGGCTATCAGTACCAAGAGCTGCTTCTGCGGTATAGAACACTGTAAACCTGTTATCAAAAGTACCTGCTGCAGTTTCGAAAGTATAGTTGTTCAGTGTAAGATCACGTACTAAACCTTCTTGCTCGTCTCTTAGGTAAACTTTTTGTCCGTCTACAAATACACCGTCCATATTATCAAGACTAAATGTGTAAACACCTGCTGTTGTAGCTGTAAATCCTAGAGGCACTACGTCTGTGTTAACAAAACCACCACGTGTTTGTATAGACATGCTTTTTACAACATCTTCCTGTGTAAGCAGTGAATAAAGGCTGATGCTACCAGGAGAAAGAGCTTGTGAATCGTAACCGTTATCAATACCTGTTGTAGTTACCGGGTTGTAAGCTATAAGTGTTTGAGAGAAATCACCTGCTTCGCTTGTAGCGTTAATCCATACACGGTCGCCAAAGTTTACCTCAACTTCTTCTTCAGGAGCAGTAGTTGCAGCTGCAGCTGATTTAAAGAAACTTGTAGACTGAGTAGCGATACGCATATCGTTTCTGAAAATAGCTTCTTTACCTGCACCAGAAGCTTTTACTATAAAGCCTTGGGCCGTGTTTAAGAAACCTTTGTTTGGAGCTACTGTGAACGGGTTTACTATATTGTAGTTACCAGATGAACTATCTCCACCAGGAGCACTGTTAGCTACATAACCTGAAAGGTTCATTGTACCGTATGAAGTTTGAGTTTGATTATTCGTTTTCCTCCATATCCAAAGTGTACCATCAATATTATTAAGGTTAGCATTGATAAAGTCTACGGCGCTTATTGGCGATGGATAAGGATTACCTATTGAATTGAAAGCATGTGAACTATCCCCATAAGTAAGCGCTGTACGTATTGTACCATTGTTAGGTACACCTTCAAAAACACCTGCAAAAGTCATCCTTGTAAGACCTGCGTTGTAACCCTGTGTAGCATCGGCATTTGGCATACGGATTAAGTAACCTGCACCTTTAGCAAACTTAGTAGTAGCTTCAGCTTGAGGAATATAAAGACCTTCTACTGCACTGTAGCGATAGAAACGTCCTGTTACAGTAGCTGGCGAGAAAGCTAGTAGCGTTTGGTAACCTGTAGCCCTGTCATCATATACCGGTGCACACCACATAGTATAGTCAAGCCTTTTTAGGTAACCGCTGTTACGTTTTATTGTAGCAGTACCAGAGTTAGCGTCGTTTTCTATTTGTATCAGGTTTGATCCGCTTTCAAAAGTAAGGGTACCTGTACTTTGTACGTTTACAGCGTGTGTTATAATTGCTGTACTGTTGCTTATGAAGTTTACACTTGCACCGTTTAGCACATACATAGAGCATCCGTAAAACGTTCCGCCTGTTTGTGTATAGTTAGCAGCAAACACTACGTCTTTGCTTGCCGAAGGATCACCGTTGTTCCATGAAGTACCGTTCCATACTGTAGCGCTGTCACAGTAAATACCTGTAGTACCTGTAGGGGTTGGGTAAGCCAGTGGGCCAAATTCATCTGCACCCCTGTCTGGTGTAGTAGTACTCCTTACCTGTCCGTCTATGTCTTTAGTAACGAGTGCAAGAACAGCTGCCGAATTGTTTATAGGATCGTTTGTTGTATTATTACCATCAAGGTGAAGGTCTGTAGCACTTGCAAACACAGGACTAACACTTATGGTATTAACCTCTTTGCCGGTTGCTGATTGCCAACCTGAAAGTGCAGTCTGGTAAGCAGGATTATCACTCCAGGCAGCATTATCACCTACATATCCAAGTTTATCAGCTGAATAAATTACGTTGTAATCAAGGTTCGAAATCTGACTGATGTATCCGTCTATTATTATTGCACACCTACGCACGTTTGTAGCTGCTTGGGTGTTAACAAATATATTATTTCTTACATCTACAGCAGAAGCAGTACCACCAACATAAAGAGCAGCTGAGTAACCTGAAGCTCCATCTTGTGTATAATTAAGCGACACACTGTTGTTGTATATTTTGTAGCCTCCACCGCCATTAATTGCAATACCATATCCGTTAATAAATACTCCTCCGTTACCTGGAGCAGAAACATCTGCTATAAAGTTGTTTGCTACAAGAATATTTGAACTTGTATTTGTAGAAGCAAGCACTACGCCACCAAACGTCTGATACTCAGTAGTGGTTTTAGTAATATTCTTTATCTGGTTACGGGTAATAGTACCGTTAGAAGAGTTTCCGCTTACATATACACCGGCAGATATTAAACTACCATCGTTAGTATTTCTGTAAAGGTTATAAATATAGTTCTCTGTATAAGTAAAGCCGTTAACGTTTACAAACGAAGCCGGACAAATAATTGTCTCTGTTGTAGCAGCACCAAGGTCGTTACCACTTACATAAACACCTGTTGTAAGCGTAGTAGCGTTACCATTAATATACACACCTTGTTTTACGTTATCTACGTCGTTAGCCGATATAGTAAGGTTAGAGTTATTAGCTTCAGCAGCCACAACATTCATCCTATTGTTATCACCTATCTCGTATTTTCCAGAATATACTGCCACACAATATGCACCACCCTGGTTTTTAACAGTCATTTTCATGTAGCAGTTCTTAATTGTGTTGTTTGTAGCACCATCAGCACTACCGTTACTGGCTATCCATATTACAGAACGACCTACATAAGTTATGTCATCATTGTTTACAAACTTAAGGTTTCTTGTACTTCCTCCATCAGTATTACTACCGTCAAATATTACATAATCCGCTCCTTTTAGGATAAAGATTGCAGGCACACCAGTATAGTTATTAACATTAGTAGCAGTAATAGTTGTAGTAATACCCGAATAAGGCTTAAAAGTTACTGTATTAGTAGCAGAACTGTTAGCTATCGTGTTTATAGTGAAAGGGAACGTTTCAGTAGTATTAGTATAAGCAGTATCTTTCAAAAGGAACTTAACCGGGCCTGAAATACCATAAGTGTTAAGGTAGTTTACAGCAGCAGTAATAGTACTAAACTGAGGGTATTCTGTTTGTGTAGTGCCACTTATCACGTAAATACCGTTAAGAGGGTTTCCGCTTAGCCCCTGCTGGGCAACTGTAATGTTTACAGTACCTGTAGCAGTGTAGCCGTAAGAGTTTGTTATCTTGTATGTAAAAGTATCTGAACCTAAGTAACCTGTTGTTGGGGTATATAGTATCGAAGTTCCGCTTACTGAAGCTGTACCATTACTTGGGCTAGATACTACCGCCACAGAAGATATGGTACCGTTACCGGCAGTATCGTTAGATGTTACCGCTATAGTAATTGGTGTATTTACAGCTGTAATTACAGTATCAGTGTTTGCTACCGGCGCTACATAAGCAGCAACGGTTACAGTTACAGTTGCAGCAGTGCTCGATACTCCGTTAGAACCTACAGCTTTGTAGGTAAAGGTGTCGTTTCCTGCATAAGTACCGTTTGGCGTATATGTAATTTGGGTACCATTTACTACAGCAACTGTACCGTACGCAGGGTTTGAAGCAACAGTAACAGAGCTGATAGTAGTACCTGAAGCAGCAGTATCGTTTGAAGTTACACTGATGGTTACAGGCTGTGTAGAGATTGTACTTGCAGTATCGTTTGCTACCGTAGGAGCAGGAGGCGAAGTTACAGTCATTGAAACTGTAGCAGCAGTGCTTGAAACACCGTTAGCACCAACAGCTTTATAAGTGAACGAATCTGAACCTATATAACCACTGTTAGGCGTATATTTTATTTGGGTATTGTTTAAAACAGTTACAGTACCATGAGTAGGGTTACTTGCTATAGTAACAGAACTGATAGTAGAACCCGAAGCAGCAGTATCATTAGAGGTTACACTTAGTGTTACCGGGGTTAAATAATCTGTAGTAGCCGAATCGTTTACTGCTGTAGGAGCAGGTGGCGAAGTAACAGTAATAGTAACCGTAGCGGCGTTACTTGTATTTCCGTTAGCCGCAACAGATTTGTACGTAAATGAATCCGTACCGATATAACCACTGTTAGGTGTATATTTTATCTGGGTACCGTTAACAATAGTAACAGTACCATTAGATGGGTTACTTGCTATGGTAACAGAATTGATGTTAGAATTTGAAGTAAAATCATTAGAAGTTACACTAACAGTAACCGGGGTTAAATAATCAGTAGTAGCTGTGTCATTATTAGCAGTAACACCTGTTGTCGCCGCATCATAAACTACACCGTAAATAGCAGGACCATCACTGCTTGTACTCGCAGCATTATTAACTATAGGATCGTGCTTAAGAAACCAAACATTATAATACTGATCCACTTGGTATGCGTATATCCTTATGTACAAGGTTTCACCGGCATTTACATAATAGTTAGATTCAAATGAATAACTCATTGTTTGCCCGGCAGTAGATGCAGCAGACGTATTAGTAGTAAGATCTGTCCCTGAATTAAATGAGTTATCTGAAGGAGTATTGTTTGAACTCTTTTTATAAATAATCCTGTATGCACCTGCTTGATTGCTATATTTAAATGTAAGGTTCTTAACCAATATCTTTTTGCCCGTAGCTGCCGTTATCTTCAATTCGTAATACTTGCTGTAATCAAACGAAGTATTAGCACTAGCATTACTAGGCCAGCCGCTACTATAAAAACCTGTATAGGTATCACTACTGTTAAAGTTTATACCACCTCCGCTTATGTTAGCAGCAGAAAATGATGACGGAGTAGTCATTGTACCGGAACCACCGTTGTAATACATTGGCACAGCTGAAGGACTACTATCGTTTATCCTGGTACCTTCCCACCGTACAAGAAGCTCAGAAGCTGTTACTGTGGCATTTTGAGAAAAGCCAATAAAAGGCAATAGCAATAATAGAAATAATGCTTTTTTCATTTTAGTAATTATTTAAAATTTAGGTAGTTAAGGGGGGCTTAACTATTTTTTGGATGCGACGGCAAATGTATAAAGAAAAATTGTCTCTCAAAATTTTTTAAAGACTTTTTTACATTTTTTTCGCCTTGATTATCAATAAGTTTCAGATTAAGTGCATTTTTTCACGTTAAAATACATCTTTTTCAGAGCGCTTAAGGCAGGTGCAATCCTCCTTATTTAACCAATTACGTGAGCTAAGTTGCTTCTTTTAAGGCTAATTTCATGATTTGTGTTTATTTTAGTAATTATTTTTTAGTTGCTTCAGGATGCTTTACATTACGGGGGGATGAATCCCGTTTTGTAATTATTACATGACAAATGTACGGTGCGTTTCGTCGCGTTTTTTTCACTTTTCGTCGGATAGAATTTTAACACCGACTAAAAGGCTTTATGTGTCGACGAATGGTAAACAGTACCGATAAGCGTATTTATTTGCATTTCGTCGAGACAAATGTAACGCCATAAAGATGTATTTTACAATGGATAAACTATAGACAAAAACCTGTACAGGTTTTTGTAAATATCTGTTTTTTAGATTTTTATGTAAAAACGAAATTTGTCTATACAATGAACCTCTTCCTGGAAGCGATAAATCTTACAAGTATTACCCGATTTCAACTTTTACCATTCGTCGACACTTATTGTTGTTTGGTGGCTTTTCCTACAATATAAAAGCCCCGCCAAAAATGGCGGGGCTTCTCTAAAAAATTAACCGGATATATATAGAAAGAGAAATTAATCTCTTGATCGCCCTCCAAAAAGCATCATGGCATAGTATAATAGTGTAGCCACTGCTCCTACCGCGGCCACCACATACGTACGGGCAGCCCACTTAAGCGAATCTTCGGCACCGGCATACTCCTGAGGGCTTACCATGTTTTTGTTTTTTAACCAGGCAAGGGCACGGTTACTGGCATCATACTCCACCGGAAGGGTAATAAGGCTAAACAATGTAGCAACAGCCATAAGGCCAAGCCCGGCTACCGCTAAATACCATCCCACACCCACATTTGTCATAGCTCCCAGCAGAAAACCTATAAACAATAACGGCATAGACAACTGCGAGGCTACATTAGTAACCGGCACCATATTACTGCGTAGTTGCAGCATACTGTATGCCTGCGCATGCTGTACGGCATGGCCTACCTCATGGGCGGCTACCGCTGCGGCGGCGGCATTTCGTTCATTATATACTGCCTCGCTAAGGTTTACCGTTTTATCGGCCGGGTTATAGTGGTCTGTAAGCCTACCCGAGGTAGAAATAACTTTTACATCATATATGCCGTTATCGTGCAGCATTTTGGTGGCTATTTCGGCGCCACTCATACCGTTGCGCAGGTGTACGCGCGAGTAGTATTCAAATTTGCTTTTCAGCTTTGCGCTTACCGCAAAACTGGCAATACCTATAACTAACAGTAATAAATAATATCCTCCTATCATTGTATTCGTTCTTTAATTGTTTGCTAATCATACTGCAAAAAGAAAGCCAATCTTTTCAGACTGGCTTCTCTACTGTTATTTTGGCAGAACTTTAAAAGTTCCAAATTACTTTGGCATAAAAGCGGCCCTGGCCACCTTCTTTAACGGTATTGGTTACAGATGCATATTCCGAATGCCAGCTGGCACGTGCTATATTCCACTCGTACCCGGTAGCCAGCCTTAGTGCATTTTCTTTGTGCTGCAGTACCCCAAACGAAGCCGATGGCCCCAGGTAGCAGTTTTTGTTATACAGGCTTATATGCCCACTATGCGTAGCCGGATCCAGGCTGTTAAGGTCTATAGTATTGCCACGGGTATAGATATCCACCTTATTATACATAAACGATATGTCGAATCCTGCGGCGGCAAACATACCCTTTCTTTTAAAGAAGATATACTGAGGCCTGTACTTAATACCGGTAGCTACCGTATGTACCCTTTCGCCTGTGGTTTTCTGGTCGGCAAAATAATCAGTGTTCCACTCCAGGTCGGCCAGCATACAGCCGTTAATTCGTGTCGTACCTATACTTATTTCAAATACAGTGTTACTAACTTCAGGCAGGCCCTGGGCTGTTAATTTGTCATTCAGCTTAAGGCTTGAAGAAGTAGCCACGCCGCCGGCAAGATAAATCCGCCCCCATTCGCTCTTAAAACCCGGATGTACGGTTAATGAATCGGTTTGCTGCGCAAATGCTCCCTGCACACCGGCTATACATAGTGCAGCAAATAATAGAACTTTTTTCATAATGATTTGTTGATTTACTGTTGTAATTAAATCGTTTTTTTGGTTGCTTTTAGATGTCCAAACGCCATGCCAAAATTTTCTGATTAATTTGTCATCACAAAAATACCACAACACATTACAAACACTACAAAATAACGGGAGAAATAATTAAATTGGCTAAGCAAAACCAAAAGATCTTTTTATGAAAAAAACATTACAAATCTTCCTGCCTCTTATCGCATTACTAATTTCGCCTAAAGCCTTAAGCCAGGTTACAGCATCATTTTACACCAGCGGCACACTCTCTAAAGTGGCTATAGGGTATAACTTTAACGAAAGGCTGTGGGCCGACGCAAGGATATACTCGAGCACCAGCGCAGACGGCATTACCCCCGAGGCAGTAATAAACTACAACTACCTGGCTAAAGAAAGCTACTATACATATATAGGAGTAGGCGCAATTGTGAACGACGTTAACGGTGTTTTGATACCCATAGGCGTGGGTATAAAACCCTTTGAAAACCTAAAGAACCTTTCTATTAATATAGAGTTAGACCCTTTATACGAGATTGACGACGAAGATTTGTACATCAATGGTTTTATAGGACTACGATATAAGTTTTAAACAACAATAAAAAACGAGACCTCTTATATTATTAAAGAAGTCTCGTTTTTTTATATTTCTTGAATAAGACTAATGGTGGCTATTAACACAGCTCTAAGACGTTTTAATCTCAAGCAGTTTTTCAAGTCCCAGTTCCTGTATAGAAATCTCGCGCATTTCTACCTTTCGTACTTTACCGGTTATGGTAATAGGAAAGCTGTCGGTAAATTTCCAGTAGCGTGGCACCTTATAGTGGGCTATACGGTCTTTGCAGTAAGCTCTCAGGCTGTCTTCAGTCAGGGCATGGTTAGGGCGCGGCTTTACCCAGGCCATTATTACCTCTCCAAATTTCTCATCGGGCACGCCTATAACCTGCACATCTTCTATTTCGGGGTGAGAGTATAAAAACTCCTCTATTTCGCGTGGCGAAATGTTCTCCCCTCCCCTAATGATAACATCTTTAATCCTACCTGCTATATTTATATAGCCTTCATCATCCATTACGGCAAGGTCGCCACTGTGCATCCAGCGGGCACCGTCTATAACTACCGCTGTAGCCTGTGGGTTGTTCCAGTACTTTAGCATTACACTGTAACCGCGTGTGCACAGCTCTCCGGGAGTGTTACGCGGCACTATGTCGCCCGTCTTCGGGTCGATGATCTTTATTTCAAGATGATCCTGCACGGTACCTACGGTGCCTACCTGTTTTTCAAGTGGCGCACCAATAACGGTTTGCGTACTTACCGGTGAGGTTTCGGTCATACCATAACAAATGGAAACCTCTTTCATATACATTTTGCTCTGCACCTGTTTCATTACTTCAACCGGGCATGGCGAACCCGCCATAACACCCGTACGCAGGCTGGTAAGGTTGTAGCTGTCAAAATCCTGTAGTGCCAGTTCGGCAATGAACATAGTAGGTACACCGTATAATGAGGTGCATCGTTCTTTTTCTACCGCCTGTAATGTAAGCGTTGGGTCAAAACTCTCCGAAGGGATAACCATAGCGGCACCGTGGCTGGTACAGCACAGGTTGCCTATTACCATACCAAAACAATGGTAAAACGGCACGGGTATGCACACCCTGTCGGCACTGGTGTACTTAAGGCGTACTCCTATAAAGTAACCGTTGTTTAGCAGATTGTGGTGGGTAAGCGTTACTCCCTTAGGGAAACCCGTAGTACCCGATGTATATTGTATGTTAACCGGCTCGTCAAACTGAACCGAAGCTTCAATGGCTTGTAAATCTTCATCAGTAATGCCTCCCGTTTGGGTAAGGAAAGCATCCCAATCCCTGTCCAGGAAAATGGTTTCTTTCAGTTCGGGGCAGTTGGCCTTTACCTCGTCCACCATTTTAGCATAGTCGCTGGTCTTAAACGTAAGCGCCGAAACCAGAAGGCTGATGCCGCTTTGGTTCAGTACAAATTCCAGTTCGCTGCTGCGGTAGGCGGGATTTATGTTTACCAGGATAACGCCTATGCGGGCTGTGGCATATTGCAGCAACACCCATTCGGCGCGGTTAGGCGACCAAATGCCTACGCGGTCGCCTTTTTGGAGGCCTTTTGTAAGTAATGCCTTGGCAACAATATTGGTTTGATGATAAAACTCTTTATAAGTAGCCCTGTAGTTTTGCTGCACGCACACAAGGGCATCATTATCAGGGAAACGTTGTACAGTAAGGGCAAGGTTTTGGCCGATGGTTTGGCCCAAAAGCGGTTTTTCAGATGGACCGCTGGTATAAGAAAGTGATGTGAGGGTATTCAATTTTTAAGCATTTAAACAAGCTAAGTTAACGAAAAAGTGTTTTTAGGGATGTTAAATTGTTACAGTTTTCAGTCATAGTCGCAGTTTCCAGAATTTGGAATAAGCATATCCACAAAAAACCAACAAAACCATTTCTTGTCCTGGTTCAATGTTTTTGGTTTAATTATGTACCAATTTTGCCTTAGCAAAATTTAAGACCGATACTACTATGGATAGGAAACGATTTTTAAAAGTACTTGCCGCACTGCCGCTTGCCGGGGCAGCCGTACGCCTGGGCGACCTGAACCAGCTGGCTAAAGAGCTTACCCCAAGTGTAACCATGCCCGTGCTGTTTCTGGGACACGGCAGCCCCATGAACGCCATAGAAGAAAATGAGTTTGTATCGGGTTTCCGGAAGGTAGCCACTACCATACCTAAGCCTGCCGCCATATTGTGTATTTCGGCACACTGGGAAACAAAAGGTACATTTGTAACCGCTATGGCGCATCCGCAGACGATACATGATTTTGGCGGTTTCCCGAAAGCACTGTTTGATGTGCAATACCCTGCTCCCGGTAGCCCATGGCTGGCGGGTGAAACCCAAAAGCTGATTACATCGGTTAAAGTGCAGCCCGATATGTCGTGGGGTTTAGACCACGGTGCGTGGAGCGTAATAAAACACATTTACCCCAAGGCCGATGTTCCGGTAATACAAATGAGTATAGACTACAGTAAAGATGCCCAATATCATTATGACCTGGCCAAACAGCTTGCTGCCCTGCGCAACAAAGGTGTACTGATTATAGGTAGCGGTAACATAGTGCATAACCTGGGACTGGTAGACTGGAAGAACATCCGCACGGATAACTTTGCGTTTGACTGGGCGCTTGAAGCCCGCCAGAAAGTAAACAAACTGATACTGAATGGCGACCACAAGCAGCTTATCAATTTTAAATCGCTGGGCAAAGAGGTACAAAAAGCTGTACCGTCGCCGGAGCATTACCTGCCGCTGATTTATACCCTGGCACTAAAATCCGAAAAAGAAAAAATAAGCCTGTTTAACGATAAAGCCGTGGGTGGCTCACTAAGCATGACATCTGTAAAAATAGGCTAACCATGAAACAATTACTACTCCTAATCACAGCATTTATTACCATGAATACATACAGCCAAAGCCTGCATTACCTTGTACGCGAACCTAAAGTAAAATCGGCTCATCTACCGGTATTGTTTTTATTGCATGGGGTGGGCAGCAACGAAAAAGACCTGTTTAGTTTTGCCGATAAGCTACCGGATGAATACCTTGTTATTTCGGCTCGTGGACCCATTACGCTTGCCGAGGGCAGATACGCCTGGTTCCATGTGGAGTTTACTCCCGATGGACCGAAGATTAACTTTGAAGAACAAGAAAACAGCCGCAAGCTTATAGCATCATTTATAAAAGAAATGCAGGGCAAATACCATTTTGATGAAAAGCGCATACTGCTTGTTGGCTTTAGCCAGGGCGGCATTATGAACTACAGCGTGGCACTGACCAATCCGGGATTGGTAAAAGGCATAGCCATAATGAGCAGCCGCCTGCTGCCTGAAATAAAACCGCTGATAGCCCCTGCCGATAAGCTGAAAGGGCTAAACATATATATAAGTCATGGTACTGCTGATAATGTGCTTCAGGTGGAGTATGCCCGTAGCGCCAAAGCATATCTTGAAAACCTTGGACTAAAACCCGATTACCATGAGTATGCGGGAGTAGCACATACCATTAATGGTGCTATGTTTACGGATTTACTTAGCTGGATAAATAAACAGTAATGTGGATGGGTTAATCTGTGGATTTGTTTACTTGGCGAAGATTTTTTTTCAAACATCTTGGTACACCCTAACAAATCTACAGATTACCAAATAACCCCCAATTGTGTTAAAATTAGACCTTAACAGGAAACCTCTTTACAAAATTGTTGCGCAACACACACTAAAAGCATTATTTAGCAGTTTTTAAGATACAAAACCAATTCCTAAAACTACAATGCGCCAATTATTAACATCCCTTTTGCTGGTATTGCCATGCATTTTATTCAGTCAGACCATCACCCTCACCGGTAAGGTAAACGACCCTGACAATCATCCACTTGAGGCTGCCACGGTATATCTTAATTCGGTAAAAGATTCTACACTGATTGACTACACCATTACCAATAAAAACGGGCAATTTGAACTAAAGACCAAGGCTACTAAAAACCCTGTTTTCCTTAAAGTTTCGTTTGTAGGCTTTGCGGGTTTCAGCAAAAAACTGGAATCGGTTACGGAGAGCATGGACTTTGGCACCATAAAAATGGAAGACAAAGGCACTACCCTTAACGAAGTGGTTATAGAAAGCGAAGTGCCACCCATCCGTATGAAAAAGGATACGCTGGAGTTTAATGCCGCCTCATTTGCAGTAAGGCCCGATGCTAACCTTCAGGAATTACTAAAGCAACTGCCCGGACTGGAAATAGATGAAGAGGGCAAGATAACCATAAACGGTAAGCCCGTAAGCCAGATACTGGTAAACGGTAAGCCCTTCTTTGACAAGGACGGAAAAATAGCCCTGCAAAACCTTCCGGCAGAGATTATTAATAAAATACAGATAACCGAAGCCAAAACCAAGGAAGAAGAACTTACCGGCCAAAAGGCATCCGGTAATAATGCCAGCATAAACATAACCATAGACGAAGAAAAGAATAAAGGTATGTTTGGGCGGGCTACAGTAGGCTTTGGTACCAACGGGCGGTATGAGCACAGTATGCTGGCCAACTATTTTAAAGGCCAGCGTAAAATAAGTGTACTGGCCAGCACAAACAACATTAACTCAACAGGTTTCTCCATGGATGAAATCTTTGATAATATGAGCGGCGGGCGCAGTATGTCGGCCTGGAGTAACGGCAGCAGCTTTAATATAAACGGAATGCAGTTTGGCGGTGGCAATGGTATTACCCGCACCGACATTATGGGCGCTAACTATGCCGATAAATGGGCTAAAGGGTTTGAAGGAGCCGCCAATTACTTTTATACCGGAGCCAATAGTAAAAACGACAACCAGAGTAAAACCACCACGTTTGTACCCAAAGCAAACGAAACCGACGAAGACAAGGATTACGTTAGCGAAAGCAAAAGCAAGAGCAGGCAAAACCGCTATGGGCAGTTTGTAAACACGCAGTTCGACATAAAATTAGACAGTACCTTTAATATATATACCGAACCTAAATTTCAGAAATCCCACGATTACACCCGAAGCGAATCGGACAGTAAATCGTACCGCCTTAACAACAACCAGATGCTAAACGAAAACTCGGGTATCAACGCTTCGGAATCCGACAATACCGCCTTTAGCAACAACATGGTTATCACAAAAAGCTTTAAGGCAAAAAAGGGGCGCTTTTTAAGCTTTGATGTTGAAAACAACAATCAAAAAGGAGACAACAGCAACATAAACAACACCGTTACCAGCACCTATGTATATACTGACGCTGAACCGGGAATAACAACCGAAAGCCGTAACCGTATACGCCGTACCGGCACCAGCAAAGACCTGTACCATTTTTCGGCTTCATTCGGAGAACCGGTAACCGATTCGAGCAACGTGTACATACAAACCGAAGTATGGCGCGAAACAGAAAGCCAAAACCGGAAAGGTTTTGATTTTAATGACGGAAACGATAACTATACAGACTATAATGATGCCCTGAGTGGGTATCTTAGTTCAAAATCGAACAGGTTTAAGCCGGCTGCAGGTTATAACTTTAATAAGAGCAATATGTACCTTAATATAGAAGGTGGTGCATACTTTATAGATTATAATGCTAACGGCACCTACCTGGGTGAAGGACTCGGCGTAAAGCGGAATTTTGTAATGCCATCGGTAGAAATGTACGGAAATTACCAGCTTACAAAATCGCGCAGCGTGTATATGAACTACAACTATGGTTTCAGTACACCCGAACTGTCGCAGATACTGCCCATAGCCGATGTACTGAACCCTCTTTCTACAACAATAGGTAATGCCGACCTAAACTTTGTAAAAAAGCACGACATGTATATAGGCCTGTATGATTATAACTGGACCGAAAAAACAGGTTACAACTTTTATTTGGGAGGTGATTACTACGAGGACAACATAGGTAACAGTGTGGTTATAGATGACAATGCGCTTACCACCTCTTCTTATATAAACATACACGATACCTACCAGATTTGGGCAGGCGGACAGTATGGTAAAACTTTTAAAAAAGAAGCCCACAGCCTAAATGCTTCAGTAGGGTTTTATTTTGGCAACAGTATAGATAAAGGAATGCAAAACGAGCAGATGTTTAAATCGGAAACATTTTCTGTAGCGCCGCGTGTAAACCTTACCTATAAATACGGCGAACTGCTTACCATAAACCCACGCTACCGTTTTGAGTATAACCAAACTGATTTTAGCAACTATAATGTAAGTTCGGCTAAAAGTAATATTCATACCGTTAGTGTTTCCACTACAAGCTATTGGCCTAAGCACGTAATTTTTGGTAACGACCTTACCTACACCTACAACCCGCAGCTGGCATCGTTCCAAAAATCATTTTATTTATGGAACACCAGTTTAGGTTACAACTTTTATAAAGACCAACTAACCTTTAAAGTAAAAGTGTACGACTTACTGAACCAAAACCTGGGCACCAGCCGAAGCGTATATCCTACAGGTATATCAGAGCAGATGAATACCGTACTGAAACGTTACGTAATGTTTTCGCTTAGCTTAAAGCTGGATAAATTTGCCGGTAAAAAGGATGCTGCTACAGAAGCTACCGGTGGCATCATTACCTTCTAATATTGCAGGAACGTTATTTTAAGTTGTTAAAAAAATCAAAAATCCCAATAACAACTTAAACCTTTTCGCTAAAAACCAGTCAATAGTAGATACACTAACACAAAACCAATTGAAAAGTTAATGCAAAAAATCCTTACTATCTTATTACTGGCCGTTACCACATGGGGTTACAGCCAGTCAATTACCATTAAAGGCGCGGTGCAGGACCCCGATGGGCTGCCGCTGGAAGCAGCTACCGTGTACATTCGTTCCGTAAAAGATTCTACTCTTTTAGACTACACCATTACAGACAACAAAGGAAACTGGCAAATGAAATCGCGCGGCATATCCCAGCCGTTTACGCTTAAAGTTTCGTTTGTGGGTTTCGGTACGTACCAAAAGCAATACGAGTCGTTAACTAAAGACACCGACTTCGGTTTGGTAAAGCTCACCGAAAAAGGAACGGAACTAAAAGAAGTGGTTATAGAAAGCGATGTGCCTCCGGTAAGGGTAAAAAAAGACACGCTGGAGTTTGACGCGGCTTCTTTTAAAGTCCGCCCGGACAGTAATGTGCAAACCCTGCTGAAACAGCTACCGGGTGTAAACATTGATGCTGACGGAAAAATAACCGTAAATGGTAAGGAAGTAAACCAGATATTGGTAAACGGTAAGCCTTTCTTTGACCGCGACGGTAAAATAGCCCTGCAAAGCCTTCCGGCAGAATTGATAAAAAAAATCCAGGTATCAGACTATAAAACCAAAAAGGAGGAACTGCAAAAAAAACCTGGTTCGGGAGATAATGCCAGCATTAACCTAACCATAGACAAGGATAAAAACAAAGGTATTTTCGGCCGGATAACTGCCGGATACGGTACTAATGACCGCTATGAGGCAAACGGGCTTGTAAATTATTTTAAAGACACCCGTAAGATTAGCCTGCTGGCATCGAGTAATAACATAAACGCGTCGGGTTTTAGTAACGACGATATCTTTGACAGTATGGGCGGTGGCCGAAACATGATGATGTGGACCAGCGGTGATGGCTCAACCTATATAAACGGTGTTCCGGTAGGTGGTGGTGGCAGCGGTATAACTACCACAAACATTATAGGCGGTAATTACAGCGACGAGTATTTTAAAGGGTTTGACCATTCGGCAAGTTATTTTTACAATAATTCCGACAACAAAAACAATACACGTACGCGCAGTGAAACCTTCCTGACGGATGAAAATGGCGCAGCTACTGAAAACAGGCTTATAAATAATCGTGTAGCCGATTCACGAAGCCTTACAACCACCCACACGTTTAATACCGAATTTGACATAAAGCTGGACAGTACCTCTACCCTTAACTTTAGGCCAAAGTTTGTGAGGACTAACAGTAAGCGAACTACATCGAGCACACAAAACACTACCGATCAAAATGATACCCTGCTGAACGAAAGTGATGGTAGTACCATGAACGACGGCGACAAGAATGCTTTTAGCAGCACGCTTACCTATAACAAAGTGCTTAATAAGCGCGGAAGATCTATAAGTGCTGAGTTTTCTAACAGCAATACTTCTAACCAAACAGCGTATTACAACAACACAAATACCACTTTTTACGAAGACTTAGACGGCGACGGTAATACAACAGCCCGAAACGACAACCGTAACCAGCTGCAAAAAAACCGCAGCCTGCAAGACAGTTATACCATGGACCTGTCTTATACAGAACCTGTAGCCGACTCTGTAAACGTAGAAATAGGTGCCCGATACAACTGGGCTAACGATGTTACAGACAACAAAGGTTTTAACTATAATGCTGCAACAGCAAATTATACCACAGCAGCCGACTCTATAACCAACTACCTTAACAGCAATACTATTACTGTAAACCCTTATGCAAGTTTCCGCCTGGAGCAGAAAAAGCTGAACATAACCCTTACGGGAGGTACGGGCATTTACAACTTTGACAACTTTGGGCGTTACCGCGGCCAGGACTATACTGTGAATAAAAATTACCTGCTACCTATGGCTTCGGCAAGGTTTAACTACCATTTTCAAAGAAGTACCCGATTATCGCTAAGCTATAACTTTAATACCAGTTTTGCATCGGCTTCTCAGATACTACCTATAGAAGATGTAAGCAATGCCCTTAGCACTACAACGGGTAATCCTGATTTGGCTCCGGCAAAATCACACCGGGTAGGTATAAACTATAATAAATTTGATTTTGCCACCCGCTCCGGTTTCTTTGTGTATGGGGGTGCTACCATAAACGAAACCCAAATAGTAAATTATACTGAGATTAACGCATCGGGTAAACGTAACAGCACGTACGAGAACATCAATGGAGGATATAGCACCTATATGGGGGGTAACTATAATAAAAGTATAAAATCAGAATCAGGCAACAACCTACGTTACAATCTGGGTTTGAATGTTAACTACAGTCGCAGCCTGGGTTTCCTGAATACCCAAATGTACGCCGCCAATAACCTGGGGATAACGCCTAATGTAAGTCTAAACTACGACCTGGGCGAAGTACTTAGTATTAACCCGAGTTATACTTACACCCTAAACAGTGCAAAGTACACTAATTACAGCATAGGTTCGGCCGAAAATTTTGTACACAAAGCTTCGGTTATTGTAACAAATTACTGGCCAAAGCATTTTGTTATGGGTAATGATTTAACGTATACCTATAACTCGCAACTATCTGCCGGGTACAAAAAAGATTTCTTTTTATGGAACACCAGTATAGGGTACAACTTTTATAAAGACCAGTTTACCTTTAAAGTAAAAGTGTACGACCTTTTAAACCAAAACCTGGGCAACAGCCGTACCATTACCTCTACAGGTATTACCGATGTACAAAACACGGTACTGAAACGCTACGCCATGTTTTCGCTTACCTGGAAAATAAACAACTTTGGCAATAATAAAAAACCGGGACAGGGCATGCCGGGCGGTGGCCGCGGTATGCGTATGCGCACACCTGGATTTTAATATAACCCAACGATATACAAAAAGAGGAGCCACACATAGTGTTGCTCCTCTTTTTGTATAAAACTAAGTAGCTAAGAATATCAGCGGCTTAGTAGCTTCTTACAACACCTTTTTAAACAAGCTGCTGGCGGTATGCCCACCAAAACCAAAGGTATTGTTCAGTACGTATTTTAGGTCTGCCTTTTGGCTTGCGCCGATAACCAGCTTTGCATTAGCCGGAATACGTTCGTCAAGGTTAGCCACCTCGGTATTGATTGTACCGGGGATAATACCATCGCGCAATGATAGTATACTGATGATACTTTCTACAGCACCGGCAGCACCCAGCAGATGGCCTGTCATACTCTTGGTAGCGGTAACAGTAATATCATTCCCTTCAAAAACGGTAGCAATACCGGTAAGTTCGCCTATATCGCCCAGCGGAGTAGAAGTAGCGTGCGCATTTACATAGCCTGCGGCAGCTACCTCATCCGGAGAAATACCCGCTTCTTTAAGCGCACGTTTCATGCCCAGTATAGCACCAAGCCCATCGGCAGGTGTACCCGTAAGGTGGTAGGCATCGGCAGCCATCCCCCCGCCTATTAGTTCGGCATAAATTTTAGCACCACGCGCCACAGCATGATCCCATTCTTCCAGTATAATCGAACCCGCGCCCTCGCCTGCCACAAAACCGTCGCGGCTTTTATCAAACGGGCGTGAAGCACTCTGTGGGTTATCGTTGTTTTTGCTCAATGCCTGTGCCGCACCAAAACCGCCTATAGACGATGGTGTAAGTGCAGCCTCGCTACCACCGGTAACCATTATGGTAGCCTTGCCCATACGTATGGTATCGGCAGCAGCAATTATAGCCGAGTTACTCGACGCGCAGGCCGAAACCGTAGCGTAGTTAGGCCCGTGCAGGCCGTAGCGTATAGAAAGCACACCCGCAGCAATATCTACAATCATTTTAGGAATGAAGTAGGGGTTAAATCGCGGTGTACCATCACCCGAGTGGAACTCTTTTAATTGTTCTTCAAACGTGCCTATACCACCGTTTCCGGTAGCCCATATTACGCCCACATCATAGCGCTCTTCTGCACTCATGGCTGCAAAATCGATACCCGCATCTCGCAGGGCTTCTTCTGTAGCTGCTATGGCATACTGGGTATACAGGTCGTATTTTTTCAGTTCTTTCTTCTCAATGTAATCTTCGCCGTTAAAGCCCTTAACCTCACAAGCAAAACGCGTTTTAAATTTAGAAGCGTCAAATTTAGTAAGGGGGCCTGCGCCGCTTTTACCGCCTACAATGCCTTCCCAAAACTCGGCAACAGAATTACCAAGCGGGGTTATGGCTCCAAGGCCGGTTACTGCAACTCTTTTCATTTTATGTCAGTTTTTATAAGATTCGAATATCCTTTGGCTAACAGCCTTGTTTTGTCTTCATTCCATACATCAGCGTGTATGTTTACTATTTGCCGGCCTTTTTTTACCACCCGGGTTTCGGCAATGATAACATCTCCGGCACGGGCTGAGGCAAAATAATCAACGGACAAATTTACGGTAACATGGAAAACTTTTTCGCCATAAACAATTAAAGTTGCACCCATGGCATCGTCTATCATAGCAGCCATAACACCACCATGAAGGGTACCAAACGGGTTAGTCATCTCAGGGCGAACAGTATACTGAAACACAAGGCTACCTTCTTCCACCTTTAATATTAAAGGTTTCAGCCAGTTCATAAACGGCGACGGCGAACCTTCTACCTCTTTGGTTTCAAACTGCCTTAAAAAGGCTGCTTCTCTTGTATCCATAAAACATTTTTATATTTTAAATACCGAATGTTATATTTTATAATACCAATCGGTATAATATTATTCAAAAAAATTATTTCGCTACATCGTTCACCATACGTTTGGCTACTTTAAGAGCCGCGTTCATTACATCATTGTGTCCGGTAAGTTTCCACAGCATTACTCCTCCCTCTATCACTGCAATAAACCCATAGGCAAATTCGGCGGCATCTACACTCTTTCGAATCTGCTTTTGTTCCTGCCCTTCTTTAACAATACTTTCTACATTGCGCTTCCACATTTGCACAGCCATCTGGGCTCTTTTACGCAACTCAGGGTGGGTATCGTCTGCCTCGGTAGCGGTATTCAGCACCGGGCAACCGTATTGTAGTATTGCATCCTTAGGCATTTCGGCATAAACCGATATATAGGCTTTCAGTTTATCTATAGCCGATGTATGCTTGCCTCCCAGCCTCTCGCTGATACGGTTTACAACCCTGCGGTAATTGTAGTCAAAAGCTGCAAGGGCCACCTCATCCTTATTTTCAAAGTTGCCATAGATACTACCCTTTGTAAGGCCGGTGGCTTCGGTAAGGTCTGATATAGACGTACCCGCATACCCCTTGCGGTTAAACACCGGGGCGGTTTTTTCTATAATAAACTGTTTTGTTTTTTCAGCCTTAGTCATGGTACAAAGTTAGCAAATAAATATACCACTCGGTACAAAAGTCATAAATTTTACTTATGCTGATATAAATCACATTTTGGTATTTAAACAAATACTAATTTTAATGTAGGAAAACAGAAAATTCCGTAACTTTAAACAACGAACCTTAAAATGTAAAAGCAATGCAAGTACATTTAAATACTGACAACCACTTCGACGGAGCAGGAAGAAAAGAAGGCTACTGGAGCGAAGTAGCACATGAAAAACTAAAACGATTTGAAGAACGAATATCAACACTGGAAATACACCTTGCTGATGAAAACAGCGGGGCAAAGCATGGTGCCGAAGACAAAAAATGCACCATTGAGGCGCGTGTAAACGGTTATTCGCAACTATCAGCCAGCTGCAAATCAGACAGTATAGAAAAATCCATACTGGGCGCACTGGACAAACTAAAAAGCGTACTGGAACACGCCCTGGATAAAGCAAAAACACATTAATACAACCCACATAGAACACTAAAAGCTCCCCATGGGAGCTTTTATTTTTTTTATAGCCTAACATTAACGCAGGCGGGTAGTATCTTTTACTGCTGCGCTGTCTACCGGGGTTACAATAAACTCTCCTGTTAAAGCTTTTGGTATTTTTTCAACCTTTTTATTTTCTATTAAAGAATCTACAGGCTCAGGAGCTGCCATACCTACAGCGTATGATTCACTTAACTTCCCTTTTTCTTCTTTAGTAGCTTTAGGCTTCTCTTCTTCAACTGAACCATAAAACAGCGCCGCATCTCCTCCCCCACCACCAACCATAGGGGCTCCCGTTGTATGCTCGGGTTCGGGTGCTATAGCAGGTTCGCCTTTTGTATTATTACAGCTGAACAATGTAGTACCCATACACACCAGCAGCGCCAGGGCAAACATCTGTATACTGCTCAGCGGCCTTCGGGCTATACGGTTTACCAGTGCCGGTGGCAGCAGTGGCTTTTCGGGTGGGGTGAGCTGCTCTGTACGGAAACGCCCACATACCTTCTGCCCTTTATGCTGCTCAAAGAAGCTTGCCACCCCATTATCATCCATTGCAGTAAAGTCGACAACGGTCTTTTGGCACAAGCCACAAAAACGCCCTTTGTCTTCGGGTGTCATGGCATCCCAGTTTTCATGGCAGGGCTTTGGTATAGAAATATTTACAGACTTCATTTACAGTTGGTTTTATTTTTTAAAACGAAGATCCTCAATATTTATTTTATCCATTTTAATCTCAACAGGCGGTGGAGGAGGCGGAAGATATTTCTCGCCGGGCATAACTACAATAACCCTCTTTATGTTGGAGTCTTCGCATAAATCAAAATAGAGGGTGTCTTTTGCAACCTGCAAAAAATCATCCATTTCATGCCCATTGCCCACGTGGCACGTTTTAAATTCAGAATATGGCATGGTATCCTTGTCATATTTTGGTTTAGGAGGTTGAATTGTATCATAATAAACCACATCCTGTTCCGCTTTATCAGTATGCCTACAACCGCAAACAAAATACCCGGCTGCAAAGCACAGCACGGGTAATAGGATATTTTGTGTATGGCCTCGCATACAGTACGTTTATTTCCTTCCTTTTATCCTCCAGCCAACAGCTGAAGAATCAGAAGGTACTGTTATCGTGTCGGTAGCGTCTCCGGGATAATCATCACCCGGATAACCCGGCTCACTCACCCCTACGCTATCGTCTGGATAAACAATAGTGTCAGAAACCACTACGGTGTCAGAAATTACATAACTACTGTCGGCAATAGTGGTAGTATCAGTAATGGTATCGGCTCCAATAAGTGAAGCATTTTCATTAACGGCGGCAGGGTCATCGGCTTCACAATGTATGGAAACCACAGCCACTGCAAGCACCAGTGCAGAGATAAAAATTCTTTTCATAGCAAGATTGATTTTTTTGGTTTAACGAATGTTATGCAATTTTATTCCCTTAAAGATAATGATTTACTGATAAGTAGCTTTAAAAATGTATTTTTGCGCCATGGAAAATCCTTTTACCCACGAGTATTTTATGAAGAAAGCCTATCAGGAGGCTTTAACTGCTTTTGACAAAGGCGAAATACCCGTAGGAGCTGTAGTGGTGGTAGACAACCGCGTAATAGCCAAAACCCATAACCTTACCGAACTCCTTACCGATGTTACCGCCCATGCCGAAATGCAGGCCATAACAGCAGCGGCAGGTTTTCTTGGTGGAAAATACCTTACTAACTGCACCATTTACATTACCCTGGAACCCTGCCAAATGTGTGCCGGTGCGCTGTACTGGAGCCAGATAAGCCGCATAGTATACGGCGCCCACGATACCCACCGTGGCTACACCGCCATGGGAGGAAAACTGCACCCGAAAACCGAAGTGATTACCGGGATTATGGAGGAGGAATGTAGCGCCCTGATGAAGGATTTTTTTAAACGGAGAAGATAGTTTCAGGTGTTTTAAAATTTTGCCACAAACACTACGCCTTTTCACAACGGCCACAAAGCAAGTCTTATAGTTTCGTATACACTACGTTTTTAATCCTGATTATCAGGATTGAGGACACAAGGTTGGCACGTCATGCCTCGTGTGCTTAGCAGCTTGGAACAAGCCTTAATCCATAGAACTTTGAGGCCGTCGTGAAAAACCTTCGTGCTCCTTGTGGTAAAAAATACTGCACCTGATAATCAGCTTTCGTACAACAATTATTCTTGCAAATATCTTAATGATAACCAAAGATTTACGCTCTCTTGCTATTGTAGAAAAAAAAATTATTAACTTCACACAATATTTATCGGCTATATATAGTTATAGCAAAAATTGAGGGTTGAAAAACCACAAGGTTCACAAAGGTTTTTAATAAGTTCACAAGGTTGTTCTGTATTGCTTTTGCGGGCCGCACCCCTCCTACGCCATACCTCCTTGTTCCCTTCCGTAAAACGCCCCCGTGCCCCGCGTGCCACGCAATCTTCTCGGGAACCAAAAATTAAAAAAACGACCTTAACCTTTCACAGACCAGCGCCATGAAAACACTAAAACTGGTGTGCTGCCTTGCGGCCATCACATGGTTTTTTAATGCCTGCCAAAACGATGCAGGCCCTGAGTTCGACTCAGATTTTTCCCTCTACCGCGATTACATTACCAATTTTTCCTCCGGGGTCATTTCCACCAAAGCCGACATCCTTGTGGGGCTGGCCTTTACCAAAAGCGAATGGGTACAGGACCAGGAGCTCAGCAACGATTACTTCAGCATTTCGCCTGCCGTAAAAGGGAAAGTAACCCTTTTACCCGACAACACCCTTGCTTTCCGTCCCGAAAAACGGCTGGAGCACGACAAGGAGTATTACGTAACCCTGCACCTGTCTAAATTCATTAAGGTGCCGGACAACCTGCGTGATTTTAAATTCCGCGTGAAAACGCTGAAACAGGATTTTATGGTAACGCCAAACGACCTGCAAAGCTATGACCGCGACACCCAGTACCTGAACGTTACCCTGAAAAGCGCCGACAACCTGGATACTAAAATTGCCGAAAAGCTGATTACCGCTACACAAAATGGCCGTAAGCTTGAAGTGAAGCTTGTTAGCACCATGCAGGGCAATGCCGAATTTAACTTTGTTATAGACGGCATTAAGCGCGAGGCTCAGGACAGCAACATTACCATAAGCTGGAACGGCAAGCCTTATAACATAGAGCAGGAAGGCAGCACTGAGTACACCATACCCGGCAAGGATAACTTTAAGGTAATGAGCGTACAGGCCGCCGAGGGCGATAACCAGACGCTGCTCATCAATTTCTCTGACCCTGTGCGGAAGGATCAGGATTTTAGCGGGCTTGTAGCGGTGGAAACCGTTAAGGGCATTACATTTTCTACCGAGGGCAACCTGCTTAAGGCGTACTTCGCCGAGCCGCTGAACGGCAGCTTTTTGGTCGAGGTTTTCCAGGGGATAGAAAGCACCGAAGGCTACAAGACCAAGACCACGTTTTCTGAAAAGGTAGTATTTGAACAGCTGGCGCCACAGGTACGCTTTGCCAAAAATGGCAGCATACTACCCGCCAGCAGCAACCTGAAACTGAACTTTGAGGCCGTAAACCTCAGTGCCGTAGACGTGCGGGTCTACCGGATATTTGAAAGCAATGTTATGCAGTTTTTGCAGGACAACGATATAAACGAAAGCGGCTACAGCCTGCGTGATGTGGCTTTGCCTGTTGCCAAGACCAAACTGGTACTGAACAGCAACAAAATGTTGAACTATGGCAAGTGGAATGCTTTTGCACTCGACTTATCTAAACTGGTAAAACCCGAACCGGGCGCTATTTACCATATAAAACTATCCATGCGTAGGTCGTACTCGCTGTACCAATGCGATGGCGAGGAATCTGCCACTGACAGTACCGACAGTGAAGAGGAATCCGGCGACGATGAAGCCGAAGAAGAAGACTTCACCGAATACGACGACTACGATTATTACCATAGTGATTACGAATGGGACCAGCGCGAAAACCCGTGCAGTAACTCCTACTATTACGACCGCGAGGTAGAAACCAATGTGCTGGCAAGCGACCTGGGGGTTATTGCCAAAAAAGGCAAAAACAACAGTTTCTTCTTTGCCGTAACCAGCATTACCACTACCAAACCCATAGCGGGTGCCAGTGTGGCGCTGTACAACTACCAGCAGCAAAAGGTGGCTTCAGGTCAGACGAATAACGAGGGCATCGTTACCCTGAACAGCGACCGTAAGCCGTATTTTGCCATTATAAGACAAGGCAGCAATACTACGTACATAAAGCTACAGGAAGGCTACACGCTTTCGCTGAGCAACTTTGACATAGACGGCACCGAACTGCAAAAAGGGCTTAAGGGCTTCATCTACGGCGAACGCGGTGTGTGGAGGCCGGGCGATACGCTATACCTCAGCTTTATGCTGAACGACAAGGAGAGTAAGCTGCCCCCTACCCACCCCGTAAAGCTTCGCCTGAGCGACCCGAATGGCAAGATGATGCACCAGGCCGTACAGCCACGCAACAGCCTGAACCATTACACCTTTGTAGTGCCTACGCAAACCGAAGCCCCTACAGGCAGTTGGGAGGCTATGGTATCAGTTGGTGGGGCGCATTTTTATAAAGCTATTAAAATAGAAACCATAAAACCGAACAGGCTCAAGATAAAGAACGGCTTTGACGGGCACATGCTTTTTGCCAATAAAAAGAACAACGCCACTGTGAGCGTAGCATGGCTGCACGGTGCGGTAGCCAAAGGGCTTAAAGTGGAAATTCAGGCAAAATTCATGCAGCAGTCCACCACATTTAAGGGCTACCCTAACTATGTGTTTGACGACCCTGCACAGGATTTTGGTACCGAGGAGGTGAACATCTTCTCGGGCAATGTAGACGAAACTGGAAGCACCCATGTGAGCGTAGAACCTAAGCTGCAAACCCGCGCACCGGGAATGCTGAAGGCGGCCATCATTACCAAAGCTTATGAAAAAGGCGGCGATTTTAGTACTGATGTGGTTTCAGCGAGCTATTCGCCTTACGATACTTATGTGGGTGTGCGCATGCCGCAGCCTAACAAATATGGTATGCTGGAAAACGGAAAGAGCAACCGCTTTGAAGTAGCTGCAGTAGATGCAAACGGCGTACCGCGTGCAGGCCGCAAGCTGGAAGCCAAAGTGTACAAAGTAGAGTGGCGCTGGTGGTGGGATACCGGTAACAACGGCGTGTCTACCTACAGCAATGCCGTGAGCAATACCCCGGTGTATACTACCCAGCTTATGACCGGTGCCGACGGTAAAGCAGCCTTTAACTTTAGTACCGACAAAGAAGAATGGGGCAACTACCTGGTACGCGTTACCGATGTGCAGGGAGGCCACTCGGCAGGTGGTACCGTGCTTATCGACTATCCGTACTGGAGCGGGCGCAGCCGTGCCACAACGGGCGAGGAAGCCGCCATGCTAATGTTTACCACAGACAAAAAGAAATATGCCGTAGGCGAAAAGGCTACCATATCCATCCCTTCAAGCGAAGGAGGCCGTGCGCTGGTTTCACTGGAAAACGGCACTAAAGTGGTAAAGACTTATTGGGCACAAACCAAGAAAGGCGAAACCCAGTTGCAGATACCTGTTACAGGCGACTTGGCACCAAACGTATACGTACACGTAACACTGCTTCAGCCGCATGCATCCACCAAAAATGATGCGCCGATACGCCTGTACGGCATAGTGCCGATAGAGGTGGTGGATAAATCGACCGTACTGGAACCGCAGATAAGCATGCCCGATGTACTGCGCCCCGAACAGAAAACCACTGTAAAAGTGAGCGAAAAGCACGGCCATGCCATGACCTATACCATAGCCGTGGTAGACGACGGCCTACTGGACCTTACCCGCTTTAAAACCCCGGATGCCTGGACGGCTTTCTATGCCAAAGAAGCGCTGGGCGTTAAAACATGGGACGTATACGACCAGGTAATCGGTGCGTATGGTGGTAAGGTAAACCAGGTATTCAGTATAGGTGGTGATGCCGATATGGGCGGCGGCAAGGCGAAGAAAGCCAACCGCTTTAAACCCGTAGTAATGTACTACGGCCCTTTCAAACTGGAGAAAGGCCAAAGCCGTACACATACCCTGCAATTGCCTAAGTATGTTGGTTCGGTGCGTACCATGGTGGTAGCCGCCGATGATAAAACCAGCGCTTACGGCAGTACCGAAAAGACCACTCCGGTACGCAGCCCGCTGATGCTATTGGCTTCGCTGCCGCGTAAGGTAACGCCGGGCGAAAAGGTATCGCTTCCGGTAACGGTATTTGCCATGGAAAAACAGATAAAAGATGTAACAGTACAGCTGAAAACCAATAACGGACTGAAAGTTATCGGGACGGCTTCGCAAAAAGTGAGCTTTGCCCAGCCGGACGAAAAAGTGGTGTATTTCGACCTTGAAGTACCAAATACTTTGGGCATTGGTAAAGTCACAGTTTCGGCAACGAGCGGTAAGGAGCGCGCCAGCTACGATGTGGAGCTGGATGTAATGAACCCGAACCCGGTTACCACTTCGTTTAAGGAAATTGTACTGAAACCGGGTGGTTCGGCTACCATTGACTGGCAACCGTTTGGCGTGGCAGGCAGCAACAAGGCAAGGCTGGAGGTATCGTCGTTCCCGAGCATCGACTTTAACCGCAGGCTCGATTACCTGATACAGTACCCGCACGGCTGCGTGGAGCAGACTACCTCATCGGTATTCCCGCAGTTGTATCTGGCCGACATTGCCGATATTGACCAAAACCGTAAAAACAAAATACAGAAGTATGTAACGGCAGCCATTAAAAAGCTGCAAAACTTCCAGACCGGCAGCGGTGGCTTTGCCTACTGGCCGGGCAACCCTGAACCCGATGAGTGGGGCAGCAGCTACGCCGGGCATTTCATCGTAGAAGCCGAGAAAAAAGGCTATGCCCTGCCGCTGAACATGAAAAAACAATGGCTGAATTACCAGAAAAACATCGCACGCGAATGGCGCTATACTTCAGGCAACCATAATGATATGGAGCAGGCCTACAGGCTGTATACACTTGCGCTGGCAGGTTCGGCTGACCTTTCATCCATGAACAGGCTTCGTGAAACACCGGGCATCGGCAATGAGGCCAAACTGCGCCTTGCTGCCGCTTATGCGCTGGCCGGGCAAAAAGGCGTAGGCCAGCAATTATTGGCACAAAGCGTACTTGATGAAACCAATGAGTACAGCTACTATTACTACGGTTCGCCGGAGCGTAACAGGGCCATGGCACTGGAAACACTGATTGTGCTTGGTGAGAAAGAACGTGCCTTTAACCTGGCTACAAAACTTGCCAAGCAGATGAGCAGCAACCAGTGGATGAGTACACAAACCACGGCCTATTGCCTATACAGCATGAGTAAGTTTGCCCAAAGCAACGGCCAGAAAGGTATTGACATAGCGTATACATCTAACGGTAAGGGCGGTTCGTTAAAGACTGCCAAGACCTTTGCCGACCGTGTGCTGGATGTGGCTGCCAACAATAAGGTAACACTGCGCAACAACAAGCAGGGCAACCTGTATGTAAAGGTGGTGTACAGCGGCATACTCCCTGTGGGCCAGGAACAAACCGAGCAGCGCGGGCTGAGTTCGTCTATAGTATTTAAGGATCGTGCCGGCAAGGTGATTAACCCTGCTACGCTTTCGCAAGGTACCGAGTTTGTAGCCGAAGTTACTGTGGGCAACCGTAAAGGCGAACGTGTGGAGAACATTGCGCTGACGCAGATTATACCAAGCGGTTGGGAGATAGTAAACACGAGGTTTACCGACTTCGGCAGCTTTGCCGAAAACCAGGTGGACTATACCGATATACGCGACGACCGTACGAATTTCTACTTCAGCATGAAGCCGAACGAGAGCCATACCTTCAGGATATTGCTCAATGCCAGCTATGCGGGTACGTATTACCTGCCTGGTGTACAGGCAGAGGCCATGTATGATAACAATTATGTAGCAAGGACCAAAGGCCAGTGGGTTAAGGTGGTACGGTAATCGATATTAATGACAGTGAACGCGATGACAACAAAACAGAAATTAGTATTGCTTTTAATATACTCGAAACCCGGTATCAATAGTATATACAGCCTGGTTAAGATTTTTGAACGACATGACTTTCCTGCCGAAATGGGGGCTAATCTAAAGCCTATGTTAGAAAAGGGTTTAATACGAGTCTCCCAGAATTTTGATAATGGGACACCTTCACACTATGCTATTACCAATGAAGGCGAAGCATATCTCTTAAGTGAGGACATTGAACCTGAGATATTGGATTATGTGAGGAAGTTTGAGCAACCTAATGTACTGACAGAGATTACAGAAACCTATTTAACGAGCTTAAAGCAAAAGGGATAGTACATATTCAGGACAACTATGTTGTCTGGCAAGGACCAAAGGCCAGTGGGTTAAGGTGGTGCGGTAATGCACCACCCCTCCCTTTGGGGGAATAATGTAAAAATGTGCTATATTTGGTATAAAAAGCAGCTATAATGGAAGCTATAAAACTAAGGGAAAAGCTGATACAGGAAATCAGCATGGCCGACGAAAGCCTGCTGAAAGCAGTAGATGATGTGGTGGAGCAATACCACAGCCATCATCCGCCTGTGGTTTCAGAACCCTTGTCTGTTGAGCAATATAACCTTGAACTGAAACGTGCTGAAGACGACATCAGCAACGGGGATTCCTTTAGCCATGAAGAAGTAGCAGAAATTATAAAGCGATGGGGAAAAAGGTAACCTGGTCGCGCTTTGCATTGGAGCACCTTAGTGATATCCATGAATATATTTCGAACACCTCAGGCTCTGTAGCCATTGCAGATAAAGTTGTTTACACTATTTATAGCCATGTTTCCACGCTTTCCATTAACTGCCTGATGTATACTTTAGACATTTACAAGCTTTATAACGACGGCAGCTATCATGCTTTTGAAGTTTATAAGTATCGCATTTCATACAAAATACTAGCCGACGAAATCCATATCCTGGCCGTAAGGCATACGGCCCGTAATCCAAAACAATATTAACCATCAATGAAAAACCTCACCTTTAGTATAACTTTTCTAATTACAATAACCGGTTGCTTTGCCCAGAAAAATACAGACAAGCCCAAACTTGATGCATACAAGGCATTGACAGAGGCTGCAGCACAATACACTTACCTCAGCACAACCGTAGCGCCGGGCCAGTACCCCAAGACATGGCATGATGACAAGCAAAAGGCTGAAAACAGCGATTCGGGGTGGTGGTGCAGCGGGTTTTATCCCGGTACATTGCTGTACCTGGCTGAAGCCGAAGGAGTACCGGCACTGAAACAGGAAGCACTTGCCTTTCTGGAAGACCTGAAAAAAGAACAGTACAATACCACCACGCACGACCTGGGCTTTATGATGTATTGCAGCTTTGGCAATGCAGAAAGGCTCAACCCTAAAAAGGAGTATGAAGACGTGCTGATGCAGAGCGCTAAAAGCCTCATCACGCGTTATAACCCTGTGGCAAAGTGCATAAAATCGTGGGATAGCGCGCCATGGAACCATGCGTCTGCCGATGAAATGCCGGTGATTATTGATAACATGATGAACCTGGAACTGCTGTTCTGGGCCAGTAAGCACAGTGGCGACCCAGTGTACCGCGACATAGCCATTAACCATGCCAATACTACCATGAAAAACCACTTCAGGGCCGATTATAGTTCGTACCACGAGGTGGTGTACAACATCCATACCGGTAAGGTTACTAAACAAATAACCAACCAGGGAGCGGCCGATAACTCGTCTTGGGCACGCGGGCAGGCCTGGGGATTATACGGTTATGTGGTAATGTACCGCGAAACCAAAGATGTTAAGTACCTGGAGCAAGCCAAGCATATAGCACAGTACATACTGCATTATCCTACAATGCCGAAAGACCTTATACCGTACTGGGATTACCAAGCGCCAGGTGTACCTAATGCGCTACGTGACTCTTCGGCGGCAGCCATAACAGCTTCGGCTTTGGTGGAACTGGGTGGTTATGTAGACACAAAACTCACGGATGAATATTGGTCGGCCGCGGAAACCATACTTACAACACTTACGAGTCCGGAGTATTTTGCAAAAAAAGGCACTAACGGTGGTTTTCTGCTGAAACACGGTGTGGGCAACATGCCTAACAAAACTGAAATAGACACCCCACTAAGCTATGGTGACTACTATCTAGTAGAAGCGCTAATGCGATACGAGAAAATCCTTTTGTAAACCGCTACCAAAAACAGGATTTAGCACCCCATGAACATTAAAGAGCACATCCGTAAAAAGACCCGTGCCGTTTGGCATTGGGTTAAAACCAATAAAATTAAGTCCGGCATAGCAGTGGTGCTACTCGCGGGGTATTATTTCTGCCTGCCGCGTACGTTGTTTAGCGAACCGTACAGCACGGTTATAGAAAGCACCGAGGGCAACCTGCTGGGTGCGCGCATAGCAGCCGACGGGCAGTGGCGTTTCCCGGCTCAGGACAGTGTGCCTTATAAATTCAGGCAATGCATAGTGTATTTTGAAGACCAGCATTTTTACAAACATCCGGGTTTTAACCCTGTGGCTATTGCCAAGGCCATGAAACAAAACCATGATGCCGGGCATGTGGTGCGTGGCGGTAGTACGCTAACCCAGCAGGTTATCCGCCTGAGCAGGGAGCACCAAAAGCGCAGTTACTTTGAGAAATTCATTGAAATCATCCTGGCTACACGCCTGGAATTTCGTCATAGTAAAGACGAAATACTAGGGCTGTATGCCGCGCATGCCCCGTATGGAGGGAATGTAGTGGGGCTGCAAATGGCTTCGTGGCGGTATTTTGGCGTACAGCCGCACCAGCTTTCGTGGGCAGAAACGGCTACACTGGCGGTATTGCCCAATGCACCCAGCCTTATTTTCCCGGGGAAAAACCAAAAGCTGCTGCGTGCCAAGCGCGACCGCCTGCTGAAAAAACTATACGATGAAAAAGTAATAGACAAGACTACCTACGAACTTTCGTTGCAGGAAGATTTGCCCCAAAAACCGTTCGACCTGCCGCAAGCGGCTCCGCACCTGCTGCAACGTATAGCCAAAAAACAGGACGGGCAGCGCATACGCACCACCGTGAAATCTGCCTTGCAAAACAGGGTGAACCAAATTGCGGCACGCTACTACCAGGAGTACCGCCAAACTGAGGTGTATAATATTGCCATCTTGGTAGTGGATGTAAAAACGCGCAATGTACTGGCTTACGTGGGCAACGCCCCTACTGATAAAGCCCACCAGAAAGATGTGGATATTATCCCTGCGCCGCGCAGTACGGGCAGTATTTTAAAGCCCTTGCTGTTTGGGTCGATGCTTGATGCCGGTGAGTTACTGCCCAATACCCTCGTGGCTGATGTGCCCACACAGATAGCAGGCTACAGCCCTAAAAACTATGAGTTGACATATGATGGTGCCGTACCCGCACAAAAAGCCCTGTCGCGCTCGCTGAACATACCGGCGGTATTGATGCTGAAGGACTATGGCGTGTACCGTTTTTACGACAAGCTACAGGATTTTAAACTGAGTAATATTAATAAATCGCCAAACCATTACGGGCTGTCGCTAATACTTGGCGGCGCCGAAAGCAACCTGTGGGATTTGTGCCGTACCTATTCGGGGCTTACATCTACGCTGAATTATTTTACTGCCTCGCAGGCGAAATACCGCAGCGATGAGTTTACCGACCTTAACTACGACAGTACTGTACAACGGACATTTGGCTCTGAAACCTGGCAGAAACCCGTAATAGGCGCAGGTGCTATATGGTGTACCTACAATTCCATGAAGGAAGTAAACCGCCCCGAAGGCGACGAAGCCTGGAAATTTTACGACTCGTCATTGGAAATTGCCTGGAAAACAGGCACCAGCTTTGGCAGCCGCGATGCCTGGGTCATTGGCACCAACAGCCGCTATGTAGTGGGTGTTTGGGTGGGCAATGCTACCGGCGAAGGCCGTCCGTCACTTACGGGGGTAGGCAGCGCTGCGCCCATCTTGTTTGATGTGTTTAACCTGTTGCCAAGGCAAAAGTGGTTTGCCCCGCCATATAACGATTTGCAGGAAGCCGAAATTTGTGCCACAAGTGGGCATTTGGCAGGCGAGCATTGCCCGGTATCTAAACAATGGATACCCATAAGTGGCAGCAAAACCAAACCCTGCCCGTACCATAAAACCGTGCAACTGGACCCAACAGGGCAATACCGCGTAAACAGCAGTTGCGAAGCCATAGACAATATGGTAACCCAAACCTGGTTTGTACTGCCACCCGTTATGGAATGGTATTACAAAAACCTGCACATGGATTACCGCCCACTACCACCTTATAAGCCCGGTTGCGAGGGTACGGCAGGCACTTACATGGATTTTATTTACCCTAAGGAAAACGGCAAAGTATACCTCACACGGAATTTTGCCGGTGAGGTACAACCTGTTATCTTTAAGGCGGCGCATACTAACCCGAAAGCGAAGCTGTTTTGGTACCTGGGCAATGAATACCTTGGCGAAACCCAAACCTTTCATGAAATGCAGGTGCGTGCAGGTACAGGGAATTATTATCTTACCATAACCGATGAAAGCGGGAATGAAGCGAAACGGTTTATAAAAATTGAAGCGCCGGAGTAAAATTCTTAATTGTGAAAAAATGAGTATACAAATTGTAAATGAAGCCATTGGACAATATCAAATTTCAACAGGAATTACAAGAAATGACTTAGAAATGCTTGCCGGAAACCCTAAAACTAAAACAATACAATTTTCAAGACCTTTGAATTATAACGAAATTAATCTTTTAGAGGAATTAATTTTCTCCAAAAGAAATGATATCCAATTGCGTATATATGGGCATAATACCGATTTAAGTTACATTCAAAAAATACCTTCATTAAGGAAAATTTCTGTTGATTGTATGATTGATTCTAAAGGTATTGAAACAGTTACTAAACTTGAAAAATTAGAGGGTTTAGGTGTTGGTATCTTTAATTTGGAAAGTTTTGACTTTTTGAACGATATTAATCCAAATCTGAAAGAATTATACCTTTTTCAAACAACTTCTAAAAAACCCAACATTGGCTACATTAATAGATTTAGAGATTTAGAATTTCTTTATTTAGAAGGGCAACAGAAGGGCATTGATTCTGTAAGCAGACTTAGTAAACTTCAGAAAATTGTACTGCGTTCTATTTCAACCCAAAGCATCGATTTCCTTACCAATTTACAAGAGTTATGGTCTGTAGATATTAAACTCGGAGGAATAAAGAATTTTGACGCATTATCAAGCTTGCCCCAGCTTAAATATTTAGAGCTTTGGCAAATCCGTGATTTAGGAGACTTGAGCTTTGTTTCTAATCTAATTACTTTACAGAATTTATTCATCCAGTCTTTAAAACAGGTGCAGAAATTACCCGATTTTACTCAAAATAAATCTTTGCGACGAATATATCTCAAAATCTAAAAGGATTAAAAGATCTTTCAAGTTTAAGAGAAGCACCTTTCTTGAAAGAATTTATTTATGCTTCGGCAGAAAGCTTTAAACCTGAGGATATGCTCCCCATTCTTGAAAATAAATCAGTCGAAAGTATATCATGTGGTTTTGGTAGTTTCAAAAGAAATATTCTTTTCGAAGAACTTGCATCTAAGTACAACAAAACGAAATATAAGTATACTGATTTTATCTATCTATAACGATCCCCTCTGTATCAGGCTGCTGGCGTTTTCTACGCTGTCGCGTTTTTGCAGCACAATCATTTCGGCAAGGATTTTCCCCATGGCGGTAAAGTCGGTAGATATGGTGGTAATGCCATTGCCCACCACCTTTTTCAGCGGTATATCGTTATACGAAATAATACCCACATCCCTGCCTATACGCAGTTGCTGCACACGCGCCTGCTCTATAACGTTTACCAGGTGGCGGTCGTTTGGTATTACATACGCCTCACCGGGTTCTATGCCGTGATTTTCAAAATCAGGAATAACCTCATACGTAAAACCGTTATCGTTACAAAAACGCAAAAAGCCTTCTTTCATGCCGGGGGGCTGCTTAAAATCGGGGAAAATAAGTATCAGCTTACGGTACTTGCGTAGCTTGGTTACCCCTTTGGTAAGGCCGTTGTACATATCAGCTACAAAGTTTTGATGCACAGACGGGTAGTCGGCCAGCTCGGCAGTAGTCTGGTCAAGTATATACACATCGTTCTTGGGGAGTTCTTTAATAATATCTGCGACACCCTGTAGCGTGGTGGGCATAATCACATATTTGCTGTAGTCACCGTTGTTTTCATTAACCAGCTTTTTAAATACATCGATATTAAAATAGTGGAAGAAAATATCAATCTGCGCGCTGCTGCCCATGGTTTCCTTAAAGGAATTGTACAGGTCTTCCTTAAACGAGTTAAACTCATCAAAAAGCAGGAACACCCGTTGCTCCATTGCAAACTCTTCACTCTTTACATAATACCCCTTGCCCAGGCGCGCGTAGATAATGCCGCGCTTTTTCAGGTCTTCGTAAGCGAGCAAAACCGTATCGCGCGACAGCGAAAACTCCAGCGCCACCTTGTTTACACTGGGTAGTTTATCGCCCCGGCGCAGGCGTTTTTCGCTTATTGCGGTTTCTACAGAGAGTACTATCTGCTTGTATTTGGGCAAACTACGAAAACTGTCTATGTGTATGAGTTTCATGGCTACAACGTTTTAAACTGGTGGCTAATATACAAAAACTGGTAGGTACTGGTATGGTTAGGTAAAATTAATTTCTACTTTTGATGCTGAATTAATAATATTAATATGGAAAATTCCCAGATTTCATATTTTACACCAAAATGTGTTACGAATTTATTCGGTATACTTCCAGACGGTAAGGAAGTGTACAGCTATACCCTTGGCAACGGCCGTGGGCTCGAAGCTACTTTTATCAACTACGGCGCTACCATCACTTCACTAAAGGCTGCGGCCGGAGATGAAGTTGTAGACACCGTTCTGGGGTTTGACAACATACAAAACTACATTCAGTCGTTCGGGCTTCCGTCGGGTCCCTACTTTGGCTCGGTAATTGGTCGCTATGCAGGCCGTATCAGCCAGGCGGAAGTTACCCTGAACGGCGGTACTTATAAACTTAATGCCAATAATAATGGCAATACCCTGCACGGCGGCCTTAGCGGCTTTGGCCGTGCCTACTGGCAAATGAAACGCATACAGGGCGGCGAAAGGCCAAGTATAGTATTTACCTACACCAGCCCCGATGGCGAAGAAAACTTTCCGGGGAACCTTACCATAGAGGTAGAATACACCCTTACCCCTGAAAACGAACTACTGGTAAACTACACCGCGGTGACCGATAAAACCACCGTACTGAACCTTACCCAGCACAGCTACTTTAATTTGGGTGGCCACACGCAAACGTTAGAGAGGCAACTGGTACAGGTTACCGCCGACGAAATACTGGAAGTAACCCCTGAAGGAATCCCTACGGGTAATTTTACCAAGGTAGCCGGTACAGCTTTGGATTTCAACCAGGCTGCCGAGTGCCCAAGATCTATAGACAACTCATTTGTACTGCCGCAAAATTATGAAAGGCTTGCTGCCAAGCTGTACAACCCGGAAAATGGTCTTGAAATGACGGTATATACAGACCAACCGAGCGTACACATTTATGTGGGCGGCAACTGCTTCGGGCAACTGAAAGGCAAGGAAGGTGCCGATTACCACCCGTACAGCGGTATATGTTTTGAAGCACAAAACTACCCTGATGCACCAAACCAGCCGCATTTCCCTAAATCTGTACTAAACCCGGGTGAAACTTACACCCAGCGTACAAAATTCCAGTTTAAGCACATACTGTAACATGAAAGCATTTCGCTATATATTATCCCTGTTGGTTTTGTCGGTTGCCCTTGTACAATGCGGCGGCGATGACAACAACAATACACCCGACCCAACGCCTACGGATGATTTTATCCGCGCGGCAGATATGTCGTACCTACCGGAAGCGGAAGCCGACGGGGCAGTATACAAAAAAGATGGTGTAGCACAGGATGCTATCATCACCCTTAAAAACGCAGGTGTAAACTACATACGCATCCGTTTGTGGAAAAACCCGTCTACAGGGCACAGCACCTTTAATGAGGTGAAAGCCTTTGCACAACGCGTGCACAATGCCGGGCTTAAAGTATGGCTTACGGTACATTACTCAGACACCTGGGCCGACCCTTCAGCACAGGCCGTACCGGCAGAGTGGGCAAGCCTTAGCTTTGCCGACCTGAAAACCGCTGCCGTAAACTACACTGGGCAGATACTTACAGACATTCAGCCCGACCTGATTCAGATAGGTAACGAAACCAACGATGGTTTTATGTACCCGTACGGTAACCTTACCAATAACGAAAGCCAATACCTGCAACTGGTTACAGCCATTAGCGCTAAAATACGCCAACAGGCTCCTGATACTAAAATAATGCTGCACCATGCGGGCACCGAAGGCGCAAGCTGGTTTTACGGCAAAGTAGCCAATGTAGATTATGACTATATAGGGCTTTCATACTACCCTATTTGGCACGGCAAAGATCTTGCAGCACTTAAGAGCAGCATAACATCGTTAGGCAACACCTATAATAAAAAAGTGCTTATAGCCGAAACGGCTTATCCGTTTACCCTAAACTGGAACGACTGGACAAACAACGTAGTGGGCCAGAGCGACCAACTTATCCCCGCGTATGCCGCTACTCCTGCAGGCCAGCTGAGTTTTCTTAACGCAGTGCGCAGCCTTGTAGAAACCAGTGGCGTGGGCGCTGGCTTTGCGTATTGGGGTGGCGAATGGACAGCCTGGAAAGGCACTGAGGCAACAAATGGCTCTACCTGGGAAAACCAGGCACTATGGGGCTTTGATAATAACGCGCAACCCGCGCTCGATGCTTTTGCACAAGCAGTAGAATAATGAAAAAGTTAGCATTAATAGTATTACCGTTTTTATTTGCTGCCTGCCATACGCCAGGGTTAAGTGTGAGGAAAACTGACTTTGGCGGCAGCTGGCAATTTACTAAGGACAGCCTTGCGGGAAATTGGCAAAAAATAAGCCTGCCGCATACCCCGCAGGAAGAAAAGCTGGTGGTAATACAGCAGTGGCAAGGTGACTGTTGGTATAAGAAGACATTTGAGGTTCCGGCCTCAGCTAAAGATAACAACGTGTTTTTACGTTTTGAGGGCGTAATGCACGAAGTTGAAATTTGGGTGAATGGTAAAGCAGTAGCCCGGCATGAAGGAGGTTATACCCCGTTTACTGTAAACGTTAGCCAATGGGTTAGGTTTGGGTTAGAAAATTCAATGGCATTAAAAGTAAACAACCAGGATAACCCACACATTCCGCCGGGCAAGCCGCTTGCCGAACTCGATTTTAACTATTATGGAGGCATTTACCGCAACGTGCAGCTTATTACTACAAACAAGCTGTACATTACCGATGCCGTAGCGGCCAATAAAACCGCAGGTGGCGGGGTGTTTGCACATTTTTATCATACCGATAAAAACAATGCCGACGGCACCCTGAAAACCCATATTAAAAACGATTATAACTCGGCTAAAGAGTTTTATATAAAAGCTGTATTTACTGCCCCCGATGGCAAACAACAGGAGTTTGTTTCGGAGAAAAGCATGGTGGCAGCCGGTGCAGATGCCGAGATAAAACAGGACATCAATATAAAGTCGCCCATGCTATGGGGTGTTACAAACCCTAATATGTATACGCTTGACGTAAGCATAGTATCGGGTAATGAAACGGTAGACACATATAGCACCAAAACCGGTATTCGTTCGGCAGAAATAAAAAACGACGGCTTTTACCTTAACGGTGAAAAACTGTATATAAATGGTACTAACCGCCACCAGGAGTATCCGTACCTGGGTTATGCAATTTCAGATGAAGCGCAGTACCGTGATGCCGTGAAGATAAAGAGTGCAGGGTACGATTTTGTACGCCTGTCGCACTACCCGCAGAGTGAGGCGTTCCTGAATGCCTGCGACGAGTTGGGCATACTGGTTATGGATTGTATTTCCGGATGGCAGTATTTTGGTGATGCTACATTCCAAAAGAACTCTATACAGGAAATCCGCGACCTTGCCCGCCGCGACCGTAACCACCCGAGTATTATTTTCTGGGAGGTTTCGCTAAACGAAAGCAACATGGACGAAGCCTATATGGCTGCTGCCAATAAAGCCCTGCGCGAGGAGCTTCCGTTTGAGGATGTGGTAACCGCCGGATGGATGGATAACGATAATTACAACCTGTTTATTCCGGCGCGCCAGCACGGCAAGGCTCCGGATTACTGGACAAAATACGATAAAGGCAACCGTAAGATATTTATAGCCGAATACGGCGACTGGGAATACTACGCCCAGAATGCGGGCTTTAACCAAACAGCCTTTAGCGGACTTAAGGAAGAAGAGCGCACCAGCCGCCAGTTTCGCGAAAGCGGCGAAAAAAGGCAGCTGCAACAGGCATTCAACTTTATGGAAGCCTACAACTCTAACCTGAAAGGCAAGAACACCATAGGCCACGCAAATTGGCTGATGTTTGACTATAACCGCGGCTACAGCCCCGACCTGGAAACATCGGGTATCAGTGATATTTTCCGCCTGCCGAAGTTTGCGTACTATTTCTACCAGAGTCAGCGCGATGCTTCGCAAAAGCTGAACAAAGATGTGGCACAGGGGCCAATGGCGTTTATAGCCTCAAACTGGAACGAAAAATCGAGCCCTAAGGTTACCGTTTACAGTAATTGCGACGAGGTGGCGCTGTACCTTAACGGTAAACTCACTAGCAAACAAAAACCGGCTAAAGATCCGTTTACAGACAGCCTGCCCCACGCACCGTTTGTGTTTAACTTAGGTACATTCACACCGGGAACACTGAAAGCAGTGGGTTATATAAATGGTAAGGAAGTAACCGAAAACACGGTAACCACAGCAGGCAAGGCCGCCAGAATTGTATTGGAAGCCGACCTTTCGGGTAAGCTTGTAAATGCCGATAAGCCGGACATGATATTCGTCTATGCCAAAATTGTGGATGAAAACGGCAATGTACTGCCCGAGGCTACAACCCCGGTAACGTTCAGCCTGGGTAGCGGTAACGCCGTTATTACCGGCGAAAAGACCATAAACGCAGGTGCGGGCATAGCAGCCACACTGTTGCGTACCGAAAATCTTGAAAACACCATAACTGTTAAGGCCACTGCGGCCGGATTACCAATAGCTATATTAGAGATAAAGCGATGAAGAAAAAGTTAGTACAGCAGGTTTCGGCCAGCTTTAAAGAAAAATTTGGCGCAGAGCCCGGCCACATATTCCTTTCTCCGGGGCGCATTAACATTATAGGCGAGCACGTAGACTACAACGACGGTTTTGTGCTTCCGGCAGCCATAAACAAGTACGTTTGCTTTGCCGTATCTGAAAACGGAACAAGCAATGTAAACCTGTATGCCAAAGACCTTGACCAAAGCTACAGCTTTAACCTTAACGATGCCCTGCAACCCGGTGATACCATGTGGGCCAACTTCTTCCTGGGTGTAGCACACCTTATTAAAGAACGCGGCCTTACGCTAAGCGGAGTAGACGTGGTATTTAGCAGTACCATACCTATGGGTGCAGGCCTATCTTCATCGGCTGCGGTAGAGTGTGGTTTTGCATTTGCCCTTAATAACATCTACAGCCTTGGCCTTAGCAAGGAAGAAATAGCGCTTATCGGGCAGAAGTCTGAGCACACATTCGTAGGTGTAAACTGCGGTATCATGGATCAGTTTGCCAGCGTATTTGGCAAAAAGAACAAGGTTATAAAACTGGACTGTAATAACCTGGACCACGAGTACCACAGCGCTGATTTTAAAGAATATTCATTACTACTTCTTGATAGTAAAGTAAAACACACCCTGCTGGAGTCGGGTTATAACGACCGCCGCAACGAGGTAGAACAGGGCCTTGCCAAACTGAAAGCACAGTACCCAGAAATAAACACGTTCCGCGACCTTAGCGAGGCTCAGGTAGAAGCCTGTAAAGACCTGCTGGGTGATGTGGTATACCGCCGTTGCCTGTTTGTAGTACGCGAAATTCAGCGTGTGCTTGATGCAGTATCTGCTTTGGAAAAAGAAGACTTTAAAAAACTGGGCGAACTGATGTTTGCCACACACAACGGACTTAGCAAAAACTACGAGGTAAGCTGTGAGGAGCTTGATTTCCTTGCCGACGCAGTGCGTAACGACGAAAACGTACTGGGCGCCCGTATGATGGGTGGCGGTTTTGGCGGCTGTACCATTAACCTTGTAAAAAAAGATGCGGTAAACGGCATTATAGAGCGCGTAGCCGCAGCGTACAAAGAGAAGTTTAACATAAAGCTAGAAGCCTACAAGATAAAAATATCTAAAGGTACCAGCGTATATAAGAACGAACATGCAGGCATTTGATAATAACGAGCATCCGCACAGAAGGTACAACCCGCTTATAGGCGAATGGGTACTGGTATCGCCGCACAGGGCCAAAAGGCCTTGGCAAGGGCAAAAGGAAAGCGCCGGAGGTGAAGACCGTCCGCACTACGACCCTACCTGCTACCTGTGTGCCGGTAACGAGCGCAGCAATGGCGTATTTAACGATAAGTATACCGATGTATTTGTATTTGATAACGACTTTCCGTCATTATTACAGGAAGAGGTAGAAAAGCCTGCCAGTACTGATCTTTTCCGTATTGAACCGGAAAGGGGCATTAACCGTGTAATCTGCTTTTCACCAAGGCACGACCTTACCCTGCCTGAAATGGAAGTGGAAGCCATAAAAAAAGTGGTAGACGTATGGAAAGCACAGTACATAGACCTGGGCAGCCGCGACTTTATTAACCACGTACAGATCTTTGAGAACAAAGGTGCCGTAATGGGCTGCAGCAACCCGCACCCGCACGGCCAGATATGGAGCCAGAGCTCACTGCCTACAAACGTAGCCAAGACACAGGATAACCTGAAAAAATACTACGATGCTAACGGCCGCAGCCTTCTTGCCGATTACCTGAAAGAAGAGCTGGAGCGTAATGAGCGCATCGTTTTTGAAAACGAACACTTTGTAGTACTGGTGCCTTTCTGGGCTATATGGCCATTTGAAACGCTTATTGTAAGCAAGAGGCATTTTGGTAAAATTACCGACATGACCGAAGAGGAATCATTGGCTTTTGCTGAAGCCATTAAAACGCTTACTGTAAAATACGATAACCTGTTTGAAACCTCTTTCCCGTATTCATCGGGTATACACCAGTCGCCTACAGACGGCGAAGACCACCAGGAGTGGCACTTCCACATGCACTTCTACCCGCCATTGCTGCGTTCGGCTACGGTGAAGAAGTTTATGGTAGGCTACGAGCTGATGGCTGAAGCACAACGCGATATTTCTCCTGAAAAAAGCGCTGCCACGCTAAGGGAACTTTCTACGGTGCACTATAAGCAACAGTAAATTAGTAAATACACCCAATAATTTTTTTGTAACCCAAATCTCAACAAACACACAATTATGCATTCTTCATTAGCCAATGCGGATTATATCGTGTTCCTTGTCTACTTTGTACTTATTGTAGGCTACGGATTATGGATATACAACCGTAAGAAAAAAGAGAGCGCCTCCAGCAGCGATTACTTCTTAGCCGAAGGTTCGCTTACATGGTGGGCCATAGGTACATCGCTTATTGCCAGTAACATTAGCGCAGAGCAGTTTATAGGCATGAGCGGCAGCGGCTTTAAGATGGGCCTTGCCATAGCCACCTACGAGTGGATGGCTGCCATAACCCTTATTGTAGTAGCGGTATTTTTTATACCTGTGTACCTAAAGAACAAGATTTTTACCATGCCGCAGTTCCTTCACCAAAGGTACAACGGTACGGTAGCCATGATTATGGCGGTATTTTGGTTATTGCTTTACGTAGTGGTAAACCTTACCTCTATATTGTACCTTGGTGCACTGGCAGTAAGCAGTATATCAGGTATTGATTTTAATATCTGTATTGCGTTCCTTGCCATATTCAGCATCATGATTACCCTGGGTGGTATGAAGGTTATCGGCTTTACCGATGTTATCCAGGTATTTTTCCTTATCTTAGGAGGACTAATTACCACATACTTAGCCCTTAACCTGGTATCAGACCAGTTTGGTGGCGAAGGCATAATGGATGGCTTTAGCCTGCTAAGCAGTAAGGCCAGCGACCACTTCCAGATGATACTTAGCAAGGAAAGCCCTAACTACAGCGCGCTTCCGGGACTGTCAGTACTTGTTGGTGGTATGATTATTGTGAACCTTAATTACTGGGGATGTAACCAGTACATTACACAGCGTGCACTGGGCGCCGACCTTAAAACAGCACGTGGCGGGCTACTATTCGCTTCATTCCTGAAGCTAATGATGCCGCTTATTGTGGTAATACCGGGTATTGCAGCGTATGTGCTGTACCAAAACGGCAGTTTCCAGAGCGAGATGATGCAGGCCGGTGAACTGAACCCGGACCGCGCGTATCCTGTACTGCTAAACCTGCTGCCTGCAGGCCTTAAAGGGCTTTCGTTTGCAGCGCTTACGGCAGCTATTGTAGCCTCGCTTGCGGGTAAGGCAAACAGTATAGCAACCATTTTTACGCTGGATATTTACAAGAAGCGTATCAATGAAAATGCCGACGAAAAGAAACTGGTAAATGTGGGCAAAATCACCGTGGTTGCGGCTATGGTTATCGCTATCATCATATCACCGTTCCTGGGCATTGACAAAAAAGGCGGTTTCGAATTTATACAGGAGTACACAGGCTTCTTTAGTCCGGGTATCTTCGCCATGTTTATACTGGGCTTCTTCTGGAAGAAAACCACGAGTAATGCGGCCCTGTTTGCTACAGTGGGCGGATTTATCTTCTCGTGTTTCCTAAAGGCACTACCGGGGCTTATGGATCTTTCGTTCCTGTACCCTATCGGGTGGGCAGTACCAAATGCAGAAGGCTTATACGAAATACCGTTCCTGGACAGGATGGCACTGGTATTTGCCCTGTGCGTTATAGGTATGTTCTTTATCAGTGTTAAAGAAAACCAGAAAGGCGTAAAAACTAACGGCCTTGAAATAGACACCACAATGTTTAAGGTAACTCCGGCGTTTACCGTAGGTGCGCTAATTGTTACCGGCATTACAGCAGCACTCTATACCATATTTTGGTAGATTGTTTAATAAATGTTTTTTTACACACACAGAAGCGCGGCCTGCAAGCCGCGCTTCTACTTTTTTAGAGGGTTATAGTCAGCAATTACAAAAGTTTTACCACTAAGTACACTAAGTTTTTTCACAAGGTTCACAAGGCTTTGTGGATAAAGGCTTGTTCCAAGCTACTAAGGTCACGAAGCTTTACGTGCCAATCCTTGTGTCCCTCAATCCCGATGATCGGGATTGAAACCTTTATGCAATAATTGTAAGCCTTGCCCCGTGTACTTCGCGAAAATACTTAGTGTGCCTTGTGGTAAAATTATACAGTACCCCGCCAAAATGCACTTATATGGACTCCTTTTAAAGGCTGATTATTTCGTGCAAAATATTCATAAATTTGCACTATGGAAAACACGCTGCTCAGCACTGTAAACTCGCCTGCCGATTTGAGGAAACTCAGCCCGCAGCAATTGCCGCAACTGGCTGCCGAACTGCGTAATTTTATTATTGACGTGGTATCAGTTAAGGGTGGGCACCTGGGCGCCAGCCTGGGTGTGGTAGAGCTTACCATAGCGCTGCATTATGTGTTTAGCACACCTGATGATTTACTCGTATGGGATGTAGGCCACCAGGCCTACGGACATAAGATACTTACCGGCCGACGCGATGTATTTGCTACCAACCGTGAATTTGGCGGTATTAGCGGTTTCCCGAAACGCAGCGAAAGTGAGTACGACACCTTTGGCACCGGCCACAGCAGCACCTCTATATCGGCGGCACTGGGTATGGCTATCGCCTCAAAGCTACAGGGCGATACTGCCAAAAACCACATAGCCGTTATAGGCGATGCCAGCATAGCATCGGGTATGGCCTTTGAGGGGCTGAACCATGCAGGCGTAACGGATGCCAACCTGCTGGTGGTGCTAAACGACAACGCCATAGGCATAGACCCAAGCGTGGGTGCACTAAAGCACTACCTTACCGAAGTAAAGGAAGGACGCAACCCAAGACAGAACAATATGATAAGTTCGCTGAACTTTGACTATACTGGCCCCATAGACGGCCACGACTTTACCGCACTGATACGCGAACTGGAGCGCCTGAAGCAAACTCCCGGCCCTAAGTTTCTGCACATAATTACTACCAAAGGCAAAGGGCTGAAACAGGCCGAAGAAGACCAGGTGAAATACCATGCACCGGGCAAATTTGACAAGCTTACAGGTGAGGTTTTGGCTATAGCCGAAAGCCATCTTCCACCAAAATACCAAGATGTTTTTGGGCTTACGCTTACTGAGTTGGCTACGCAAAACGATAAAATTGTAGGTATTACCCCTGCCATGCCGTCGGGTAGTTCCATGAAGTTTATGATGGACGCCTTCCCCGAAAGGGCTATAGACGTGGGCATTGCAGAACAGCACGCCGTAACCCTTGCCGCCGGTATGGCCACACAGGGTATGGTGGTGTATTGTAATATTTACTCAACATTTTTACAGCGCGCTTACGACCAGGTAATTCACGATGTGGCATTGCAAAACCTGCCGGTTATCTTTTGCCTGGACAGAGCCGGGCTTGTGGGTGAAGACGGTGCTACCCACCACGGAGTATTCGACATTGCGTACCTGAACTGCGTACCAAACATGATACTGTTTGCCCCGTTGAACGAAACTGAATTGCGAAACATACTCTATACAGCCCAGCTTGGCCTGCCCCACCCTATAGCCATACGCTACCCGCGCGGGCGTGGTGAAGGCACCGACTGGCAACGCCCTTTTGAACCTATAGCTATAGGCAAGGCAAAACAACTGAAACACGGCAGCAGGATAGCCGTACTGAGCACCGGTACAATTGGCAATAATGTTACCAAGGCGTTACAGGATTTGGCAAATGAAGCAGCATTTTCGCACTGGCATTTCGGGTTTATAAAACCGCTGGACGAGGAGGCGCTTCATAACATATTTAAAACACACGAAACGGTAATAACCATAGAAGACGGAAACGTTGTAGGAGGATTTGGCACAAACATTAACACTTTTGCCGTAAGCCATAATTACACATTGAAAATTAATAATTTAGGTATCCCTGATAGCTTTATTGAGCATGGAACCGTAGCACAACTACAACATTCATGTAAAATAGACGTTAATTCTTTAAGGGATTTCTTTTCCGGCTTATAGTAAATGACGATTTTTGCATGATTTTTGCGCAGTTTTGCACGAACCGAAAAAAACCTCAGGATCAATGATGAAGATTAAAGCTTGCTTTAGCGCTGTTCTGCTTGTTTTGTTTTTCCAGCAAGGCCATGCACAGGCGCTGATAACCACTACCCTGCCCGACACGATTTCGCATTGGGAAAAAACCAATGCCGTGGGGCTTGACATTAACGAAATAGCTTTTGTAAACTGGAGCGTGGGGGGTAACAACTCTATTACCCTTTTGGGCAAAGGAAACTTTACCCGGAAGTACACCAAAAAAAATGTGAACTGGCTGAACGAACTTATAGTGCGTTATGGGCATAACTCGCAGGAAGGGCAGATACCCCGAAAAACGGATGACCAGTTTCAGTTTAACTCTACTTTTGGGTATAAAAAAGACTCGATAACAAACTGGTATTACAGTGCCAAGTTTAACTTTAACACCCAGTTTGCTAACGGTTATAACTATCCGAATAAAACGCACGAAATATCGGCTCCCTTAGCGCCGGCGTATATCTTCCTGGGGGTGGGTGGCGAATACATTCGTAAAGACTGGGGCTTTAATGCTTATTTTTCTCCGCTTACCGATAAAACCACACTTGTACTGAATCAATACCTGGCCGACCAGGGCTCTTTTGGTGTACGAAAAGCCACAACTGATGCCGATGGCAACATTGTAGAACACGGAAAGAAATCGCGTACAGAGCTGGGTATACTGATGACCAACCAGCTAAAAAGACAGGTTTTTAAAAACATAATGCTGGATAACCGCCTAACCCTTTATACGGATTACCTGAACAGTTTTGGCAACATAGACGTAAACTGGCAGTTTACCCTTGATATGACCGTTAACCAATATGTAAAGGCAAACATAGGCGCTAACCTTGTGTACGACGACGACATTAAAGCTACCGAAGAACGCGACGGCGAAACGGTAACCGTAGGGCCTAAACTACAGCTGAAACAAATGCTGGGTGTAGGGCTTAGTTATACTTTTTAATTTCAGAAGGTAGAATCTAGATTTCAGAATGAGCTTCACTCGCACGGTTTGTCATTGCGAACGCAGCGTAGCGGAATGTGGCAATCTTTATATAACAAAGCCCATAAGTTGAAACTTATGGGCTTTGTTATATAAGTTAAGATCTGTTCATAAGATTACTTCGCCGTACCTCGACATAATAACTTGAAAGGCAAAGGTGCTGAGTGAAGCTAAATCTTCAATCTGAAATCTGAAATTATTTCCCTCCGGTAACCGTATTATATAGCAACACCGCGTTGCCATCGGTAAGGGTGCTTACAAAATGGCTGATGTGCAGCAGGCGTTCGTATACGGTCATTTTATCGGTAATGAATTTTTCCGGCAGTAGCTTAAGTATAAGCTTGTCGTAATTGCTCTCCACGCCTTCAAACTTGTTGTTATAAGCGGTACAAAACGCATCGAGCAGGGTATTGATAATACGGTAGCCCATTACCTCCTTTTCCACTACCTCGCGGCTCTGGTAAATATTTTTTATACTGATGTTAATGATGTCCTTCATCTGGGCGGTATAGCTGCCCCTGTCGGTAAGCGCATACGGAAATTTACCCGCCAAAATGGCTTCTTCGTTTTCCATAAAAACACTTACGGCATCATTAATCAGTGAGCCAATAGCCAGCGCACGCAGGTAACTTATACGGTCTTCTTTAGTGGTAAGGCTTTTGTATTTTTCTACCTGAACGTTATCCTTCACCAGTTTTATAAGGTATTCCAGCGCATAATCTTCAGAGATAAGCCCCAGGTTAATACCGTCTTCAAAATCGATTATGGTGTAGCAAATATCATCGGCAGCCTCTACAAGGTAGGCCAACGGATGGCGCTCAAAGCCAATATCATCTCCGGATTTATTGGGTATCAGACCCAAATCCTGCGCTACATCCTGAAACGACTCCTTATCCGCCTGGAAGAAACCGTATTTTTTATCGGCTATCTTGCTCGTCGGTTTTTTAGGAAGCGATTCCTTAGGATACTTCATAAATGCGCCCAGCGTGGCATAACTTATGCGCAGGCCACCCTCTATACCCGGGCGTGTAGCAGTAAGCAGGCTAAAACCATTGGCATTACCTTCAAACTCTATTAAATCCTGCCACTCCTTATCCTTAAGGTGGGCACGGTATTTAAAACCGTTGCCGTTTTTAAAGTATTCGCCTATCGCTTTTTCGCCACTGTGCCCAAAGGGCGGATTGCCTATATCATGCGCCAGTGCGGCAGCAGCTACTATGGCACCAAAATCGTTCGGCTGATAACCATGGACTTCGGCAAGGTACGGGTGTTTTTCTATGATTTTTTTGCCCACAAGGCGCCCTAATGAACGCCCCACCACGCTTACCTCAAGGCTGTGCGTAAGGCGGGTGTGCACAAAATCGGTTTTACTTAGGGGTATTACCTGCGTTTTATCCTGCAGGCTGCGGAAAGCCGATGAAAATATAATACGGTCGTAGTCTACCTCAAAGCCCAGGCGGGTATCGTCCTGCTCGCGGCGGAGCCTTTTAGTGGTATCGCCCTGCCTTTTAAGCGAGAGCAGCTGTTCCCATTGCATCATGTTAGTATGATTTCGAAGGTTTCCTTATTATTGTTTAGTATTATTGTTACCGTTAAAACCCGCAGGCATTTTCCCCACCCTAACCACAAAAGTTTTGCTTAGGCTGTCGTGCAGTCCAAAGGGTACAGGCCCCAGAAAGGAAAGGGCTTCAAAGGGTATAAACCTCAGCAGGCTACGCAGTAGTATGTTCCATTCGGTAGGTGTGGTACCGTCAAAGCGTATTACACGGGTACCGGTAATAAACTTGCCCGGTGTACGCTGCAAAAATGACTCAAATAAGCCATAATACATCAGGCTTATCAGCCCGTAAAACAGTCCCAATCGCGAGTTTGGCGTATCCGGTTTTATGGCTCCTACGGTTAAAAAGTCGTATCCGTAGGTTTTGGCAGCCCAGTTGCCGGCATCCATAACCAGGGTAAGTATAAAAATAATGATTACAAAATCTATAAACCAGTTCAGCAACCTTTTGCTAAAGGGCGCCAGTAAAAAAGGCTGCGTGTTTTTGGGTTCTTCCATCCGTGCAGGTTAAGCTGCAAAGGTAACGATTTCTGTTATGATTTACCCTGAAATAGCAGCATAGCATTACAACTGCTCCTGCCCTATTTGTTCAAAATCGTTACGTAGCATTTTAATATCTTTAAGTTTCTGGGCATCTACCACATAGGTATTCGGAATACTGTCATGCCAGCCGCGTGATGGTGTACCAAAGAATGAAAATGCATCAAAAGGAATAAGACGACTAAAGGTACGCCCCAGCACCTGAGTTACCGAAAGCTTTTCGCCAAACTCATTTACTACAATTGTACCGGTAATAAACTTTGCAACGGTGCGCCCTGTAAGGGCTTCAAATACAAAATAGTACAACAAAAACACCGAAACACGAGCCATGGTTCCGAGAGGGCCTTCATCGGATAAAATCTCATACGGCTTATAGATTCCCAAGTATGTAAAAAAGGCCGCGATAAATCCAATAATAAAAATTATGATGTAATAAAATATTATGTCAAGAAGAAAATTTAAAAAACGCTTACCCGGCGCTACCATAATTTCGCTGTCTACCATAAAATAAGAAGCCATAATAAAAGAATGTTATAATTGGTTACAGACAAATATATAAAAAATGAAACAAGAAAATATTATGGAAATACACAACAATGTATGAGCAGGATAAATTGCCTTATAGCGAAGGGTATAAATAAAAAAAGGAGCTCTTTACAGAACTCCTTTTGCATAGTATATATTGGAAAGATTAAGAACCGCACATTTCGCAGTCATCCGGTTCGGCATTGCGGCTGCGTTGCAGCATAGCCTGGAATTCGCTAACTGCCATTGACTCTCCCTGAACATTAGCACCCGCCTCAACAGCTTCCACTGTTTCCGGCTCAGCCTTTTTCTCGTTGTTAAGGGTAAATTTAATAGCATCCACCGCGCTCTTGGTACGCAGGTAGTACATACCCGTTTTCAGGCCGCTTTGCCATGCATAGAAGTGCATAGAGGTAAGCTTAGCGTATGTAGCACCTTCCATAAACAGGTTAAGCGACTGGCTCTGGTCAATGAAATAACCACGCTGGCGGCTCATGTCTATGATGTCTTTCATACTCATTTCCCATACGGTTTTGTACAGGTCTTTTATGTTTTGAGGAATGATATCGATGTTTTGCACCGAACCGTTTGCCCTCATTATTTCCTGTTTAAGGTTTTCGTTCCACAGGCCAAGATCTACAAGATCCTTAAGCAGGTGTTTGTTCACTACGATAAACTCGCCCGAAAGCACACGGCGTGTGTAAATGTTAGATGTATATGGTTCAAACGCTTCGTTGTTACCAAGGATTTGCGATGTAGAAGCCGTAGGCATAGGCGCAAGCAATAGCGAGTTGCGCACACCGTGCTCCATAACTTCTGTACGAAGTGAAGCCCAGTCCCAACGGCCGCTAAGATCTGCATCTTTAAGGCCCCAAAGGTTGTACTGGAATTCACCCTGAGATATAGGCGAACCCTGGAATGTAGAGTACGCACCTTCTTCTTTGGCAAGCTCCATACTGGCAGTAACAGCAGCAAAGTATATGGTTTCAAAAATTTCCTGGTTAAGCTGCTTAGCCTCATCACTTGTAAACGGCATACGCATCATGATGAAAGCATCAGCAAGACCCTGTACACCAAGACCTACCGGACGATGGCGCATGTTGCTATTGTATGCTTCCTCAATAGGGTAGTAGTTGCGGTCTATAACACGGTTAAGGTTTCGTGTAATACGCTTGGTTACATCGTACAGGTACTGGTGGTTAAACGTGCCGTTTTCTACAAACATAGGCAGCGATATAGAAGCCAGGTTACACACCGCTACTTCATCTTCGCTGGTGTACTCCATAATTTCGGTACACAGGTTAGACGAACGGATGGTTCCCAGGTTCTTCTGGTTGCTCTTACGGTTAGCTGCATCTTTGTACAGCATGTAAGGAAGACCGGTTTCTATTTGCGATTCAAGGATTTTTTCCCAAAGCTCACGTGCTTTTACCGTTTTGCGCCCGCGGTTTTCAAACTCGTATTGCAGGTACAGCGCGTCAAACTCCTCGCTGTGTACGTTGTACAGGTTAGGGCACTCGTTAGGGCACATTAGTGTCCACTCGCCGTCTTCCTGAACACGTTTCATAAACAAATCCGGAATCCACATGGCCAGGAACAGGTCGCGCGTACGCATTTCTTCCTTACCGTGGTTTTTGCGCAGGTCAAGGAAATCAAAAATATCGGCATGCCATGGCTCTATGTATACGGCAAAGCTGCCTTTGCGCTTACCGCCACCCTGGTCTACATAACGGGCTGTATCGTTGTACACCCTTAGCATAGGCACAATACCGTTGCTGGTACCGTTAGTACCACGAATGTACGATCCTGTAGCCCTTACGTTGTGGATAGACAAACCGATACCACCGGCCGACTGCGATATCTTAGCCGTGTTTTTCAGCGTGTCGTAAATACCGTCTATACTGTCGTCTTTCATAGAAAGCAGGAAGCAGCTCGACATTTGCGGTTTTGGCGTACCCGAGTTGAACAACGTAGGTGTAGCGTGGGTAAAGTATTTTTTACTCATCAGCTCATAGGTTTCTATGGCCGACTCAATATCGTTTAGGTGAATACCTACAGACACACGCATAAGCATGTGCTGCGGGCGCTCTACTATGCGTCCGTTTATACGCAGCAGGTAGCTGCGCTCAAGGGTTTTAAACCCGAAGTAGTCGTAGTTAAAATCGCGATTGTAAATAATTTTACTATCCAGTATTTCGGCATTAGCCTTAATCACTTCATAAACCTCATCGCTAATAAGCGGCGATTCCTGGTTGGTACGCGGGTTTACATAGTGGTACATCTCTGTCATGGTTTCAGAGAATGACTTGGTAGTATTTTTATGCAGGTTACTCACCGCAATACGCGCTGCAAGCAGGGCATAATCAGGGTGGGTAACAGTCATAGAGGCGGCAGTTTCGGCTGCAAGATTATCAAGCTCAGAGGTGGTTACCCCATCATACAAACCTTCAATTACGCGCATGGCCACCTTAACCGGGTCTACCAGGTCGTTAAGGCCATAGCACAATATTCTAACCCTATCGGTAATTTTATCAAACATTACCGGTTCTCTTCTTCCGTCTCTCTTTACTACATACATATCTTCAACTATTTTTTAGGTTAAACAATCCCTGGGGAACCCGCATTCACAGCATCCCCAAAAGAAAAAAACAAGGAAATATTTTAATTAAAAATCAGCGTCGAAACTGATCTTTTGTGCGTCTGTATCTTTATTCATTACACCCGCTTTCTGGTATTCAGATACGCGCTTCTCAAAGAAGTTGGTTTTACCCTGTAGCGATATCATATCCATAAAGTCAAACGGGTTACTTACGTTGTACACCCTTTCGCAACCCAGCTCTACAAGAAGCCTGTCGGTTACAAACTCCAGGTACTGCGTCATTAGCGTAGAGTTCATACCTATAAGGCTTACCGGTAATGATTCGGTAATAAACTCACGCTCTATATTTAGTGCATCTACAATAATTTCTTTAATACGGGCTGCAGGCACCTTGTTTACCAGGTGGTTGTTGTGCAGGTGTACTGCAAAGTCGCAGTGTACACCTTCGTCGCGGCTTATAAGCTCGTTACTAAAGGTAAGGCCCGGCATAAGGCCACGCTTCTTCAACCAGAAAATAGAACAAAATGCACCCGAGAAGAAGATACCCTCTACTGCTGCAAAGGCAATAAGCCTTTCGGCAAAAGAGTCGCTCTCAATCCACTTAAGCGCCCATTCAGCTTTCTTTTTAATGGCCGGGAACACGTCAAGCGCATTAAACAATTCGCTTTTTTCAGCTTCGTCCTTAACATAGGTATCAATCAGCAGCGAGTAGGTTTCGCTGTGTATGTTTTCCATCATAATCTGGAAACCGTAGAAAAACTTCGCCTCAGGGTACTGCACCTCGTTTACAAAGTTCTCGGCCAGGTTTTCGTTTACAATACCGTCTGAAGCAGCAAAAAACGCAAGGATATGCTTTATAAAATACTTTTCTTCTTCTGTAAGCTTATTGTTCCAGTCGTTTAAGTCCTGGTGCAGGTCAATTTCTTCCGCAGTCCAGAAACTGGCTTCCATCTTTTTGTACCAATCCCAAATATCGTGGTGTTTGATAGGAAAAATCACGAAGCGGTTTTTATTTTCCTGTAGAATAGGCTCAGGTAAAGACATAGTATTTTGAGTTTTATTGCTTTATGTTTAACGAAAAATTCACGGTCGCAGATTACAAAGGTTGGCAATTAGATTAAAAATTCAAACACATAGTTATCCACAATCGGCAAGAGTTTTTAACAACCTCAAAGACGGCGTTAAAGAGGCGTTAAAAACACAAAATATTCCAAATCAAATAATTATAAAAAACACTAAATAGCACTATTGTTGCGACAAAACCTTATATTTTACCACAATCACGGGACTTGACATACTTTATAAACCACCAAATCATTGCCGTGTCAACCCTGGTTGATATTTGGATTTTACAATCAGTGAAACATGCTTAATATAAATTCTAGTTCAAAATTGTATAATCTGATTTAAGCAACTAGGTTATTAACATATTCGACACTCATGTGAATAAAATAAACACACAACAATGCATAACAACAACAACAATATTAAAAATAAATGTATTTTTGAGATAATAAAAAAACCGCCACCAAAAAGGCGACGGTCAATAATTATTCTACTTTTCAGTAAATAATTTCACAACACTAACAACTAGGTTTCCGAGTCCGACAATTAGTGAAGTGAGTTTCAGAAATTCGAGCCTTTGACTCTCTATGTCTTTAGGCTCTTTTTTTTGCTCACGCATCTTACAAAGGTTGACAATTACATTAAAAATTCAAATACATAGTTATCCACAACCAGTAAGAGTTTTTAACAACAAAACAATTCTGTTAAGGGTTTGCTAAAAAACACACATTGTTGAATATCAAAATATTAAAAAATGTTAAACATTTCACAAATCACTGGACTTGCCCGTAAAACGGGAGAATTTTAAAGCGTTAAACACTTCCTGATTTTTTTTGAATTACCTTTGAAATAACGTAACAACAACCACACAGCCATGACACAAAAACTGCTATTTGTTCTTATATGTATTACAACTTATTGTGCTACTTTTTCGCAAACGGTTACCATAGAATACTCCGAGCAACACAATGTAAACACAGCATCGATTCACGAACTTCCCGAACCTATACGAAGATACTCCACCGCAAAAAGGTATTTTACACTGGTAATAAGCAACAACGAAAGCCTGTATTATAAAACACCGGGACAAGACCCTATTATAGATTTACCCATAGAAAACAAAGGACAATATATAACATACCCCGACGAACGGTATTTTTATAAAAACCTTACAGAAGGCCTGATGCTTTTTGAAGTACAGGAAGACTACAGCACCCTAAAGGGTAAAGACACAATACCGACTTATAACTGGGATTTAAAAAGCACCGAAACAAAAAAGATAAAGGGCTACCGGTGTAAAATAGCCACACTGTATAAGAACAACACCTACTACGTAGCCTGGTACACTACTGAGCTGCCATCCGGTTTCGGGCCAGACATTTTCGGAGGGGTTCCGGGTACAATATTGAGCCTGAAATACGGAACCACCGAGTACATAGCCCGCAGCATAAAAGTAAAAGGAGAGAATACTGCCATAGAACGCCCCGTATTTAACGAACAAACGTTTACCTATGCAGAATACCTTGAAAAGAACAAAAAAAGACAGGCCGAACAAGCCCAAAAATATGAGATTAAAGAATACGGCGGTATAAAACTGATTTTAAAAACAGAGCCCGAAACTCAAAAGGATTAACTACTAATAAGCAACTAATTACCTCCTTCTTCTTGGCTCGTCTTTTTTAAGGTCTTCGGCTATTTTTTCCAGCTCAGTATACCAGTCGATACCAAAACGGCGGACAAGGGCTTCCTTTACAAACTTGTATACCGGCACTTCCAGCTCTTTACCAAGGCTGCAGGCAGGATCGCAAATTTCCCAACGGTCGTAGTTTACCGCAGCAAATTCTGAATAGTCTTTTATACGTATGGGATACAGGTGGCAGCTTACGGGTTTTTTCCACTGCACTATGCCCTGGTTGTAGGCCTGCTCTATGCCGCACAGTGCGGTTTTTCCGTCGAAAATAACATAGGCACAGTCCTTATTGTCTATTAGCGGGGTTTCCAGTTCGCCATCGGTGCCCACCACCCAGGTGCCCTGGGCCTCTATAGCAGCAATACCCTCCGGACGCAGGAACGGCTTTACCAACGGGTAAATTTCCTCAAGTATCTTGGTTTCCTCTTCTATAAGCGGCGCACCCGCATCGCCATCTACACAGCAGGCGCCATGGCAGGCCGTAAGGTTGCACACAAATTCCTTCTCCAGTATGTCCTCAGACACTATCGTTTTACCCAGTTGAAACATGCTGCAAAGATAGTGTTTATTCTTTAAAAAGCAGCTGAGCTTCTGAGCCGCTTAGCTACAGAGCAAGGAAGATGCAACGGAAAGCTTTTTAGTCCGTATGAGTACTGCTTAGAAGCTAAGTAACTAAGCAGCTCAGTAGCTGAATAAAAACAAAAACCTGCGGTGGCTAATCCGCAGGCTTTCAGAAAAAAATCAGGAAACTAATATAAAAAAGGGTTTGGTTATAGTTATGCCTGTTGTTCTACATATAGCGCCATAAACTCTTCGGCTTTTTTCACCATATTGTAGCTACCACAAAAGAACGGCACACGCTGGTGCAGCTCGGTAGGTTTTATTTCCATTATGCGCTGAAAACCGTCTGTAGCCCTGCCCCCCGCCTGCTCTACTATAAAAGCCATAGGGTTGCACTCGTACAGCAGGCGCAGCTTGCCTTTAGGTGCTTTGCTGCTGGTAGGGTATATGTATATGCCGCCTTTAATCATGTTGCGGTGTATATCGGCCACAAGGCTGCCTATATAGCGGCTTGTATAAGGGCGGTTAGCCTCTTCCTTCTGGCAGTATTTTATATAATCTTTTACCCCCTGCGGAAAATGCACATAGTTACCCTCGTTTATAGAATAGATGTTTCCGTTTTTAGGAAACTTCATATCCGGGTGGCTTAAGTAAAACGTACCTATGGCAGGATTTAGCGTAAAACCGTGTACGCCGCGCCCTGTGGTATACACCAGCATGGTACTGGTACCGTAAATTACGTATCCGGCAGCTACCTGGGCATCGCCGGGCTGCAGGAAATCCTCTATGGTTACCGGGGTGCCTACAGGAGTAATACGGCGATAAATAGAAAAAATTGTACCTACCGGCACATTTACATCTATGTTACTGGACCCGTCCAGCGGATCCATAAGTACTACATACTTGTTGTTGTGGCATTCGTCCATGCCTTTAATCTCAATGAACTCGTCATTTTCTTCGCTGGCTATACCGCATACAATTTCGCGGTTTATCAGCGTTTGCATAAAGGTTTCATTGGCAAACACGTCCAGTTTTTGCTGGTCTTCGCCCTGAATGTTCTGGTTTCCGGCGGCTCCTGTAATATCTACAAGCCCGGCCTGGTTTACTTTATAGTTAACCACTTTTGCCGCCAGGCGGATAGAGTTGAGCAAGCGGGAAAGTTCACCTGAGGAATACTTAAAGTCCTCCTGCTTTTCAATGATGAACTCACCGAGGGTTTGGTTTCTTTCTTCTTCCATCGAAATCGTTTTAGTTTGGGTTGCCACAAATATGCGAATTTTTGTGATATGAAAATAATTTATTATTTAGCAGTTTGTTAAACTTGTACTTTTGCAAAAATATCACAAAACAATGACCATAAGAAGGGGACAGAAAGAAGACATGCCTGCCGTACTGGAACTGATACGCGAACTGGCTATTTTTGAAAAAGAGCCCGATGCCGTGGTAATAACCGTAGCCGACCTGGAACGCGATGGTTTTGGGCCACAACCCCTGTTTGAAACCTACGTAGCCGAACAAAACGGCGAAATTATAGGCATGGCGCTGTTTTACTACCGATACAGCACCTGGAAAGGAAAAACCATACATCTGGAAGACCTTATTGTAAAAGAAAGCCACCGCGGCACAGGCGCCGGAAGCGCACTGTATGCAGCCGTAATGGAGTATGCTAAATCATTAGGACTGCGCCGTGTAGAATGGGCAGTGCTGGACTGGAACACACCGGCTATAAACTTCTACGAAAAAAGCGGTGCCAAAATACTGGAAACCTGGCGCACCGTACAAATGGACGAGCAGGGCCTTACAGCCTTTACCGCTACACTAAAAGAAAAACACCTAAACTAAACATACAAGAATACCTAACCATACATGAAAGTATTTAAATTCGGAGGAGCGTCTGTAAAAGATGCCGACGGCGTAAAAAACGTATATAGCGTGCTGCAACAGGTGGGCCATGAAGATGTGCTGCTGGTTATAAGCGCCATGGGAAAAACCACTAACGCCTTTGAGGTGGTTATAAAAAATTACTTTGACAAATCTGCCGAGCTGCAGGCCAGCATACAGGAAATAAAAAAATACCACAACCAGATACTCCTGGAACTTTTTGAAGACGATAAGCACGCCGTGTTTACCGCTGTAGGCAACATATTTAACGGACTTGAGTCGTTTTTACAAGGCAACAAATCGCCAAACTACAACTTTGTATACGACCAGGTAGTAAGCCTTGGCGAGGTGATTTCTACCACTATAGTAAGCCACTACTTTAACCATGTAGGCCTTAAAAATACCTGGCTAGATGTGCGCGAACTGATAAAGACCGATAACACCTACCGCGATGCCATAGTAGACTGGGATGCTACCAAGAAGAACATAACCAAGGTGGTAAAAAAGAAAAACCTAAACATAACACAGGGGTTCCTTGGCAGCGACGAAAACAACTTTACCACCACGCTGGGCCGTGAAGGTAGCGACTATACTGCCGCTATTTTTGCCTACTGCCTGGGTGCCGAAAACGTAACCATATGGAAAGACGTGCCGGGCGTACTGAATGCCGACCCTCGTTATTTTCAGAATGCGGTATTGCTAAACCAAATTAGCTACCGTGAAGCCATAGAGCTGGCATTTTACGGCGCTACGGTTATTCACCCAAAAACGCTGCAACCGCTGCAACGCAAGGAAATTCCGCTTTTTGTAAAATCGTTTGTAAACCCGCTATTGCCGGGCACCAGCGTAAGCAAAGGCGCCGACCTGATACCGCAAACAAGCTGCTTTATTGTAAAGAAAAACCAGCTGCTGATATCGCTTTCTTCTCTTGATTTTTCTTTTATCATGGAAGAGAACATCAGCGAAATATTTGCGTTGCTGCACAAATACCGCATGAAAGTGTCGCTTATACAAAACTCGGCCATCAGCTTCTCGGTTTGCGTAGACGATAAATTTGGCCATTTTGCCGAACTGAAAGGAATACTTTCTAAGAAGTTTAAAGTAACGTATAACGATGATGTATCATTATACACCATACGCCACTTTAACGAAAATTCTGAAGCTACCGTAACACAGGGCAAAGACGTACTGGTAAAACAAACCAGCCGCGAAACGCTACAAATTGTTACAAAAGATATTCAGTAGTATTACTGAACAATACGTTTATCTTTTTTAAATGTAAAAACCTGCGGTGGGGGCTCCGCAGGTTTTCTTTTTTGGGGACTATAAATAACGTTGCATTAGTAAAAAGTGTTCCTAAAATTTTGGGGCTTTTTTAGGCAGCCTTTTATCGTATAAACAGGAGGCGTTGTGTAGTGTTGATCCTGTTGTTTGTTCTTATTTACATGACAAAGATATAACCACAACATAGGCTTTACAGCGGTTTTTCGACCATACGGGGATTTGCTGCCGTTACCCGGGCGTTAACTACCGTTGAATGGTAAAAACCTTACAAAAGATTGTATTTCAACGACACTTACACTATTCAGCACTTATAATTATACAGGATATAACCTAATCATAAAAACCGGTTAAAGTCGCAAATTCAGGGAAATAAAAAAACCTGCATTTGGGGTTGCAGGTTTTTTTGGGGACTAGTTAAGTGTAGTTGCATTAGTAAAAAGTTCTTCTAAAAAAAATTAGGGGGCTTTTTTAGAAGATGTATATTTTTAAACAGGCTTTAAAACCTGTGTGTTCCTCCATCTTTACAAGGCAAATGTAAGCCGGCATTAACGGTTTCTGTGGGTATTTTCGACCACAACAACCTTTAGTATCGTTAAAACTAAAAAAACTATCGATGAATGGTTTTTTGATAGCAAACCCTTACACTTTTAATGTTACAGTGCAGCACAACTCTATTGCCTAATTACACCAAAAACCCACAAATAAAACAGGAAGAAATTACCTGTTTTTTCATATTAATAATGTTAAAGCAACTAAAAAACCAGTAAATAAAGGGTATTTGCTAAAATTTAGTAAGACCAGTTTCGGTAATGCGCCGTTATATCCGATAAAACATATTAACATTTTGTTAAATTTACTCTGTTTGTCTACAAAAAAATACCATTCACCGAAGGTAAAGCGCCATCCACCGAAGCAAACACCTCCCATAACGAAGATTATACATTTTAGGAGTCAGATTAATTAGTTTTGTTAACTATCCATTTTTTACACAAGTTACAATGTCAAGGGTACTTAATATACTACTCATAGAAGACGACGCTATTGAGGTTATGAAGTTTAACCGCGTTCTTAAATCACTGGGGCTGAACCACAAGGTTATTGAGGCAGGCAACGGTGAAGAAGCGTTGCAGATACTGAAGGAAAGAAATATAATACCCGACATTATATTGCTGGATTTAAATATGCCTAAAATAAACGGCATAGAATTTTTAGGGATTTTAAAATCTGACGAAGTACTGCGATATATCCCATCCATAATACTAAGCACCAGCAACAACCATAAAGATGTATTAGAATGTTACCGCATAGGCATAGCCGGATATCTTATAAAACCGCTTAAGTATGAAGATTATACCGAACGAATAAGGAAACTTTTGGAATACTGGAGCACAAACGAACTAACCTCTCAATAAAAAACACCACCTTGCTATGTACGGGATGATATATGTAACCATAAAAGATTATGCTGAAGCCGCCTATGGCGATGCTGCCTGGCAGGAAATAACATCCCTAATAGACCGCAACATAAGCTTTACTGCTACAGACCAACCCTACAGCGAAGAAAACATTTATTACCTGGCCGGCATTGTTGCAAAACAAACCGGCGACGACATAAACAAAGTACTATACGGTTTTGGCTACAGGACACCCGAAACCATTGTAGAAAAATATCCTGAAGTAATGGCCTCCAGAGGAGACAGCCTACAGGAATATTTAGTAAATTTACCTGCATTTCATAACCGGATGAGCCTTATTTACCCTCAACTCAAAGCACCTGAGTTCAGGATTATTGCAGTTACTGAAAATTCTATAGAAATAGAATACCAGTATAAGCTTGAGGAAATATTGCCATACGTGTTAGGATACCTTGCCGGCTTATCGCAACATTTTAAGAAAGACAGTAAAGTTACTGCCGTTCCTGAAAAAAGCACCCGCCGTACTTTAGTATTTAATGTTAGCTGGTAAAAAAGCATGAAAAACTGGATATTTTCATTTACTAAGGAGAATTTTGACAAGATATTCCCCTTCTATTTGCTTATAGATAATAACCTGGAAATAAAATCCTTCGGGAGAAGTATTTCAAAATTATACCCAAGTCTTGAGGCAGGTGCTACTTTTACCGATTTTTTTCGTTTTAAGCGTCCTTTTGTAGAAACCATTACACCTGAAACATTACAGGAAAACGCCACTCAACTTGTTATCTTGGAATGCCTTACAGGATCTGAAGTAATACTGCGCGGACAGTTTGAACAGGTACACGACAGGTACCTGTTTGTAGGTTCGCCGTGGTTTGTATCTATGGAAGAGATTAAAAGCAAAAGCCTTAACCTTTCAGATTTTGCAAGCTACGACCCGCTGCTGGATTTACTTCAGTTGCTAAAAACCCAGGAAATAACCACCCTGGAACTGCGCAACCTGCTAAAAATAAACAACAGCCAGCGCGAAGACCTGCGTAAAGACCGTGAAGAGCTAAACCGCCTTTCTATGGTGGCCAGCAGCAACAATAACGGTATAATATTTACCACCCCCGACGCCAAAATATTTTGGTGTAACGATGCTTATATAGAGCAAACCGGTTTTAGCCGCGAAGAAATTATAGGCCGCACGCCGGTACAGGTAGGTAACAACCCCGCTATAGAAAAACAGGCGCTGGACAAAATGGTAAACCTGTTTTATAACGGAGAAGCATTTGACGTAGAAATAACCCACGGGCGAAAAGACGGCAGCTTTTTCTGGACGCGTACACAGGGGCAACCTATTTATGACGATCATGGCAAGGTAACCCAGTATTTTGCAATGATAGAGGACATGACCGAGATAAAATCTAAAGACGAGCAGGTAAAACTGTTGTCGCTTATTTCGGAAAAAAACATAAACTCTATAGTAATATGCGACAGCGACGGGCGTATAAACTGGGCTAACAAGCGTTATAGCCAAATGACCGGTTTTAGCACTGCTGAACTTATGGGACAAAGGCCGGGCGACCTGCTGCAAGGCCCGGATACTGACCCTGAAACCGTACGTTACCTTACCGAACAAATAGAACAAGGTAAACCTTTTAGTTGCGAAATACTAAACTATAACGCCAAAAGAAAACCTTTCTGGACACACGTACAGGGGCAAACCCTGTATGATGACTGGGGCGAAATTAAAGGCTATTTTGCAGTAGCAGAAGACATAAGCCAACGCAAAAAATTTGAACACCAGAAGGAAGAGCTACTACTAAGCCTTGAAAAGAGTAATAAAGAGCTTGAAGACTACGCACAAATAGTATCGCACGACCTTAAGTCGCCATTGCGTAGTATTAACTCTCTGATTGCCTGGATACGCGAAGAAAATGAAGACACCATGAGCGAGCAAACTGCCATGTACATGAGCATGATAGAAAACAAGCTCGAAAAAATGGACAGCCTTATACAGGGAGTACTTACATATTCTCGTATAGACCGCACCGATGTGGGCCGGGAACACATAGACCTTGACGAGGTGGTATCAAACATTATCCATATTATAGACATACCTCATCATATAAACGTAAGTATAGACAAAAAGCTGCCTACGGTAATTGCCGACCGTTTCAGGATGCAGCAGTTGTTTCAAAACTTAATAGGAAATGCGGTAAATTACATAGATAAACCCGAAGGTTTTGTAAACATAGGATATACCGAAACAAAAGCAGACTATACTTTTTATGTAAAAGACAATGGCCCGGGCATAGCACCGGAAAACCACGAAAAAGTATTTAAAATATTCCAGTCGCTGGTAAAAAACGAGCGTTCTACCGGCCTGGGGCTTTCCATTGTAAAAAAAGTGGTAGACCACTACAAAGGAAAGGTTTGGATAGAAAGTACCGTGGGACAGGGCACCACGTTTTTTGCCCGATTTCCTAAAACCTCTAAATAATGAAAGCAGTACAGGCACTTTACACCCCTCAGGACGGGTGGAAATATTTAGGTGAAAAACAAGAATTAAAAAACCCTCTTGTTTTGGTTTTCGCAAATAGGCTCCTGCTGGAACAACCGGATGTGTTGCAGCAAATACAAACCGAGTTTAACTACGGGCATACGGTATATGTATCTACCGCAGGAGAAATATTAGGAGATAACGTATACGATGACTCTGTTACGGTAACAGCCCTGGATTTTGAAAAAAGCACATTTACCGTAGTTACAGAGCATCTCGAAAATTTTAACAACGATACCCGCGCCATGGCCAAGACCCTTTCGGAAAAACTACCGAAAGAAGACCTTAAGCACATGCTGGTTTTTGGCTCAGGGCATTTTATAAACGGTAGTGCGCTTGCCGAAGGACTTTCGAAGGACGCTTTTGGTAATGTACCCGTTACCGGTGGCCTTAGCGGAGACGACGGCCGTTTTGAAAGAACCGTTACCGGGTATAACACACCCCCACAAGACGGCAACTGCGTACTTATAGGTATTTATGGAGGCAACCCCGAAATTACCTATGCCAGCTACGGCGGTTTTCAGCCGATAGGCCCACAACGAAAGGCAACAAAATCTGAAAACAACGTAGTGTATGAAATAGACGGTAAACCCGCTCTGGACCTGTACCGTGCTTATCTGGGCGAAAGGGTGGAGCAAAAAATGGAATCACTATTAGGATTCCCACTACTTATAATACCTCCCGGAAAAACCTTCGGGCTGGTGCGTACAGTACTGCGCATAGATACCGGAGACGGCTCTATAGTACTTGCGGGAGACTGCCCACCAGACAGCAAAGTACAAATGCTTATGGCCTCTATGCACGGCATTGCAGACGGCGCCCTGGAGGCAGCCAAACAGGCTGTATCCAGCCGCACTAAAGAAGCCGAAGCTGCTATTATAGTAAGCTGCATGGGCCGAAAAGCCATAATGGGCATGCGCATAGAGGAGGAGATAGAAATGATACGCGAAATAATAGGCGATAAAGCTGCCTTTACCGGCTTTTATTCTTATGCTGAGATAGCTCCGTTTTTTGGGAATCTTATTTGCGAGGTACACAACCAAACCTTAACCCTAACCTTAATCAGCGAATAATATGAATCCACTGCTGGAAAGACAACTAAAAAAGCATCTGCCAAACGCAGACCCGGCTTCTATGGAAAAATTTCTGCAGGCAGTAAACGATTCATACGTTCATTATGACGAGCAGATAACCCTGCTGCAACATGCTATGACACTGGGTTCGGAGGAGCTTTATGAAGCCAATGAAAAATTACGAAGCGAAGCCGATACCCTGCAACAGCTGAATGCCGACCTGAACTCGGTATTGTTTTCCATGAAGCTGGCCGCACAGGAACCAAACAACGAAACCTTTAACCCGGCAGAATACATAAAGAAACAAACAGAGGAGATTGTTAAGGCAAATGAGCAGCGCGAAAAACTAGTAAAAAACCTGGAAGAACAAAACCAGGAACTGAATGATTATGCCCACATGGTAAGCCATGACCTTAAGGCACCGCTGCGAACCATAAACACCCTGATTACCTGGATTGTTGAAGACAACCGCGACAAACTGGATAATGAGAGCCTTAACTCTTTAAATCTTATTCTTTTTAATACCGAAAAGATGGATTTACTTATTAAAGGCATACTGGAATACTCGTCAATAGACCGACACGAAACAGAAAACAGGCCGGTAAATTTTAACGAGCTACTGCACGAAATACTTGTTACAGTGGGCAGCCCAAACGGCGTTAAAATAATCGTGGCCCCTAACATGCCCCGTATAGAAGGTAACTATTACCGTTTTAGGCAGCTGTTTCAAAACCTTATAGAAAACGCTATAAAATACAACGACAAACCACAGGGACTTATAGAAATAGGCTTTAAAGAAGAGCCTACCGATTATGTTTTTTATGTAAAAGACAACGGAAAAGGGATTCCAAAAATATATTTCGACAAAATTTTTAATATATTTACAAAGCTTGATAATAACAGCCAATCATCGGGCATAGGACTTTCTATTGTAAAAAAGATCATAGCACGGTATGAAGGGCGCCTTTGGCTGGAAAGCACGGAAAACGAAGGAACAACATTTTACTTTACCTTACCCAAAAAATGGAACAGCCTAACCTGGACTATATAAACACCCTGGCCGGAGACGATGATGATTTTAAAGCCATACTTATAAAAACCATTAAAGCTGAACTCCCGCAGGAAATAGCAGCATACACTAACAGCTATACCGGCGGCGACTATAAAACCTGTGCCGAACATGTGCATAAGCTGAAGCACAAAATCAGCATTTTAGGTTTAGAAAAAAGTTATTATCTTGCCGCAGAATTTGAAGACCAGTTAAAAAACAACGAAAACTCCCTGGCACCTGACTTTGAAGCCATACTACAAAGCATGGTAACATTTACAGAAGGGTTATAGCATTTATCAGCCTATGAATTGCATTATTGTTGACGACGAAACGCTGGCGCGTAATATCCTTGAAGGACTGGCGGCTAAAGATCCTGAACTTACAGTAGCGGGTACATACAGCAATGCCATGCATGCCATGAAACACTTAAACCAGCACGAAGATACCGATCTTATCTTCCTGGATATACACATGCCTGATTTTACAGGGTTTGATTTTATTCAAACCATTAAAAATCCACCGGCTGTTGTACTGGTTACCTCAGATAAAAACTTTGCCACAGAGGCATTTGAATACGACTGTATAGTCGACTATCTTGTAAAACCCATAACCGAAGAAAGGTTTTTCAGGGCCGTGCGCAAGGCAAAGGCACTAAAGGCATCTGCCCCTGCACCATCATTTACCCCGGTAAGCGGCACTACCCCTGCGGCACCCGCAGCCGAACCAATATCGCAAACGGTTCCTGCTGATACTGCTACAGAGTTTTATGTAAACATAGACCGCAGGCTTATTAAGATAGAAATACAATCAGTAAACGTGGTGGAGGCAAAAGGCGACTACATCCATATAAAAACTGAGGCCAAAAACTACATTGTACACAGTACACTAAAAAAAATAGAAGAAAAACTACCTGCCAGCCTTTTCCTTAAGGTGCACCGTACTTACATAATAAACACAAAAAAAATAGTGGATATTGAAGATAATAGTGTGCTTATAGGCAAAGATGTTATACCGGTAAGCCGTGCAAACAGGCCCGAACTTATGAAGCGTTTAAACATGCTTTAGCGCAAAACTTAGGCTAATCAAATATTAAATGATTAACCAAAAAACAATTGAACGACTCAAAGTTGCCATTCAACGACACTCTACGCCTATTTGGCTAAAATCAGCAAGATAACCTTTAGGGGCTTTGTACATTTGTTCTGTAAAACGGAAAGAAAATGTCAAGGCCCCTAAATATATTATTAGTAGAAGACGATGCTATTGAAGTGATGAAGTTTAACAAGGTGGTAAAAAACCTGGAACTGCGTCATAAAATAGTTGAGGCTCATGATGGTGCACAGGCCCTGGAATTACTTAAAGACAGGGAAGTAAACCCGGATATTATTATACTGGACTTAAATATGCCCAAAATGAACGGCATAGAGTTCCTTAAAATACTAAAACAAGACGAAAGCCGTAAATCTATACCTACGGTTATTCTTACCACATCTACAAACCATACCGACATTAAAGAATGCTATAACATAGGTATTGCAGGATATGTGGTAAAACCCCTTAGGCATGAGGACTACATGAACAACACCAAAAAACTTATAGAATACTGGAGCACAAACGAGCTTATTAATAGTTAAGAGAACATCATTACATTATATTTCATTACACGAAATCTTAAATCTTGTATAAAGACACTGGGCGTCCTTTCGGGTGCCCTTTGTTATTTAGAACCCCAACCAAAATGTTAAATTTTAAAAATTAACACAATCATCGTTAAACTTTATTGCAAAAACGTCGTCAAAGAGGTATAACATTAAATTGGAAATACAGATGAGAACGTTAATTGCAGCAATTGCCATGATGGCAGCGCTAAATGTGGCAGCCCAGGAAGAAAGAGGTTTTGATGACAGGCATGCAGGCCCGGGATTTGACGGTGCTGATGTAGCCATGCATGAAGAGAGAATGGACAGGCCCGAATTTGAAGCCGATGGCCCAATGAGAGGCGACAGGGAAAAACTGACTCCGCAACAACGCGCTGAGCTAAAAGCAAAACAACTTACACTTGCTCTGGACCTGACGGATAAACAGCAGAAGGATATCCAAAAACTGGTACTGGACCGCGAACTTAAAAAGAAGGAAGCGCATGACAAGCTAAAGGCCGATCGTGAAGCAGGTAAGGTTCCTACAGCCGACGAACGCTTTGCTATGAAAAGCCAAATGCTGGACGAACAGATAGCCATGAAACGCGAGATGAAGAAAATACTTAGCCCTGAGCAGTTTACAAAATTTGAAAAAATGCACACAGAGCATGCAGCCAAAAGGCCTGAAGGCGGTGTTAAGGCAAAAAAAGGCCGTAGAAGGTAAATTTTATGTGTTAAAGTTTTGTGTTGTTTTGTAAATTAGTTAGATTTGACGAAATAAACACTAAACAAAAACAATAATTGTCATGAAAAAAATAATTGCTTTGATCGCTCTTTCGCTTGGTGTTGGCTTCACAGCTTCTGCACAGCAAAAAAAGGCTACTGCGCCTGCAACTGTAAAAACTCAGACTCAGCTTAGCGATGCTGAAATTGCAGCAGCTGCTAAAAATGATGTGGCCAGCCTAAACAGCGTAGTTACACTTACTGATAGTGAAAAATCAATGTTCAACGAGCTGTTTACAACAAAATACCGCAACTTCCGTGAGGTATCTGTTCCTAATGCAAGCCCTGACCGCAAAGAAATTATCTCACAAAACATAGAGTCTAAACTAAGGGCTACCCTAAGCGCTGATAAAATGGCGAAGCTTGACGCTAACCCTGCAGTGCTTAAGAAAATCACTCACTAAGATTTTTATATTTAGATATATACAACAAGCCCCGCAGTGCGGGGCTTGTTTATTTTAAAAACATCCTGTAAGGTTTAGGCACCCGTATCTGTGCGCACTATATTTTTACCTTCCCTAACGGCAGAGTGTTTTACGCTTACAAGGTGCATTTCGCTTTCTTCTTCTAACTGCACTGACCCTACTTTTTTTGCAGGCCTCGGAAAACTAGCCAGTTCCTCTGGGTTTACCACAGCCGGATCTTCATACGGTAATGTAGTATCGGGGGTTAAGTGTCTTATTTCTTCCAGCCTTTGTGCCCTGTCTTCGGGTGTACGCACCCTTTTATCATTTGCTTCCATAACTTTACATATTAAGGTTAACTAATGTGTGTATTGCTATTATCAGTTTCAATGTATGCTCAAACCTTTGTGAATTTCAGGCAACCTGCACACTTTACTGCTGATTTATAATATAAAGTTACGCCACAATTTTATCAATCCCTATGCAATTAACGCAGGGTTAACAGCCAATAAAACCCTAAAAAACACTGCAAAATCCATACGTTAATCGGCAAAATACGCCTGTAAACGATTATTTCACCAAATGAGTACAGTATGCACGCATAATGCATAACTTTAGGCTTACCAACACACCGCAAGGTACCAGCCTTGCTAAAAATATTTTGATTATTCCGGCTGTATAGACCACACCTATACAGCTTTTTTTGTACTTATTGGTTCCTTTTCCCTACCTTTAAACTCATGAAAAGAATATTGCCGGGCGCATGTATACTGCTTGCTGCCGTAGCCACCTGCTGTGCCGATAAAAAAAACGACACCCAACACATAGATATAGAAGAAATAGCCACACTGCACCTTAAAGAAGTTTCGGGGCTGGAGTATGTAAACGGCACCCTGTGGGCACAGGAAGACAGCGGCAATAATGCATCGTTATACATCATAGACCAAAAAACAGGCAAGCATACTGAAGTACCCGTAACCAATGCCAAAAACAATGACTGGGAAGACCTGGCCGCAGATGAAGCAGGTAACCTGTACGTAGGTGATTTTGGCAACAATGAAAACGACCGCACTAACCTGGCCATATACGCCCTGGGAAAACCGGGCAACGAAATAGCAGTAACCGGCACCACTACTTTTAACTACCCGGAACAAAAAGATTTTCCGGCTAAGAAAAAAGACCGCAACTTTGACTGCGAGGCTTTCTTTGAATATAAAGGCAACTTTTATCTGTTCAGTAAAAACCGCTGTGTACCGGCCGATGATATTGTAAAGGTTCGTAAAGTAAGCAAGACCGGGGCAACGTCTGCTGTAACCATAGGTAGTTTTAGCACCTGCGATAACTTTAGGAAATGTGCCATAGCCGGCGCAGATATAAGCCCCGACGGAAAAACCATAGCCCTGGTAAGCGGTAGTAAATTGTGGTTGATTACAGGCTATAAAGGTGATGATTTTGCCCACGGCACCATACAATCGTATGACTTAGGAAAAACAACCCAAAAAGAGGCCGTTTGTTTTACCGACAATAAAACCCTGCTGGTAGCCGACGAAAAAGACAAAAAAGACGGTGGCAAGCTGTACCGTATAAAGCTTTAATAGGTTATTCGGTGATTGTTAATTTGTGTATTCGTGTATTTGGTTTCAAAAAATCCAGATTAATTAGCGATTGCAGGGCTTTTGCGTTACCAGGGTTTCATTAGTTTTTCAAATACACGCATTAACAAATAAACAAATCCACCCCTAAACGCAGAAACCTTAAAGTTAGTATAAGCGATTTAAAAATTTTGTAACTTTGCAGCCACACATCAATCTACAAAGCTATGGAGGCAAAACAATACAAATGGGGGCCACTGGTACCCCGCCTCTCGTTCCACAAAGTGCTTGAAGCACTGGAGGATATCGCTAAAAACGAAACCGGTTACCGGGCCGAATATGCCCAGGCACTGCTTAATCATGCCGCACCCTACCCCGAACTGCGCGACGGCATAGAAGACATGGGTCTTATACAAACCCATGAAGGGCTTATACGCAACCTGCTGGCCGATTTGTTTCCTACAGCGCTTACAAATAACGAGATTAAGGCCGTAACCATACCCTTTTATAATCTTACCTTTAACCATACAGCACGTTTTACAAAAATACTCAGCAATGCGGGTAGCGATTTTGATATGGCCATCCGTGATTTTGACAATCACCATTTTTATGTTTTTTGCTGCTGTTTGATTCTAAACTCTCATTACGGTTATAATTTCGACTTTAACAAGCCGCTGTTTTATGACATACCCGATGAGGATGGCGTAATGCACCACTACCGCATAACCTATAATGCCGATTTTATGGAGCTGGTTGCTACAGATAAGGCCGTAAATATTACAGCCGAAGATGTAAACCTGCTCATGGACAACTTTGACAACCTTGACATTTGGCAAGAAAAGTTCCCGCCGGACAGTTGGCTGGTAAAAGGTTTCGGTATAGTATCCTTGTATGACGCTACTACAGAGAATGCCATAGGCAGCCTTAAAGACAGCTTACTGAACAACGACAATAAGGAAAACAAAGACACCGAAAGCTTTGAAGGTATTTTCCGGTCCATCTTTCGTATACCCGACCTGCGTGTAGGCTTTACCGAGGTAAATACCGAGGATAACCTGTTTAAGCTGGCACCTTTTTTGGGCGTAAAGAGCCATATACTTAACGGTATAAACGAAATGGACTGCGATGCCATGTTTTGCAGCGACGACCTGGACGAGATAATGCACGACCGCAAGTATTTTGTAATAAGCGACGTAGAACGGTTTATAGAAGAAAACCCTACCGAAACCGCTATGGCACAGCACCTGCTTTCGCAGGATATACGCAGCCTTATACTGGCGCCTATTATTAAAAACGATCGTTTTTACGGGTTTATAGAGCTGGTTTCGGCAAGGGCAAAAGACCTGAATACCATAAACGCTAACAAGCTGGAATTTGTAACGCCGTTTATTACCGATACCATAGAGCGCTACTACAGCGAACTGCAAAACGAGGTAGATGCCATAATACAAAACGAATACACAGCCATACACCACAGTGTATACTGGAAGTTTAGGGAAGAAGCCCTGGAGCACCTGCAAAGCCGCAATAACCGCGAGGCATTTAAGGATATTGTATTTAGGGAAGTATACCCACTATACGGACAGCTGGATGTAAAAGGCAGCAGCACTGCCCGAAACGACAGTACCGAAAAAGACCTGATGCTACAGGTACAAACCCTGCTATCGGTATTCAGGTATATATTTGAGCAGCAGCCTTTGCCGCTTGTAGAGCAGCACATATTTGAACTTGAAAGCCTGGAAGACAAACTGCGCGACCCTCTTAAAGCAGATACCGAAGCTACCATTCAAACGTATATAATTAATGAGGTACACCCAGTACTAAACCATTTTAGTAGCAGTAACCCGGCAGTAACCGCCCGTATTAAGGAATACTTTAATTCGCTTGATAATAAGCTGCATATGGTGTACCAAAGCCGTAAGGATTTTGACCGTACATTGTCGGCCATAAACAAACAAATGGCAAACCTGCTGGATAAAAAGCAGGAACAGGCACAGTTGTTCTTTCCGCATTATTACGAACGCTTTAAAACCGACGGTGTAGAGCACAACCTGTATATAGGTGCCAGCATTTCGCCCAAGCACCCTTATAATCCGTTGTACCTAAACAACCTGAGGTTATGGCAGCTACAGGTAATGTGCGAAATGGAAAACGAGTACTACCGCCTGAAACCGTCATTGCCGTACGAGCTAGATGTTACATCGCTTATACTGGTATTCAGTTCAGCCATAAGCATCCGTTTCCGTATGGACGAAAAACGTTTTGATGTAGACGGCACCTACAATGCCCGCTATGAAGTGGTGAAAAAACGTATAGATAAGAGCAACATAAAAGGTACTAAGGAGCGTATTACACAAAAAGGCAAGATAACCATAGTATACACCCAGCGCAAGGAAGAAACCGAATACAGGCGCTACATACAGTTCCTGCAACACAAAGGGCTGCTGGGTAATGTAGTAGAAAGCTTTGATGTAGAAGACCTGCAGGGTGTTACCGGCCTTAAGGCGCTACGTGTAGCCATAAACTACGGGGTAGATAATACCGGCACCTATACGTATGATGACCTTATAAAAGAGCTGCAAACCAAATAATATGATATAACAATACTTTATACAAAGCCCCTTTTTAAGGGGCTTTGGTGTTTTATAGATTGCCGCATACGGCTTAAAACAAAAAACCCTCCGTTTCCGGAGGGCTTGGTATTACGTTTTTATTTGTTCATGTGCTGCATTTCGTATACAAAAGTGTCGCTGTCTACGCCCATAACCAGTAAAGATAGTGCCTTGTCTACAATATACTTTACGTTACCGGGTGTAAAGCCCAGCGCCAGCGAAAAACGGGTAAGTATTTCTTTTTGTTTAGGTCCCAGTACGTGGTCTGCATACACCATGCGGCTAAGGTCGTACAACCTTTCCAGTCGCTGCACATACAGGTGCGGCGGGTTTACGGGGTACTTGTACGGGTTAGCAAGAATCAGCTTATAGTCTTCCTCCGAAATCTCTAATTTCTTAGCTAGCTTATCAATAAACGCCCTTTCCTCTACACTGAGGTGGCCGTTTTCCATAGCAACCCTAACAATAGAGGCAAAATGCCCCTGGTTACGTTGCTTAAATCCTGTGTCAAATAGATCTGAGATAGACATAATTCTTTGTGTTTATTCGTTTACTTTCTTCTAAAAACGTTTTTGCGTTCAATAAAATTATGAAACATTTTTTTAATACTTATCATTATACGTGCCATATCGGTGCAAAAAAGACGTAAGTTTACATTTCCTAACTAAATCTTAAGAGTTCTAAGGCTGATGAGCGATTTTCAGTTATACTTTACCCTGGGTTTTCAGCACGTGCTGAGCCTTGACGGGTTTGACCATCTTTTATTTCTTGCCATGCTGGCACTACCCTATAGCTTTAAAGACTGGAAACAGGTACTGCTGTTGTCCACCCTTTTTACCATAGGCCACACCATGACGCTGGTACTATCAGTATACGGATTGGTAAACGTAAATTCGGGGCCGGTAGAGTTCCTTATCCCCATAACCATATTTGTTACTGCGGCATCTAATATTTTCTTTACCAAAAACCGTTCGGCATCGGGCATGCTGAATTTTGCAGCGCTTACCGCCCTGTTTTTCGGGCTTGTACACGGGCTGGGTTTTTCGCATGGATTTAAGATGATCATTGCCGGGCAAAAGCAGCGCGTATTTGTTACCCTTATGGAATTTACACTGGGTATAGAGGTAGCACAACTTATTGCCGTTTTAGCCGTTCTTATCATTACACTACTGGTAACAGACGGACTTAAGGTAAACCGCCGCGACTGGCAGCTGGTACTTTCGGCTTTTGTGGCAGGTATTTCATTGCCCCTGATTATTAGCCATCGTTTTTGGTAATTTATACGTAATTTTAAAGTCCCGAAGCGTTTAGCGGCGGGCACTAAGCATGAAACAGGATAAACTAAGTAAATATGACAGGGCTTACCTAAGGATAGCCCGCGAATGGGGTCAGCTTTCGTACTGCAAACGCAAGAAAGTTGGCGCAATTATTGTAAAAGACAGGATGATCATCTCAGACGGGTACAACGGTACACCGTCGGGCTTTGAAAACTGCTGCGAAGACGATGAGGGCACTACAAAATGGTACGTACTGCACGCCGAGGCAAATGCCATACTTAAGGTGGCACGCTCTACCCAAAGCTGCGAAGGTGCCACGCTGTACATAACCATGTCGCCCTGCAAAGACTGCAGCAAACTGATACACCAGGCGGGCATAACCCGCGTAGTGTACCAAACATTGTACAAAGACCGTTCGGGTGTTGATTTCCTGGAGAAGGCAGGTGTAGCAGTGGAACAGGTATCAGAACAGGATAGTAATAAAAATGAAGATTAAAAAAGTATTTCTCCCCGTAGTGCTGGCTACAGCCATGGCCCTGGGGATAGTTATAGGCAGCCTGCTGAATTATCCGGCACAGCAGGGTGCGCTTATTGGCGGAAATACCTCAGGTAAAGGCAAGCTGAACAAGCTGGTAGACTTTATTGAAAGCGAATATGTAGACGATGTAAATACCGACAGTATTGTAGACCTTACCGTAAACAGCATACTGGAAAAACTGGATCCGCACAGCGTATACATAGACAAAGGCGAAATGGAACAGGTAAGCCAAAGCATGAAAGGCGACTTTGTGGGCATTGGCGTTAACTTTTACATGTACAAAGATTCGGTGGCGGTAATAAAACCCGTGCCGGGCGGCCCCAGCGAAAGAGCCGGTATACGCGCCGGAGACCGCATCCTCTTTGCAGACAACTATAAACTATACGGGCGTAAGCTGCCAAACGATACACTGTTTAGTAAACTGAAAGGTGAAGAAGGCAGTAAGCTTACCCTTACCATTTTCCGTAAAAGCGAAAACCGCAAGTTTAATGTAAACATTACCCGAGATGTGGTGCCTATACAAAGTGTAGATGCTGCCGTAATGGTAAAACCGGGTACAGGTTACATAAAGGTAAACCGCTTTGCAGAGACCACGGAAACCGAATTCCATAAAGCCATAGGCAACCTGAAAAAACAAGGTGCAAAAGAACTGATTGTAGACCTGCGCGATAACGGCGGCGGCTACATGGAAATGGCTGTGGAAATGGCCGACGAGTTTTTGCCGGACGGCCGCGTGATTGTAAAGACCAAGAACAAGAAAGGCCGCGTAGACGTGAACCGCGCTACCGAAAAAGGCCTGTTTGAAACGGGTAAACTGTATGTACTGATAAACGAAAACAGTGCTTCGGCAAGTGAAATATTTGCCGGTGCCATACAGGATAACGACAGGGGAACTATTGTGGGCCGACGCTCGTTTGGTAAAGGGCTGGTGCAGCGCGAAATGCCGCTGGGCGATGGCAGTGCCGTGCGCCTTACCGTAGCACGCTACTACACTCCGTCGGGGCGAAGCATACAGCGCAGCTATAAGGAGGGTGGCGAAGCCTATTTTAACGACCTGCAAAAACGTTTTGAAAGCGGTGAGCTCTACGCTGCCGACAGCATAAAAATAGCCGATACACTGAAGTATAAAACCCTTAAAGGGCGCATAGTGTATGGCGGCGGTGGTATTATACCCGACACATTTGTGCCGCTGGACGGCAAGCACGGCGACGAAAACATAACCACACTGATGCAAAGCGGCATGGTAGCCTATTTTGTATTTGAACAGCTGGACAAAACCCGCAAAGCATTGAGCGGGCTTGATGCTACAGCCATAGAAAAACAAATTACAGGTACAGACGAATATTATAACGCGTTTAATAAATACCTGGCCGGAAACGGGCTTGTATTTAAACTGGAAAAACACAAAGCCAAGGTGAAAGAATACCTTGCGGCAGAGTTTGTAAGGCAACTGATAAGTGAAAAGGCCTACTACGAAATGATACTGAAACAAGACAATATGGTAAAGGCGGTGCTTTTACCATAATTGCCTTTTACAGACGACAGCTTTTTATATCGCTATTAATCAGCAACTAAGCAATTATTTAACCAAGCATTCGCCTGTGTTAAATAATATCACAAAAACATTGCTGATTGTGATTTTGTATAGTAATTTTGCGCCCGAAAAAATACACCTTATACAATGACTGTTAACTGGAAAGATGTTTTTACTGTAAGCATGGTACTGTTTGCCGTAATAGATATAGTGGGAAGCATACCCATTATTGTAAACCTGCGTAGTAAACTAGGCCACATACAAAGCGAAAAAGCATCGATAGTGGCACTGGTTATTATGATTGCCTTTTTATTTGTAGGCGAAGAAATCCTGAAACTTATAGGTATTGATGCTAACTCATTTGCAGTGGCGGGTTCGTTTGTACTCTTCTTCCTGGCGTTAGAAATGATACTGGGCATAAACCTGTACAAGGAAGACAACCCCAGCACGGCATCTATAGTACCCATAGCGTTTCCTCTTATAGCCGGTGCGGGTACCATGACCACCCTGCTGTCTTTACGCTCTCAATACGACAAGATAAACATTATCATAGCCATAGCCATAAACGTAGCGGTGGTATATGTGGTGCTAAAATCGTCGGCCAAGATAGAGCGCATACTGGGTAATAACGGCCTGGGGGTTATCCGCAAGGTTTTTGGCGTAATCCTTCTTGCCATAGCTGTTAAATTATTTGCATCTAATGTAAAGCAGTTGTTCGTATAACAGTTATATTGATTAATTTTACAGCCAGTTATTTCATATTTAAGCAATACTACAATGAAAGTATTCATCTATATCCTTATGGGGCTTACCATTGCCCTGGCTGTATTTAACCTTACACAGGTAAATTTTGAAAATCCACTGGAAAAGAACAGCGCTGTAGCTCTTATCTGCACACTACTATCGGTATGCGGACTGCTAATACTGCTGATATTTAACAGTGCTAAAAAAATTGACCAGAAAATCCGTAAACACTAATGTTTGATGTACTTATTATAGGCGGGGGCGCTGCGGGCGTTTCCTGCGCGCTTATTATTGGCTCAGCCCTAAAAAGGCCGTATGCCGAAGGCAAAAAGGTAGCCATACTTACCCACCAGAAAGCCAGTGCCCTGCAAGACGGCTTATACAACAATGCTTACGGTATAGCACCGGGCACTCTTGGAGCCGACCTTTTGCGTACCAGCCTGGAGCACCTGGGCAGCCTGTACCCCGAAGTAGAGCAGATTCCTGCCGAAAAAGTAATGAATATAACCGGCAGCGCAGGTAATTTTACCGTTACCACAAACAAAAACACGTATACCGCAAAGATTGTGGTTGTGGCCTCGGGCTCTGCTCCGGCAGCTGCAATTGAGGGGCTTGAAGAATATATAGAGCCGCACAAAAAGGCACTACCCGAAAAAAACCGCATACAACTGCGCAATGACGACCACCTTGTAGCCGAAGGGCTGTATGTAGCCGGTACACTTGCGGGTCAACGCAGCCAGCTATCTATAGCAGCAGGTAGCGGAGCATCGGTAGGAACAGATATCCTTACGCTGTGGAACGAAGGAAAGCCTACACAATACCACGACAGCACCCGTAAATAATTTTAGAATTCAGATTGAAGAATTCAGATTTAGCTGCACTCTTACTGCCGGTCATTGAGAACGCAGCGGAGCGTGGCAATCTAAAAACAAAGCCCATAAGCTAAGAACTTATGGGCTTTGTTGTAAAATATCTTTAGTTTGCTCTTAATAATCACATGGATTACCGGAGTGAGTGAAGCTAAATCTGAAATCTGAAATCTACCCTCTGAAATTATAACATCCAGAACGCATATACAAACGCCGACACCGAAATGATGATACCCACCATAAATATATTATACGTTACGCGTAGCAAGCGGTACTTACGGTTAAGCACCAGCCCCAGGAAGTAAAGGTCTTTAATAAGGGCACCGTATACATCGTCACGGTCGGTCATCAGTTCACGCAGGGCGGTGTCATACTCTTCCAGGCTCATCTTATAAAAGTTACCAAAGAACAACAGGTTTACTCGCTTTTGCCTAACGTCGTCTTTGCTAAAATTGGCCGTATTTACTTTTGGCCGTGTACTAAGTATGGCAAATATGATACTTACGGTGCTAAACAGCATCATTATAAACGTAGGAAACACCAGGTGTGCATTAGCGGGGCTGTCCAGCTTAGGGATAAGCGTACTCAGCGAAATGGATATAATAATGGTATTTACAGAAAGGAGTATGTTTGCCTTACTGTCGGCTATATCACTCAGGCGGGTATGGTTGCTCAGCGTTACCCTGAATAAGGTATCAATACCCCTGTCGGGTTTTTCCTCCTTTTTCTTCTCTTTTTCTTTCTCCTTGTCCTTTTTCTTTTCTTTTTTATCCTGCTTATTATAGCCGGTTATGGCATCCTGCAGCGCAGCTATGTTTGCTTCTTTTATGGTTTGCAGGTGCTTCTTGGCATAATGGGTATAAAACCTGTGCTTGTGCAGCAGCAGCATACGGTTACCCACATTCCACTCCAGGTCGGTAAACTCTTTGCCTTCCGTTTTCTGCCATTCGCTGCGCAACAGTTCAGACAGCTGTATATAATTAGGATCGGCAAAATGAGCGCAATCAGCATCTTTCATTATTTTTTCGGGCAGGTCTTCCGGCTCATAAGACAGCTCGGTAGCCATAATAAGGCGCTTAACCAAAGTAGTTTTATCATCAGGGTAACCTTCAGCCTTCAGGAATTCCTCGGCCATAACGGCACTGCGTTTTTCATGAGAAAGGCCTCCTTCTATATACCCTATATCATGAAACCACCCTGCCAGTACTATGGCTTCAAGTGTGGCTGCATCTACTTCCTCGGCTTTGGCTATGGTTTCCGCAGCACGAACTACCCGTAAAGTATGGTTAAAATTATGGTATATATAATCGGGAGATAGCCTATCTTTGAATAGGTGGAATACATGGTTCTCCGCTTTAGAAACAATATCCATTGGCAAGACTGATTAAAAAACACTACCAAATTATGAAAATCTTTCCGGTTGCCACCAGGCTTTCAAAAAATATTGGCAATACTGCTGTTATTGCTACTGCTTTAGTGCTGGCTTCCTGTGCTGTAAAACAGGAACAATACGGCAAAAAAGCACTTGCCGCCAAAGACAGTACACAAGTTACCGCCGCCGACACCCTTGCCCATAGTTTTTACCTTGTGGGCGATGCCGGTTATGCCGACAGTCCGCATTCGCAGCAGTTGCTTAAGGTAGTGGGCAACAAGCTGAAGAAAGAAGGAAAAAACACCACCCTGTTTTACCTGGGCGATAATGTGTATCCGCTGGGTGTACCAAAGGAAGGCGAAAAAGGCCGCAAAGAAGCCGAAGCTTCACTAAACAGCCAACTGGCACTTGCAGGGCTTTTTAAAGGTAAAACCTATTTTATACCCGGCAACCACGACTGGTACCACGGACTAAAAGGCTTGCAGGAACAGGAAAAACTGGTAAAAGAGGCTTTGGGCAAAAAAGCATTTCAGCCCGGAAGCGGCTGCGCCATAAACGACATTAAGGTTACCGATAATATTACCATAATTACCATAGACAGCCAGTGGTACTTAGAAGACTGGGACAACTACCCTACCATAAACGACGACTGCGACATAAAAACCCGCGAGGCTTTTTTCCTGGAGCTGGAAAGCCTGCTGAATAAAAACCAGGACAAAACCATACTGCTGGCTATGCACCATCCGCTTATGGATAATGGCGCGCACGGCGGACAGCTGGAAGCCCGAAAGGAAATATACCCTGTAAAAAAAGTACCGCTGCCCATAGTAGGAAGCCTTATAAACCTGATACGGAACACCGGCGGGGTTATAGACCAGGACTTGCAAAGCAAAGAATACCGTACCCTGAGCGATCGTATAAAAACCCTGCTGCAACCACGTAATAACGTAATTGTACTATCCGGGCACGACCATAACCTTCAATACATAGAAAAAGACAACATAAAGCAGATAATAAGCGGCGCCGGAAGCAAGGAAGAAGGCGCACGTGCCATTAATGATTACGACTTTTCGTATGGTGGGCGTGGCTATGCCACCCTGGATGTGTTTACAAACGGTGAGGCTATTGTAAAATACTTTAAGGTAACTGATAACGGAGAGGAAGAAATATTTACAAAACGCCTGCTGCATAACGAAATTGAAGAAGGTGCAAACCCCGCTTTATACAGCCGGAATTTCCCTAAAGATACTACTGCATCTATATATTCTAAGGCCGAAACTACAAAAAGTGGTTTTTACCGTTTCTTGTTTGGCGAACATTACCGCAAATATTACAGCACCCCTGTTAACGTTCCGGTGGCGGTATTAGACACGCTGCACGGAGGCTTTACCGTAGGGCGTGCCGGTGGTGGGCACCAGAGCAACTCCATACGGCTTATAGATAAACAGGGGCATGAATACGTAATGCGTGCCGTGCGCAAAAGCACCACCCGTTTTATACAATCATCGGCATTTAAAACCCGGTATGTAGGCGACGAGTTTGAAAACACCTATGCCGAACGTTTCCTGCTGGATTTTTATACCACGGCAAACCCGTACACCCCGTTTATTATTAACGACCTGGTAGGGGCTGTGGGTATTTACCATACAAATCCGGAGCTGTACTATATACCGAAACAACCTGCAATGGGCAAGTACAATACCGAATACGGCGATGCTCTTTTTATGGTTGAGGAACGTCCGTCGGGCGAGTTTAGCAATACAGATACCTTTGGACATGCAAAAGACATTATAAGTTCTGACGATGTACACGATAAGCTTGCCAAAAGCAAAAAGAACGTAATCGACGAAAAAATGTACATACGTGCAAGGCTGTTTGACCTGGCTGTGGGCGACTGGGACCGTCATGCCGACCAGTGGCGCTGGGCCGAGTTTAAAACACCGGACAGCACGTATTACCGCCCTATACCCCGCGACCGCGACCAGGCTTTCCCCAAGATAGACGGGAAACTGCTGTCTATAATAATGACAATGCCTGCGCTGCGCTATATGCGTAATTATACCGAGGAAATATCCAGTGTAAGGTGGCAGGCCAAACAGGGCTACCCACAGGATGTGGCTTTTATTACAAAAAGCGGCGAAAAAGAATGGCTGGAACAGGCTGCTTATATAAAGGAGCACCTGACCAACGAGGTTATAGATAAGGCTTTCGCTCAGCTGCCGCCTGAAATTATGGATGGCGATATAGAAACCATAAAGAAAAACCTGAAAAGCCGCCGCGACAAACTGGACAAATATGCCCTGGAATACCGCAAGGTATTACTGCGCACCGTACTGCTTACAGGTACAGACAAAAAAGACCGTTTTGAAATAACACGCAAGCCCGGTGGCATTACCCAGGTGGAGCTTTACAGCGTAAGCAAAAAGGGCGACAGCCTAATATACAGCAATACCTACAACCGTAAAGAAACCAAAGAACTGTGGATTTACGGGCTGGACGACGACGATGTTTTCAACGTAAAAGGAAAACCTGAAAAACCGATAACCCTTAGGCTTATAGGCGGGCAAAACCACGACAATTATATAGTGGAAAACGGCAAAAAAGTAAAGATTTACGATTTTAAGAGTAAAGAAAACACCTATGAAGCGGATAGCCGTACCGCAATGCGCCTTACTGATGATTATGAAACCAATAGTTATGATTACAAAAAACCGAATTACAACTATTGGATGGGCTACCCCATGATAGGTTACAACCCCGATGACGGCGTAAAACTGGGAGCCAGTGCCGGGTATACCGTAAACAACTTTAACCGCAGGCCTTTTTCGCGCAAGCATACCTTTGCCGTAAACTATTTCTTTGCCACCATGGGCTTTGAGTTTAAATACAAAGGCGTGTTTATGAATGTGGCCAGCAAATGGAACCTGGGTATGGATGCCCGTTATACCAGTAATAATTTTAGTATTAACTACTTTGGTATGGGTAACGAAACCGCAAACCACGACAATGAGCTGGGCATGGACTACAACCGTGTAAAGCTACAGGTATTCCGTGTGTCGCCGTCGGTATTTAAGCAAGGGGTAAACGGCAGTGCCGTAGAGCTTAAAACCGATTTTGAAACCGTAGAGGTAGACGGTACCACAGACCGTTTTGTAAACCAGCCGGGGGCTATACCAAACCGTTTGTTTGAGCATCTGCAATACGCCGGTGTACAGGGCACATATAAATTTGAAAACTACGACAACGCATCACTACCCGCTATGGGCCTTAAGTTTTATGCTACAGGCGGCTGGAAGATGAGTTTTGACACCTTTGAACGAAACTTTGCTTACGGCGAAAGCAGCCTTACTTTTTGGCACCGCCTTACTCAAAACGACAAGCTGGTACTTTCCAGTGGGGTAAAAGGCAAATTGATTTTTAACAATAACTACGAGTTTTACCAGGCCAGCACACTGGGTGGCGATGCCGACCTGCGTGGTTACCGCCGCGAGCGCTTTTATGGGCGCAACAGCTTTTTGCACACTACCGACCTAAGGTACACGCTGGGCAAAGGAAAAAGTATAATCCCTGTAACCTATGGCCTGCTGGGCGGATATGATTACGGACGCGTATGGCTACCGGGAGAACACAGCAACAAATGGCACCAGGGTGCAGGTGGCGGTTTCTGGTTAAACGGAGCCAGCCTTATTACCGCAAACGTAAGTTATTTTTATGGCTCAGACGGAGGCAGGGTTACCTTCGGGATGATGATGGGGTTGTAATTTAAGATTTAAGATTGTAGATTTAAGATTTAGCTTCACTCGTATGTTTTAAACGGGCTGAAGAAAGCACAAAGGAAGCGTATTGAAGTTTTAGTATTTACTACTCACTCCCGTATACTGAGACTGCGACTGAAAACTGCAACCTGCCTAATACCTGTTACGAAACCACACCTTTTGCCATTCGCGCTTCAGGATAAGAAAAGTAACCTGCTCTGCCAGTTCGGCAATGTCGCCGCCGTTAAGCGATTTCACGTCTTTTTCGGGCACATCTATAATGTACAGCAGGTTTAGGTATTCGGCAAACTTATGGTGTATAAGGCGAAAAATCTTGTCCTGTACTGCCATTTTCATATCAAAAGGCGAAATGCCTTCGGCAAGTTCTACAGGCTCGTTGGCCAATGCAAAATCTTTATTCAGCTGTTCTACCAGTTTTGTATACAGCTGTTCTTTTTGCGCCTGGCTTAGCAGCAGGTCGGTGTTTTCCGGAGGAACGTAGGTCATATTACACAGTGCGTTTCATAAGGTTTTGCCCAAAGGCGTGCAAAACCTCTTTTTTATCGGCTTCTATATCCATTTTATCCAGCGTTTCAAAAGCCTTAAGGGTATATGCTTCTATGGCCTCTTTTGTTACGGCATCGGCACGGCTGGCGGTAAAAATATTTTTTACATCTTCTATTTTAGCCGAAGGATCTTCGGGTTGGGCAGAAAACCATTGCAGCAGGCGCTCGCGGTCGTATGCATTGGCCTGTTTTATAGCTTTCAGGTACAGATAGGTTTTTTTGTTTTCTATAATATCTCCCCCCACTTGTTTACCAAAGGTAAGCGGATCGCCAAAAGCATCCAGGTAATCATCCTGCAGCTGGAAAGCAATACCCAGGTATCGACCAAAATCGTATATAAGATTTGCGTTTTCTTCAGAAGTCCCGGCTACAATAGCCCCCATTTTCATGGCAGCCCCTACCAGTACGGCAGTTTTGTATTCTATCATTTTCAGGTATTCCGGTTCAGTAACGTCGTTGCGGGTTTCAAAATCCACGTCCCATTGCTGTCCTTCGCAAACCTCAAGGGCTGTTTTACTAAATAGCTTGGCAAGGTCGCGGAATACTGCCGGCTCATACTGTTCAAAATACTGGTACGCCAGTATCAGCATGGCATCACCGCTAAGTATACCGGTATTAATGTTCCATTTTTCGTGTACGGTTTGGTTACCACGGCGCAGGGGTGCATCGTCCATAATATCATCGTGTACCAAGCTGAAGTTATGAAAAACCTCAACAGCCACAGCAGCAGGCAGCGCCTTTTTACAGTCGGTGTTAAACACCTCAGCAGCCATAAGCGTAAGCACCGGCCTAATGCGTTTACCGCCAAGCGACAGTATGTAGTTTACAGGATCGTACAGGTTTTTTGGTTCTTTATCCACAACAGTACTGGCAAAAAAACTGGCCACTACCTCTTGATAATAGGTTATAGGGTGCATTAATACAGAATATTTGCGATAAAAGTACTCTATTATTACGTGTTATGCAAAACTAACCGTACAACCCGGCAGTATTGTAGAAAACAATTATAAAAAATACGCGCTGTGTATCATTACCTTACATTATTACCAGCTGTTAAATACATTTTAGCATCCATTGTTAAACAGCACTACCCCGGCTACAACCTGATAGTTTGACAAATATGTAAAAACTTTGGAAACTTTTTTGGTTTTAAAAGTTTCCTTTATATATTTGCACCATGAAATTCATCCTGCAATGAAAGAGTCTATACTGGAAAAAGCAATGGAACTTTACCTGAAGCTGGGTTTTAAGGGCGTGACGCTAGACGACATAGCCCAGGAAATGAGCATCAGTAAAAAAACCATTTACCAGCATTTTTCAAACAGGAATGAACTCATAGAGGCTGTAGCCAAAACAATAATGGAGGAAATAAAGTGCGATATAGACACACTAAGCCAGGGACAAATGGATCCTATGGAAGAAATGTTTGCCATACGCCGTTATTTAAGAAAAACACTTGAAGGTAAATTTCAACTACCTATATACCAGCTTAATAAATTTTTCCCTGAAATAGCACAGAAGCTGAAACGCGACCAGTTTGGCAAAATGTATGAAAGCGTTATAGACAACCTGAAACGCGGCATAGCGCTGGAGCTTTACAGAGACGACCTGAATCTTGAATTTGTAATCCGAATTTATTTTGCGGGAATAACCGGCACTAAGGACACCGACCTGTTTCCTGAAGACCAGTTTAACATTCATAGTGTTACAAACCTGTACCTGGAGTACCACCTGCGCGCCATTTGTACGCAAAAAGGTGTAACCCTTCTGGAAAAACACCTTAAAGAAACCGAATAAATTTCTTAACAAAAATTAACAACACTACTTAAAAGGAAACGTATACATTTGCGTTGACAAAATTGTCAAACTAAAAAGTTAAACTAAAATGTCAGCTAAAAGAACCGAAGAAATAGCCGTTGCCGTTGATACAGAGCAGCTGATAAAAGACACCGCCAAGAAACTTTTCTTTGGCGAAGGACGATTTAATGCCACAACACAGGAAATAGCCGACGCCGCAGGAGTAAACCGTACGCTTATAAACTACTACTTCCGCTCTCGCGATAACCTGTTTAACACCGTATTTGAAGAAGCCCAGAAACAGGAGCACGACCGTACAGAGAAAATTGTATTTGGTGATGGGTCACTGTATGATAAAATAAGCCAGTACCTGGATGTAATACTGGAGCAGAGCAAAGAGTTTCCGTACCTGGAAATATATATGGTAACCCAAATGAACCAGGGATGCGTATACAAAGATCCCGAAACCATGAACCGCATGCTGGATAAGTTTTACCTGCAGGTAGCCCTGGAAATGGATAAAGGCTATATAACAAAGATGCGCCCGGAGCAGTTTGTACTGAATTTTATTTCGCTTTGCAGTTTTCCGGTATCAATGAGGCCGCTGCTACAGGAAACCATGGGCTTTAGCCAGGAAAGCTATGACCGCCTGCTGGAAGAACGCAAAGAAATAATCCTGGATATGCTTTTTACCAGAAAAATAAACGAATAATTAAGAAACCCAATAATCATAAATATCAACAAAAAATGAGCAGTTTATTCATCCGTAAGGGGCTACTGGCCCTCTTAATGGTACTCCCGGCAGCTATGGGGCTACGTGCGCAGACTACAACCGCGCCGAAAACCCTAACGCTAAAGGAAGCTGTAAACTATGCCCTGCAAAACAAGGCCGAAGCGGCCAAGGCAAAGCTGGACGTAGAAAACAGTGAGTACAAAATTCAGGAAGTGCGCGCACAGGCGCTGCCGAATATTTCGGCAAGTGGCGGACTTACCTACAACCCTATACTACAACTTAATGCACTACCGGGCGACTTTTTTGGAGCACCCGGAACTGTAATCCTGGCGCCACTGGGACAAAAATGGAATTCGGTAGCCGGTGTAAACCTTACCCAGAAAATTTTTGACCAAAGCGTGTTTACAGGCCTTAAGGCTGCAAAAAGCACCCGCGAGTTTTATCAGGTAAACGCGCAGCTTACCGAAGAGCAGGTTATAGAGCGTGTAGCAAACAGCTACTACCAGGTGTACATTCAGCGCCAGAAATTAACCGTGCTGAACGAAACCTATGCCAACACCGAAAAAACACGCAACATTATTAAAGGCCAGTTTGACGCCGGGCTTGCCCGAAAAATAGACCTGGACCGTATGAATGTAAACCTGCGCAACATAGAAACGCAGCGTACACAGCTAAGGAATTCGGTAGAGCTACAGGAAAACACGCTGAAGTTTTACATAGGCATGCCTATAAACGCAGCGATTTCGCTTCCGGAAACGGAAATGGAAATAAAGCCGCTGGCGCTGGAAGAAAACCCTGATGTAACAAACCGTACAGAGTACCAGCTACTACAAAAACAAAAACAGCTGTACTACTACAACAAAAAAGCACAACAGGCAGCGTACTACCCTACCCTTTCTGTTACGGCAGGCTATAACTACATAGGCCAGGGCCCTGAAATGCCTTGGTTTAAAAAGCCGGCAGACCAGGTATACTGGAGCGATTACAGCACTATAGGCCTTAACCTGCATGTACCTATATTTACAGGTTTTGGTACCCGTGCCAAAGTAAGGCAGGCAGAAATAGACCTTAAGAAGACTGAAGAGGATATTAAGGACACCAAGCTAAGCCTTGACCTTGCTTACCAGAATGCTAAAGTGCAAATTCAGAACAGCATTAGTACCATAGAGCTACAACGCGAAAACTCTAAACTGGCCCGCGAGGTTTTAGAAAACACACAGAACAACTACAGACAGGGGCTCGCCACACTCACCGACCTACTGGATTCTGAAAACTCGTACATAGAGGCAGAGAACAACTATATATCGGCACAACTGGATTACAAGATTGCCGAAATACAACTTATAAAGGCAAAAGGCGAACTGGAAACCCTTAAAAATTAACAAGCAATGAAAAAAGTAATATACATAGTAGTAATAGCAGCCGTAATAGGTGGCGGATATTTGATACTAAACAAAAATAAAGAAAAGAACGACGCCGAAACTGCTGTAGTGGCTCAGCAAAACAGCACTGTGGCAGTACGTACTGCAACTGCAACCCAGGGTGTACCGGATCTTGCTTACACCGCAAACGGTAACTTTGAAGCCAAGCAACAACTGGAATTTCCGGCAGAAAACAGTGGCCGTGTAATAAATGTACTGGTAGACGAAGGCGACCATGTGCACAAAGGACAGGTACTGGCTACCATAAAAGGAGAGCAGCTAAGCATTATGCTACAAAGCGCAAAGGCATCTTATGACAATGCAAAAGCCGACCTGCAACGCTATGAAAGTGCTTTTGCCACCGGTGGTGTTACCAAGCAACAGGTAGACAACGCTAAAGTGGCTCTTGCCAATGCTAAGGCACAGTACGAACAAACCCGCGTAAACCTGGGCGATACCAGCGTAAAAAGCAGCATTAACGGTATTGTAAACTCACGTAATATAGAGCCGGGCAGCGTGGTATCTCCGGGTACTGTACTGTTTGAGCTGGTAGACGTAAGCTCACTTAAACTTAAAGTAAACGTACCGGAAAGCCAGGTAGCCACCCTTAAACTGGGTACTACCGTAAAAGTTACTGCCAGCGTATATCCTGATAAGGAATTTAGCGGTAAAGTAACGTTTATAGCACCAAAAGGTGATACATCGCTTAACTTCCCTGTGGAGATTACCATAGCTAACAACCCTAACAACGAGCTAAAAGCAGGTATGTATGGTAGTGTGGTTTTCGGTACAGCATCTAAACAGCCGGAAGTACTTAGCATACCGCGTACTGCCTTTGTGGGTGGTGTTGGTAACAACCAGGTATTTGTAGTAAAAGACGGCGCGGCAAAACTTACTAAAGTGGTAGCCGGACGCATTTTTGGCGACACCGTAGAAGTGCTTAACGGGCTTACTGCCGGCGAGGTTGTAGTAACCAGCGGACAGATAAACCTAACTGACGGCAGTAAAGTAGAAGTTATAAAATAACAGCTAAACAGCCTAGGTTCCATTTCGACTGAAGCGTAGCGAAATGGAGAAATCTCTCCTTAAATTAATTGAGATTTCTCGACTTCACTGCGTTGCGCTCGAAATGGAACAGACAGAACTAATTGTTCTGTAAGGTTAAAAAAGTATCATCACATGAAATTAGCAGAAATATCCATAAAACGGCCAACACTTATTATAGTGTTGTTTACCATACTTACTTTGGGTGGCCTTTACAGCTACAGTAGCCTGAGCTACGAGCTTATCCCTAAGTTTGAAATGAACGTAATTACCATTAGTACGGTATACCCCGGTGCATCGCCGGGTGAAATAGAAAACACCGTAACCAAGAAGATTGAAGACGCGGTGTCTTCGCTGGAAATGGTAAAGAAAGTAGAATCTAAATCATACGAAAGCCTTTCGGTAGTAATGGTAACGCTTCAGCCCGAAGCCAATGCCGACTACTCCCTGAACGACGCCCAGCGTAAGATAAACGCCATAGAGAAAGACTTACCCGAAGATGCCGATCCGCCATCATTGGTAAAATTCTCCCTGAGCGACCTTCCGGTAGTAACCCTGGGTGCTACCAGTAAGCTGGACGAGGTAACCTTCTATGACCTACTTGACAAGAAAATCGAACCTATTCTTAGCCGTGTAAACGGTGTGGCGCAGGTAACCCTTGTAGGTGGCGAGGAGCGTGAAATTCAGGTAAACCTGGATGAGGACAAACTGAAAGGTTTTGGCCTTAGCATACCTCAGGTACAACAAACGGTACTGGGCAGTAACCTTGACTTCCCTACGGGTAGTGTAAAAACCCGCGAAAACAGCATGCTTGTGCGTCTTGCCGGTAAATACCGCAGCGTAGAAGAAATGCGTAACCTTGTAATATCGAGCAAAAACGGCGTACAAATACGTTTGGGTCAGGTGGCCGACGTACAGGACAGCCAGAAAGAAGCCGAAAAAATAGCCCGTGTAGATGGCAAAAGCGCAATTGCCATTCAAATTACCAAGCAAACCGATGCTAACGCAGTACAGGTGAGCGAGGATGTGCGCAAAGTCATCTCAAAAATCGAAACAGATTATGCTAAAGAAGGGCTTAAACTGCAGGTAGCAAACGACACCTCTGAGTTTACCCTTGTTGCTGCCGAAGGCGTTATCCATGACTTGTTCATTGCGGTATTCCTGGTAGCATTTGTAATGCTTTTCTTCCTGCACTCGCTGCGTAATGCACTTATTGTAATGGTGTCTATCCCGGCATCGCTTATTGCTACATTCATAGGCATATCGCTTATGGGCTATACCCTTAACCTGATGAGCTTACTTGGTTTGTCACTGGTGGTAGGTATCCTTGTGGATGACGCGATTGTGGTACTGGAAAACATTTACCGACACATGGAAATGGGCAAGAGCCGTATTCGTGCCGCATACGATGGTACTGCCGAAATTGGCTTTACGGTATCGGCCATTACATTAGTAATTGTGGTGGTGTTCCTACCTATTGCTATGAGTACAGGTCTTGTAAGTAACATTATTACACAGTTCTGTGTGGTGGTGGTTATTGCTACGCTACTATCATTACTATCATCATTTACGCTTATACCTTGGCTTTCATCACGCTTTGGTAAACTAGAGCATATTACCGGAAAAAACATCTTTGGTAAAATCATCCTTGGTTTCGAAAAAGGATTAGACAAATTTACCCACTGGGTTACCGGCATCCTTACATGGGCACTTAAAAACTGGAAGACAAAACTTGCCAGCCTTGGCGTAGCAGTAGGCCTGTTTATTGCCGCAATAATGATTACCGGCAAATATGTGGGTGGCGAATTCTTTGCCAAGCTGGACAGGGGCCAGTTCATGGTTCAGATAGAGCTTCCTAAAGATGCCTCTTTGGAACAAACCAACCTTATGTTGCTTAAAGCAGAAGATTTCCTGAAAGGGAAGAAAGAAGTGAAGAGCCTTATTACCACCGTGGGTCAAACCAGTGAAGGTATGGCAGGTTCGCAAAGTACCGCTTACAAAGGTGAAATCACTGTAACCCTTGTAGACGAGGAGCACCGTACAGACAACTCGTTTGTATACGCTGCAAAAACCAAACTGGAACTGCAAAAAGTACTGGTAGGCGCCAAGATAAAAACCGTACCGGTAAGTATAATGGGTGGTGCCGACGAAGCGCCGATAGCCCTTACCGTAACAGGTAACGATTTTGAAAGCACCTATAAATGGGCTGAAGCTGCAGCCAATGAGCTGCGCAAAATACCGGGAGCATCGGAAGTAAAACTAACTTCAGAGGCTGGTTCGCCGGAGATTGACGTTAAGGTAGACCGCGATAAAATGGCTGCTCTGGGCTTAGACCTGCAAACCGTAGGTTTAACCATGCAAACGGCCTTTAACGGTAACACCGATGGTAAGTTCCGTGCCGGCCAGTACGAGTACGACATTAACATACGTTATGGTGAATACAACCGTATGAACATAGACGACGTGCGCAACATAACGTTTATGAACAACATGGGCCAGGAAGTAAAACTAAGCCAGTTCTCAGAAATATCTGAAGGTTCAGGGCCAAGTTTGCTTGAGCGCCGTGATAAGAGTACATCGGTTACCGTACAGGGACAAACTGTAGGTAGGCCTGTAGGTAGCGTTGTAAGCGACTGGACCGCGAAGTTTGAAAAAATGGAACGCCCGTCGGGTGTAAGCTACGTATGGGGTGGTGATATGGAAAACCAGAGCGAAGGTTTCGGTACACTGGGTGTGGCACTACTTGCCGCTATTATCCTGGTATACCTTGTTATGGTGGCACTGTACGACAGCTTTGTGTATCCGTTTGTGGTACTGTTTGCCGTACCGCTGTCGTTCATCGGGGCACTACTGGCACTGGCGCTTACAAACAATACGCTGAACATATTTACCATATTAGGTATCATTATGCTTATTGGTCTGGTGTGTAAAAACGCAATTCTACTGGTAGACTTTACTAACCACCGTAAAGAACAGGGCGAAAGCACTTATCATGCGCTTATACAGGCTAACCATGCCCGTCTTCGTCCTATCCTTATGACTACGATAGCCATGGTTTTTGGTATGATTCCTATTGCGCTTGCTAAGGGTGGTGCCGCACAGATGAACAACGGCCTTGCATGGGTTATTATAGGTGGTCTTATCAGTTCACTGTTCCTTACCCTGATCATCGTACCGGTAGTATACTCTATTTTTGATGGCCTTATCCGTCGTTTCTCAAAATCAGAAAAGATTGACTACGCCGCAGAAATGGTTGCCGACTACGAGCACCGCGAACTAAGCGAAGATGGCTTTACCGCGAAACATTAATTTATGTTTTCATCTTATATAGTTACTTTGAGTCCCGCCGCATGGCGGGATCTTTTTTGTTATATTAGCGGGTCTAAAACCTATAACCAATAAAATTATGGAATTCCCGATTACAGAAAAGTTTAGAAAATTCAGTGCAACAGTAAAGTCAAATTTAAGCGAAATACTACTTTTGGACTTGAATATCTCTGATAATGATGGTAGATTTAGTTTAGACACATTAGCAAGATTTACAGAAGAAGAATTTACGGCTTTAGGTTATGATATCCCCGAGAAAAAATATCTTGACATATTAAATATAGATACATTTCATTTTCATGCATGGTTTGAAGTAGATGGTTATTCAAGCCAAATAGAAATAAATATTGAAAAAGTGTACAACAATCTAACTTTATTAAACTACGACGAAAAACTTTGGTACGACGACCAGCCTGAAGAAGAAAAAGCGCTTTGGAAAACCTTTCGCTCTTTTGATACACGCCCCGAAATAGGCGATGGTAAAATGGCGGTATTCAGCATTCAGGAAGGTGTGTCGCCACCAAACGAACCTGCTATTTATTATATAGACCGCGCGTTTTATTGCAAAACCAACCTCACTTTTGTGCAGTATTATGAAGCCGTGCTGGACATGATTGGCATAGCCGACTGGCAGCTGCTTTTTAGCGAGGTATCGCTTAAAGACCCTATGATTTCTTATAAATACGATGGGCTTAAGGCCTCGCTCGAAGCACTCGCAAAAGCCTTTCCTGATAAGGATTATAGTAAATACTTCGAATTGCTTGAGGCGAGGTGGGTGTAGCGCTTTTAGCTATTACAATACCTCACCCACTTAGTTTTAAAATATCAGTCCCGCCGCATGGCGGGACCTTTTTTGTATATTGCGGGTCTAAAACCTATAACCAAAAAATGACCGACATTACAGAATTCCTCACTAAGCACCCTTTAGATAAAAGGACAGGTACATTTGCCGAAGGCGAACTGGAAGCCTACCGGGATAAGATCCCTGATGAGTTATACCAATTCCTACAGCAGGAACAAAAAGCTGTATACGGCAACGGCTTTTTCAGAACGGTATCGCCCAAAGATTTTCATGATGTATTTACAAACTGGGGGCTTGATGGTGATAACTGCCATGCGTTCCTGGTTTCTTCCTTTGGCTGCATCGAATATTATTACAATAACGATTATTGCGGGTTCAATCCACACACTGGTACTGCCCATGCTAATTCCCCCAGTGGTTATTTAGGGCTTCTGCTCAACCTGGCATTGGTAAACACTACCAATTTAGAAATCGGCTTTTGCTACGACATGCACCTGAAACACCGCAGTACCCTGCCGGAACTAAAAGAAGACGAAATGTATACCCTGCTACCCGCCCTGCCCCTGGGTGGCGATATGGAAACATCGCGTATAGAAACTGTAAGGAGGGATGTACAGCTTGATATACTGGCGCAATTGTATAACCATAAGACAACTGAATAGATATTATTTCAGACTGTAGACAGACCAATAACTATTTTGACCTGCTAAAGCATCACAGCACCTCAGCTTTCTTGAACAGATAAGATAAATCAGTCCCGCCGCATGGCGGGACTTTTTTGTTATATTGCGGGTCTAAAACCTATAACCAATAAAATTATGGAATACAAAATTTCAAAAAGCGCAAGCCTATTACATGATAAATTAGTTGATAATGAGTTTATCAGTGTAGATGATTTTGATCTTGATCTATTACAAAGTTATGATGAGGGACAACTTGACATTGATTACGCACATAATAAATTTATAAATTATTATGGATATAAATTTGAGGAATCATTTAAAGATGTTATAAATATCAATAAGCTGTATTTTCATGGAATAATAGAGGTAGATTTATATTTTTCTAAACTCGAAATTTGTATAGAAAATATAGGGGTAGGTCTATCACTTTTAAACTACGACGAAGGTCTTTGGTACGACGACCAGCCTGAAGAAGAAAAAGCACTTTGGAAAACCTTTCGCTCTTTTGATACACGCCCCGAAATAGGCGATGGTAAAATGGCGGTATTCAGCATTCAGGAAGGTGTGTCGCCACCAAACGAACCTGCTATTTATTATATAGACCGCGCGTTTTATTGCAAAACCAACCTCACTTTTGTGCAGTATTATGAAGCCGTGCTGGACATGATGGGCATAGCCGACTGGCAGCTGCTTTTTAGCGAGGTATCGCTTAAAGACCCTATGATTTCTTATAAATACGACGGGCTTAAGGCCTCGCTCGAAGCACTCGCAAAAGCCTTTCCTGATAAGGATTATAGTAAATATTTTGAGTTGCTTGAGGCAAGGTGGGTGTAGAGCTTTTAGCTGTTACAATACCTCAGCCACTTAGTTTTAAAATATCAGTCCCTCCGCATGGCGGCACTTTTTTTGCCTCTCCCTAACCCTCTCCAAAAGAGCGGGAACAACTTCACTCATCCTTTAAAAACTTCGGAAAACTTTGCGCTTCCTTTGCGGGGCTTTGTGTTATATTTTATGTAAATCAGTAATGGGAGAGATGTCTCCACTCCGCTACGCTGCGGTCGACATGGAAGCACCTGTAAACTGCGACTGCGACTAAAACCTCAACCCACATAAGCTTTCATCACAAAATGTTATAATAAAAACAGCGTTTACAGCCCAAAAATTCGTTCTGTAAAAAAATAGGCGCGCATAACACCATTATTCTCAAAAGTGCTTTCGTATCTTAATTTTATTTAGAATAATTAAAAATAATATTGCTTCATGTCCATTTGGGTATTAACTTTGCCCCGTTTTAAAAAACCAATAACAGATGAACAATTCTATTTTTAAACAAACTCTAACCCTTATAGCGCTACTATTTGGCTTTGCGCTATCGGCTCAGGATCGCGGTAACGTAAGCGGTACTATTGTACTTAGCGACAATACCCCTGCCGAAAACATAAGCGTGGCGTTAAAAAACACTAACTACAGTGCGGTAACAAACGCCAAAGGCCACTACGAAATAAAGAACGTTAAAGTCGGTGAATATACCATACGCGTAGTTTCGGTAGGTATTAAAACCGTGGAACAAAATATTGCCGTTGCAGCCGGACAAACAGCAACAGCTAACATAACCCTGAACGAAAGCCAGGAAGAACTGAACGAAGTGGTAATAAACGGCGGCACTAACCGCTATAGCAAGCAGGAAGCTGTAAGCAGCTCGCGCATTCCGCTAAAAGCCATAGAAAACGCACAGGTAAGCAACGTGGTTACACAACAACTGATGAAAGACCAGCTGATAACAAACCAGGACGACGCCCTTAAAAACGTTCCGGGTCTGTACCAAATGTGGGGTGCCACAGGCCGTGCCGGCGATGGAGGTTCGTACTACGTATCTAGGGGTTTTACTACCCAGGCGCTTGTAAGGAACGGTGTAGCAGGTACTGTTATAGCTAACAACGATGCTGCTAACATAGAATACATAGAGGCTATAAAAGGCCCTTCGGCTACGCTTTTTGGTAGCATACTTACATCTTACGGCGGGCTTATAAACCGTGTTACCAAAAAACCGTATGACAGGTTTGGCGGTGAGGTAAACTTCCAGACCGGAAGCTACGGCTTTAACCGTGGTACCGTAGATGTAAACACTCCGCTTAACGCTGATAAAACGGCACTGTTCAGGCTAAATGCCGCTACTACAAAAAGCGAAAGCTTCCAGGATACAGGTATGAGCAAGAATTTCTTCTTTGCACCATCGTTTACCTACAAGTTTAGCGACCGCCTTACGGCTACCATTGAAGCAGAATTCTTTAACCAGGATGCTACAGGCCTTAACCTTATATACCTTGGCGACAGCCCAAGCAACATAGGCATACACAATGCCGCGGACCTTAACTACGACTTTAAACGCAGTATGAACGGCAGTAACTTTGTTACACAAACCAAGAGCCGCAACTTCTTTGCTACGTTTAACTACAAGATGTCTGACAACTGGACGTCGCAGTCTATACTAACCTCAGCAAACAACGAAGCTGCAGGGCCGGGTACATGGTTATACCTTTTGGCAAACAACCAAATGTCTCGTAACGCATGGGGTTTTGAAGGCTCGTCTAACGCGGTGGAGTTCCAGCAGAACTTTACAGGCGACTTTAAAATAGGCAGCATGAGGAACCGCATGGTAATAGGCGGCGACATTTACCACACTAAAGGATACTACCTTATTACTTACCTGCCGGGCTTCCAGTGGACTTTTGACACGGTAGACTACACCGGATCTATAGCTAACTACAATGCCTTTAACCAGCACACAATACAAAACATGCTGGACGGTTCGGACAGCTTTTATAAAGGCTCTTCTGATTACAGCACAAACAGCGTGTATGTAAACGATGTACTAAACATTACCCCTCGCCTGCTTGTATCGGCCGGTGTACGTTTTGACAACTACGAAAACAGGGGCTCTTATGATGCAGCCAGCAACACAAGGTCTGGTGCGTTTTCTCAAAATGCATTTTCACCAAAATTTGGTGCTGTGTACCAGATTGTAGAAGACCAGGTTTCGCTTTTTGCTAACTACCAAAACAGCTTTAAAAACGTAGTAAACAGCTACGCAGGCTCTACAGACCCTAATGTTAACGGTGCTGTATTTAAGCCGGAACACGCTAACCAGTTTGAAGCCGGTGTTAAGGCAAACGCCTTTAACAACAAGCTAAGCGGTAGTGTAAGCTACTATAATATAGAAGTTGAAAACATTGTAAGGACAGACCCAAGCAACCCTATATCTTCTATACAGGACGGCACCCAGCTAAGTAAAGGTATAGAGGCCGAAATTACAGCAAGCCCTATAGAAGGCCTAAACATTATAGCAGGTTATGCCTACAACGACAGCAAGCTTACAAAAGCCGATGCCGGTGTAAACAACCTTCGCCCGTATACAGCAGGCCCACAAAACCTGGCTAACTTCTGGGTGAGCTACAAACTGCCGGAAAACACTATTAAAGGCCTTGGCCTTGGGGTAGGCGGAAACTACGGCAGCGAAAGCCTTATCTATAACCAGAATACGCTGGATTCAGACGGTAACGTAACCGGAAGGGATACTTTTGTACTGCCTTCATACACTGTGCTTAATGCATCTGTATTCTACGACCAGCCAAAATACAGGGTTACCTTCAGGGTAAACAACCTTACTGATGAGCTGTACTTTAATGGGTATACCACTATAAACGTACAGGCTCCAAGGACATTTGTAGGTGGCATATCGTACAAATTCTAAGTAAAAGCAAAACACATAGAGCATAAATGTCCCGCCCCGGTTGCGGGACATTTTTTTTGCGCTAACCTTAGCAAAACTGCAATCAAAAAACACTGTTATTTAGAATCATTAAAAATAAAACCCACTTTACCCACACATTCGTAAAAGTGAAAAACAGAGCTTAATTTTATTTAGAATAATTAAAAATAATATTGTCCGGTGTTTATTTGGGACTTAACTTTGTCACATTCAAATAAAACCAAAACAAAAAATGATTAACAACTACATTAAACAAACCTTATCCCTTATTGCATTGCTGCTGGGCATGGTGCTTACGGCACAAGAACGCGGCAGTGTAAGCGGTATTATTGTACTGAGCGACAATACCCCCGCAGAAAACATTACCATAGCGCTAAAAGGTACCGGTTATGGTGCCATAACAAACGCTAAAGGATACTACGAAATAAAAAGCGTAAAAGCCGGCGAATACACCATACGCATAGTAAGCGTGGGTATTAAGCCCGTGGAGGAAACCATTACGGTAACGGCCGGAACCGAAACGGTAAAGAACTTTACCCTGGGCGAAAGCCAGGAAGAACTAAACGAGGTGATTATCAACGGGGGCACCAACCGCTATAAGCAGGATAAGACTTCGGGTACGCTGCGCCTGGACACCCCTATTTTAAATGTGCCGCAAAACATACAGATAGTAACCGCACAGGCACTGAAAGACCAACAGGTAATAAGCATGAGCGATGGTGTAATACGAAACGTAAGCGGTACTACCCGCCTGGAACACTGGGGCGACCTGTATGCAAATATAACCATGCGCGGTTCGCAGATACAGGCTTTCAGGAACGGATTTAACGTGGTTTCATCGTTCTGGGGCCCGCTTACCGAAGACATGAGCTTTGTAGACCACATAGAGTTTGTAAAAGGTCCGGCCGGCTTTATGCTGGCAAACGGAGACCCAAGCGGGCTATATAATGTGGTTACCAAAAAACCTACCGGCATAGAAAAAGGCGAGGTAAGCCTTACACTGGGCAGTTTTGACCTGTACCGTACCACTGTAGACCTTGACGGTAAACTGAGCAAAGACGGCAAAGTACAGTACCGCCTTAACCTTGCCGCCCAAAACAAGGGCTCTTTCCGTCCGTATGAGCACAACGACCGCTATGCCATAGCACCGGTTATTTCATACCAGATAAACGACAAAACAAAGGCCACCTTTGAATACAACTACCAGCGTGCAAACATGACCGAGGTAGGTTCTTACTACGTATTCGGGACCGGTGGCTATGCTACGGCACCGCGCGACTTTACCCTGACACAGCCCGGACTGCCCGACACCAAAATAAACGACCACAGCTTTTATGCCATGCTGGAACACCAGATAGACGACCACTGGAAGGTAACCGCACAGCTGGCATACTTTAAATACTTACAGGAAGGTTACAGCTCATGGCCGTCGCACGTGGGTCCGGAGTATGATGCAAACGGCACAGAAATTTTAAGCGCAGGCGAAATAATACGTAATGTGGGCATATGGGATGCCGAAAGCTCTATGAAACTGGGGCAGGTTTTCCTTAACGGTAAATTCCAGACCGGGCAGCTGAGCCATAAAATCCTTGCAGGGCTTGATATGGGTAACAAAAACTATATAGCAGACTGGGGCCAGAGCCATGACCTGGATACTTATGAAACCCCATTCCTGGTTTCAGCGCCAAATTACGGCACCCCGGCAAACGGCATGCCCGATTTTGACCGCAGCACCCCACTGGAAGAAAGGGCACAGGCCATAGGCGGCATGATGAGTTCGCACTACAGTGCAGGTTACCTGCAGTATGAGCTGGGCCTGTATGACCGGGTAAGGCTTACCGTGGCCGGAAGGTACACATCGGCAGAGCAGGCTTCATGGGGCGGCGCACCGATATCTGACAACCACTGGAGCCCGCGTGCCGGACTTAGCATGTCTGTAGACGAAAACACATCGGTATACCTGCTGCACGACCAGGCTTTTACACCACAGGCCGGTATTATGCGCAGTGGCGAAACCGTAAAGCCCCTTACAGGGAATAACAACGAAATAGGGATAAAAAGAGACTGGTTTAACGGCAGCTGGAACACTACCCTGTCTATATACCGTATAAACAAAAATAACGAGCTGATGTCTGACCCTACCAATACCTCCGGCGAGCAGTACAGCATTGTATTTGGTAAACGCAGGGCGCAGGGCGTAGAGTTTGACGTAAGGGGCAACCTGCTTCCGGGGCTGAACCTGGTAGCAAACTACGCCTTTACAGAATCGTATGTAAGCGAAGTAGCTGCGGGTATTACCGAAACATACGGCATTAAAAAAGGCGATATCGTGCCGGGCTATTCTAAGCACACCGCTAATGCATGGCTTACCTATACTCTTCAGGATGGTTTCTTTAAAGGTTTTGGCGCCTCAGGCGGGTTTACCTTCCTGGGCGGCAGAAGGACCGATACCTGGAGCCAGGGGCTGGACAGGCTTCCGGATTATTTTAAGCTCGAAGGCGGCCTTTCTTATGAAAAAGGCAACATGAAAATTAATGCAAACGTATATAACATACTGGATAAATACCTGTACTCCGGGTCTTACTATGCATGGCTGGGTGCTTACTACTGGCAGGCCGAAGCCCCAAGGAACCTAAGGCTGGGTATTACGTATAAATTTTAAAGATAAATATTGCTCTGCTACTGGCGGCATTTCCTTATGTAAAAGGAGGTGCCGCCTTTTTGGGCAAAATGTACTAATTTAGCTTTTTGATGGGAAAAGAAAAAAAGAAGAAGAAAAAGGATTTTAAGCACTGGGTGGGCAAAGCGCACTTGTGGCTGGGGCTTACATCGGGGCTTGTGGTATTGCTGCTGGCGGTAACGGGTTGTATCTACGCCTTTCAGGAAGAGATAACCACGGCACTGCGCCATGACAGCATATACGTAACCCCTACCCCCGGACAAAAGCACCTGCCTGCATCGGTTTTATGGGATAATACCCAAAAGGCACTGGGCCCGGATATGAAGCTGAACAGCCTGGCAGTATATAACAACCCGGAAAAAGCGGCACTTTCTTATGCTTATAAGTTTAGCGAAGGGCACTTTTGGTACTTAGACAACCTGGACTATTTTTATATAGTATACACTAATCCATATACCGGCGAGGTACTGGGCAAATATGACGAAGGCCACGGCTTTTTTAATATTGTAAAAATGCTGCACTGGAGCCTGCTCATCAGTCACCCGGTGGGGCAGCAAATCATAGGTTGGAGCACATTTATCTTTGTAATAATGCTTATTAGCGGTATTATACTGTGGTGGCCAAAGAACAAAGCGGCGCGCAAACAACGCATTTGGTTTCAATGGAAAGAAACAACCAAGTGGCGCCGTAAAAACTACGACCTGCACAACATCTTTGGGTTTTACGTATCGTCTGTGGCACTGATACTGGCATTTACCGGTATGGTATGGGCTTTTACATGGTTTCAAAACACTGTGTATGTAATATCGAGCCTTAGCATAACGCCTCCGGTACCTGTTGAGGCAAAATCTACACCGGCACAGGCCGATAAAGATGCCGCCTTTAATACCGCCGTGCTTGCCGCAAAACAACGTTACCCCGAAGCCGATTACTACAGTGTAGGCCGCCCAACCGATAGCACCGCCGCTATAGGCATGCACATAAACCTGGTGCCTGGAACGTACTACAAGCACCACCATGCTTTTTACGACCAGTATACCGGTAAGTTCCTTAAAGAAGAAAACTACCGTGATGCTAATATGGGAGAAAAAGTAATTGGAGCAAACTACGACATACACGTAGGCGCCATACTGGGATTACCCGGAAAAATACTGGCGTTTATTGTAAGCCTGGTGTGCTCTATGTTACCAGTAACAGGCTTTATGATATGGAGGGGCAGAAATAAGAAAAACAACAAACAAACATAATTTTTTCCACAAACCATTTGTACAGAAAAAGCCCCGCTGGTTAACACCGCGGGGCTTTTCGATTTTCAACTTTAAAAGTTCGGGTTAGTAACAAATTATTTGTTAACAGCCACAGCGTCTTTATTCCATTTTTTCACTTCTGCTACGCGGCTGTCGTTATAATCTACTTCGGTAAGTGTTTTCCCTGTCCAGAAAAACCACTTTCCTACTTTTTTACCGTTTTCATAAGTACCCATGCTTTGCTTGGTGCCATCTTCATTATAGGCTACCCATGCACCGGTAAGCTTGCCGTCTTTATAAAAGCCGGACTGCTTTATATTACCGTTATCATAATAATAGGTACTTTTAATTATATTGTTTTCTATCTCGTGTACTGGTTTTACGCTTTGTGCTGATAACACACCTGCCATTAGCAAAAATCCTGCTGCGAATATCTTTTTCATTGCCTTGTGTTTAACGTTATACATTCTATTACATAACAAATATAAAAATTTAATTTACACAAAAAACACATTGAGTTAACAATTTGGTAACATTGAGTAAAACTTAACATTGGAAAATTATACAGGTATGGCCCAAAAACAGCAAAAGCCCTATAAAAACAAGGCTTTTGACTAAATCGTTATATTAATTACTTTCCTAAAAGTTTTTTAAGCTGCACTGCCAGTTCGGGCTCGCTGGGGCGTTTTGCGTCCGGGTCTACGATATTTCCCTTAGGATCTATAAGTATAAAGCGCGGTATAGACTCTACACTGTAAGCTTTTACAAAATCGCTTTTCCATGTATTATCGGCCATTACCTGCACCCCGCCTAATGATTTTTCGGCTACCATTTTTTTCCATTTATCGGCATCCTTAGTTTCATCTATAGAAAGGCTTATAAAGGCAATTTTACTGCCCTTAAACTGTTCTTCCAGTTTTTGCAGGTGCGGAATTTCCTGACGGCACGGGCCGCACCAGGTAGCCCACACATCTATATACACGTATTTACCTTTAAAATCGGAAAGGTTTACCGTTTTACCCTTTACATCCTTATAGCTAAACAGCGGCGAAGGTTTGCCAGTAAGGGCTGCCCTGTTTTCGCGGTTTATAAGTTCCAGCTTAAGATTAGCCGATTGCTGGCTTATAAGCATCATAAGGCTGGTGCGCGAAACAGCAGGAGTATCTTCCTTAAGGGTTTTACGCCAATCGGCCACTGTAGCCTCTATTTCGCCGGTTAATGCATCGGCACTGTTTGCAGACGAGGCTATCTTTGCCTCAATGTTTTTGGTGTCGAGGTTTACACGTTTTACAAAGTTATTTTCGGCAGCACCCTCTCCTTCAAAATATATGGTCTTTTCCAGATCATCAGCGTCACCCAGAAGGGTAAGGTTCATATCATTAGAAAGGAAAACCAGCATTTGCTGCTTGCCATACTCCATAGAAAACAGGTTCATGCCCTGCTGTATGGTAGTGCTAAAATCGCCTCGCTTGTCTACAGCTATCGCTTTCCTAAACTTGCCCAGCAGGCTTTTTACCACTATAGAATCGGCCTCGGCGTTTACAAAAGTCCCTTTAAAGTTAGGCGTTGTTTGTGCCAGGGCAGTACAGCCCATTAGCAGCGCTATATACGTATACTTTTTCATCATCGTTGTTATTTTGTTCCTTGCTTACGCAGCAGCTTTTTCAGCTCCCTGTCCAGTCCGTCACTGGGTTTACTGGCAGCAGGGTTAGCCACAGTGCCGTCGGGTGCCACAATAATAAACCGCGGCACCGACTTTACGCCATACTCGGTAAGAAAAGCGCTTGCCCAGTCGTTATCGGCTATTACCTGTACTCCGCCAAGCTTTCTTTCGGCAACAAACTTTTTCCATTTTTCTGCCTGCGTTTGCTTATCAATTGAGATGCTCAAAAATACTACATTTTCGCCTTTCATCTCCTCGGCTATTTTTTCCATAAAAGGAATTTCGGCTACACAGGGTTTACACCATGTAGCCCAAATATCGATAACCACAAATTTACCCTTAAAGTCAGACAGGTTTACCGTATTACCATTTACATCGGCATAACTAAACTGTGGTGAGGGCTTGCCTACCATAGCTGTTATAAGATCTAAACGCTTTATCTCAGCCGCTACTTTTTCGTTTTCCATGGCAGATGCAACCTGAAGGCAACCCTGGGTAGTTTCGGGCAGCCCTGATTTGTGTATGGCCTTGCCCCAGCCCTCTGTAACAGCGGCAGCATCTTTTTTCAGTTTCTTGTCGCTTTCCACCCCCGAAATAAAACGAACATACAGGTTGTAACGGTCTACAGACATTTTCCTTAAAATGTTGTTTTGGGCAGTCCCCTCCCCTTCAAAAGCCAGCGAAGACAAAAACTCTTTCCCGTCTGCTTTCAGTGTAAGATTAGTCGTATCAGAAAGGTAGATGTACTGCTTAAAAAAACCGTATTGCAGCGTGTAAATGTTTTCTTTAACCTGAAGATGTGTACCAAAGCTGCCCTGCTTGTCTACAGGCAGCACCAGGCGGTAATTATCCAGCAAACCGGATATTACTATAGAGTCTACCGTACTGTTAGTAATGGTTCCCTTAAAATTGAAATCGGCCTGCGCCTGAAGTGCAAAGCCTGCTGTAAGCAGCAGCAGCGTAAATATTTTTTTCATAACTGGTGATGGTTTTAAAACAAAAAGCCCACGCACAATGGCATGGGCTTGTGTATAGCGAATATACAGATTATTTCAATAAAGCTTCAAGCTGTTCTGTAAGCTTAGGCTCGCTCGGCCTTTTGGCATTCGTTTCTACAACATTACCATTAGGATCTATCAATATAAAGCGCGGAATAGAGTCTACGCCATACGCCTGAGGGAAATCGCTCTTCCATTCCTTATCGGCCATAAGCTGAATGCCACCCAGGTTTTTATCGGTTACAAACTTTTTCCATTTGTCGTGGTCTTTTACAGCATCAATAGAAATACTTACAAATGCTATGTTTTTACCGTGGAAGTGCTCCTCCAGCTTTTGCAGGTACGGTATTTCCTGGCGGCATGGCCCACACCATGTAGCCCATAGGTCTATGTACACATATTTACCCTTAAGGCTGGCAAGGCTTGTAGTACCGCCTTTGTGGTTTTCGTAGTTAAACTGCGGCGAAGGCTGTCCTTTCATTTTTTGGGCAGCAGCAGCCTGTGTAGCCATACGCTCAAGATCCTGTTTGTTATACAACAGGTCTTTTTTCATGGCAGCAGCAAAATCAGCGTCATAACCCGGAGCTTCTATTTCCTTAAGAAGCCCGTCCAGCTTTGCAGTACCAGCCTTAAACGCATCGGGACCCGAGCTAAGTGTTTCGGTTATTTTTTCTATCTCAAGGCCCAGTTTTGCCAGGAAGTTGTTTTCTTTTTCGCCTTTTCCTTTGTACACAATGCTTTCGTCAAACTGAGCAGCATCCATAGTAAGGGCAATATCAAAACCATTTTTAAGGAAAACTGTAGTTTGCTCTGTTCCGTCAAAAAGCTGGTACATGCCCGGTGTTACCGAAAAAGCATCGGTAAAAGCGCCCTTCGTACCCTTAATAGTATGTTTAAATGTACGCGAACGTATCACCAGCGAGTCGCTGTTAGCGTGCTGTATTGTAGCTTTAAATTTTACCTTATCGGCCTGCGCGTGCAGTGCTGCAGAAGCCATAAGCATAATAGCGAGAATCTTTTTCATTAGAGTAGTTCAGAATTTTATTATAAAATGTAAATGTAAGCGAGAAATGCGTAACTCCACAACGTGTTAATGTTAAAAAACTCAGTCCCTTTTCGGCAAAAAACAGTACCTTGCAGTTCTATTCACGATACGAACCAATTATTTAAGAAGATGAGGACAAAATGCCTGGCCGTAATGGCCATTGTAGCTCTATTGTTTACAGGCTGCAACAGCGACCCCCAAACCATAAAAGTTAAAAACCAGTATAGTGTGGTACTGCCCTCTTTTTTAAGCGAAGGCAAAAACCTGCACGACGACGCATCATTGCAATACCAAAACCTGCTTAAGGAGTTTTATGTTATAGTTATAGACGAGCCCAGCAATACCCTGGACGATATAATTAATGAAAGCATGCCCGAATACACGCCTGATGTAGACGGCTACAGCAAGCTGCTTATGGGCAGTACTGCCGAAGCGCTGAACTTACCGGAAGAACCTATCCTTTCGGCAAAAAAAATAAACGGCATGGATGCTCGTGTGGGCGGCTTTAGCGGCGAGGCCGAGGGACAGAAAATCTTCTGGAAAGCGGCCTACTTTAAAGGCAAAAAACACTACTACCAAATGCTGTGCTGGACACAGGCTGACAAACAAAAAGACTACGAACCCGAAATGGACAATATTATCAATTCTTTTAAGGAACTGGGGGTGAAATAGGGTTATTCGTGGATGTGTGGATTTGTTAATTCGATAGAGCGGAGTTACTTCTTCAGTTCGGGCAAGCAATCGGGAAATAAAGCAATCACATACAATAGTTTAAGATGAATCATAAGGCTACTAAAGAATCATTTATCAAGCATCTGGATGACTCTCTGCTATTACTTGTAGATTTTACAGGTCGCTATTGCTACAATACTATTTCTACAACCTTTATGTTCATCATAGAACCTTCAGGGTATGATTATCATTCTGGTATGCATGAGTTTGAAAAGCAAAATTTCGACAGGATATTGCTATACGACAAAAAGCAAATTACTAAGGATGCGCTTGTAGACTTACTACACATCGACGAACATATACCAAACTGGATAAATATTTGTATTGACCAAAGCACGTCTAAGAAGACCGTTATAAGGGTGCTTGCGGCGCGTGAGTGGCGCACTTTTAAAGATGCTCTTGAAGATTACCCCACACGGGAAATTTTTCACTCGACTGTTTCAATTCCCACGGGAGTCGAAATTGATTCGGGAAACTTCAAAAAGTACGATGTAAATCTTTTCCGTAAACAACGAGACTTGAAAAGCGGTAAGCTTTTGCTAAAACTGAAATGGTTATTAAGACACTGATTGTTTAACCAGCTTTTTCGGGGAAGCACTACAAAGCGGCGTTATTCCCACCGCGGCGGGCGGGGTGGGTAGTACAGTTTTCAGCCTCTGTTTTTAGGCATCACTGTTCGATAGCGCGGATTTGCAATCCTCACTTTATTTTTTCCGCACTCTATTTTTCTATTGGGCATTTTGTTATTAACTGTGTTGCAATTTTCTGCCGACCGGAAATGAAAACACTAAATCATCGTCGTTAAACTTTAATCTGTCATCACTAACTTTAAAGAACTCATACAAACCTTTAAGCGTGGTATAAACCACCACCAAATTACTCGTGTCAACCGGCAGCCAGCGCACATCTGTAATATCGATTCTTAATTGTCCCGGAAAAGGAAATTTATCCAAGAAAAATAATATTCCTGACCTGCATGCAATTTCCCATCTGCTGTCTGCCAGATAATTTATAATCAACTCCTGATCTTTGGATTCATCTGAGGTTATATCAAAAGTAACTGATGCAAAATACCCTCGCACGCCAGCTTGCTTTCTAAAAGTATATGTATGAATCATAGAGGTATATTATTTTAAGGCATTATTTCGCCAAATCCGGTCATATCTTGGCGACTTAGCGCCTTTGCGAGAAATTTTCTACCACAAGGTGCACAAAGTTTTTCACAAAGAACACAAAACCCATGAATTACACATAACACGGACACAAAGGCTTTCCTTTGGAAAGCTAAACAAGCACACAAAACTGCTTTTAATCCGCGCCTTCAGCCTGCAAACTGCGACTGTAAACTGTAAACTAAAAATACACCATTACAAAAGGCATTAGTGCATCGCCGTAAATGTAGTCGTTTTTGTTGTACAGCACATTATAGCGCAGCCCCACGGTAGCATTGTTAGAGCTGTAGCCCACACCCAGAAACAAGCCCGTATTCCAGAAATCCCTATGGGTATTGCCGGCATTAATACCGCCGGGGTATGTGCCGTAGTCGTCATAATAAAACGTTTGGTTTACGCGCAGCTGCTGTAGTTCGGCAGAAAGCTGTATTTGTGGTATTGGGTTTCCCAGCACAATTGCCGATCCGCCATATATGGTGTTTTTGTACCAATGCCGCTGGTAGGTATAGCTGCCCATAAGCGACGGGCCTGCAGCTATATAATCGTTAAAGCGGTAAATGGCACCCGGCGAAAGGTTTATATCAGTATAGCCACTACCTATGCCCACACCTATGCTGCCTCCATACTGCACTTTGTCCCAAAATGCCTTATCCTGTGCAGTAGCAGTGCTAAAATGCAAACAGAATATAAATGCAGTTGTTAATTTTGTTAAAAAAATGAAAAGGCATTGACGCATTTCGGTGCTGGGATGGAATTAATAACCATAAATATATAAAAAACGTTGAAAGATTATTAGAAATAGTGTACTTTTGCGTAAATTTTTTATAACGCACCGTCACAAACACATAAGTATGGACAGGTTTTCCTTTTTAAATGCAGCAAATACTGCATTTTTCGCTGATTTATACGATCAATATATTGAGAACCCCGACAGCATAGAGCCTTCTTGGAGGGCTTTTTTTCAGGGTTTTGACTTTGCAGCAGCCGATTACGGTTCTGGAGCTACAGAAGTAGCTGCCGCTGCACCCGCTCCTAAAACCACAGCCGCAACTGCAGCTGCCCCAACAGCCGACTACTCAGGCATTCCGGAAAAATTACAGAAAGAATTTAAGGTACTAAACCTTATTGAAGGCTACCGTACCCGCGGCCACCTGTTTACCAAAACAAACCCGGTACGCGAGCGCCGTACGTTTAGCCCTACGCTGGACCTGGAAAACTTCGGGCTTAGCAGCGCCGACCTTAACACGGTTTTTGACGCCGCCAAGGAAGTAGGCCTGCAGCCTTCTACCCTTGCTGATATTGTAAGCTACCTGCAAAGCATATACTGCGGCCACATTGGTATCGAGTACATGTACATTCGCGACCCAGAGGTGCGCAAGTGGATACAGGACAAGCTTGCCGTAAACAGCAACCAGCCTTCTTTTGGTGCAGACCAGAAAAAGCGCATTCTTGAAAAACTGAATGAGGCGGTTTCTTTTGAAAACTTCCTTCACACAAAATACGTAGGACAGAAACGTTTCTCGCTTGAGGGTGGCGAAACGCTTATCCCTGCGCTTGATTTCCTTATAGAGGCCGCTGCCGATAAAGGCGTAGAGCAGTTTGTTATGGGTATGGCACACCGTGGCCGCCTTAACGTACTTGCTAACGTATTTGGCAAGAAAACGGCCGACATCTTTAGCGAATTTGACGGTAAAGATTATGACGACGATGCCCTTTTTGACGGTGACGTAAAATACCACCTTGGCCTTACTGCCGACAAAAAGACGCAAAGCGGTAAAAACATTAACATTAACCTTGCGCCAAACCCAAGCCACCTTGAAACCGTAGGTGCGGTTATAGAGGGTATAGCACGTGCTAAGCAAGACAGGCATTACGCTGATGATTTCAGCAAGGTGCTTCCTATTGCACTACACGGTGATGCTGCTGTGGCAGGCCAGGGTATTGTATACGAAATTGTACAGATGGCTAAGCTTGATGGTTATAAAACCGGAGGTACCATCCACGTAGTAATAAACAACCAGGTAGGTTTTACCACTAACTACCTTGATGCGCGTTCGTCTACCTACTGTACCGATGTGGCTAAGGTTACCCTTTCGCCGGTACTGCACGTAAATGCCGACGACGCCGAGGCAGTAGTACACGCTACGCTTTTTGCACTGGAGTACCGTATGAAGTTTGGAACCGACGTGTTTATCGACCTTCTGGGTTACCGTAAATACGGCCACAACGAAGGTGATGAGCCACGCTTTACACAGCCTAAGCTTTATAAAATCATTGCCAAACACAAAAACCCACGCGACCTGTATGCCGAAGTGCTTATAAACGCAGGCGTTATTGGTAACGACTTTGTAAGCGGCCTTGAAAAGCAGTACAAAGACAATCTTGAAGAAAACCTTGAGGCTTCGCGTAAGCGCGACCTTACCATAATAACTCCGTTCATGCAAAATGAGTGGGGTGGTTACAACCAGGCAGATGAGCAAAAGATGCTTGAAACTGCCGATACTACTTTCGACAAGGCAAAACTTGACGAAATAGCTACTACCATTACAGAGCTTCCTACAGACAAAAAGTTCATCAACAAAATACAGAAGTTGATTAACGACCGTAAAGCCATGTACTTTGAAACCGATAAGCTGGACTGGGCTATGGGCGAGCTTCTTGCCTACGGTTCGTTACTAACAGAAGGTTTTGATGTACGCATTAGCGGACAAGACGTAGAGAGGGGTACTTTCTCTCACCGTCATGCTGTAGTAAAAGCTGAAGAAAGCGAAGAAAAAGTAACCCTGCTGAACCAACTGAAAGACCAGAACGGTAAATTCTATATTTACAACTCGCTGCTTTCAGAATACGGTGTGCTAGGTTTTGAATACGGTTATGCCCTTGCCAGCCCTAAAACGCTTAACATTTGGGAAGCACAGTTTGGCGACTTTGGTAACGGTGCCCAGATTATGATAGACCAGTACATTAGTGCTGCCGAAGATAAATGGAACAACCAGAACGGTATTGTAATGCTGCTCCCTCACGGTTACGAAGGCCAGGGCGCAGAGCACAGTAGTGCCCGTATGGAGCGTTTCCTACAACTGTGTGCTAACCACAATATGTACGTAGCCGATGTTACTACTCCGGCTAACTTCTTCCACCTGCTTAGAAGGCAGCTTAAGACCGATTACCGCAAGCCGCTTGTAGTGTTTACTCCTAAGAGTTTGCTACGCCACCCATCGGTAGTGTCTTCTGCTAACGAGCTTGCTACAGGCAGCTTCCAGGAAGTACTGGACGACCCTATTGCAGATGCTGCAAAAGTAAAAACACTGGTATTCTGTACCGGTAAGTTCTACTACGACCTTGTGGCTGAGCGCGAAAAACTGGGCCGTGATGATGTGGCTTTTGTACGCCTGGAGCAATTGTTCCCGCTGCCTACAGAGCAAATCAAAGCGGTACTGGCCAAGTACACTAATGCAGACGACTACGTATGGGCTCAGGAAGAACCACGCAACATGGGTGCTTACGGCTACATGCTGATGAACTTTACCGAAGTGAAGTTCCGTGTGGCATCGCTTAAGGCTTACAGTGCTCCTGCAGCAGGTAGTTCGGCTCGTGCCAAAAAACGTCACGCCGCGGCTATCGCCATGGTTTTTGACAAGAACCTATTCAATTAATACGTACATTTGATTTTCAGAATAAAACACTCATAAAATTATACTGACATGATTTTAGAAATGAAAGTTCCCTCACCGGGGGAATCGATTACCGAAGTAGAAATAGCTACATGGCTTGTAAAGGATGGTGACTATGTGGAAAAAGACCAGGCCATAGCCGAAGTAGATTCAGATAAAGCTACCCTTGAGCTTCCTGCCGAAGCTGCGGGTATCATTACCCTTAAGGCAGAAGAAGGCGACGCTGTAAAAGTGGGCCAGGTAGTATGCCTTATAGACACCGGTGCTGCTAAACCGGAAGGTGGCGCTGCCCCTAAAGCAGAAGAAAAGAAAGAAGAGCCTAAGAAAGAAGAACCAAAAGCTGCTGCTCCTGCTCCGGCTCCGGCTCCTGCTGCAACATATGCTACAGGTGCTCCTTCTCCGGCGGCTAAAAAAATACTTGATGAAAAAGCCATAGACCCTGCTACCGTAACCGGTACCGGTAAAGGCGGACGCATAACAAAAGACGACGCTGTAAACGCTAAAGCAAGTATGGGTACCCCTACAGGCGGAAGCCGCAGCGAAGAGCGCAGCAAACTAAGCATGCTACGCCGTAAAGTGGCTGAGCGCCTTGTGGCTGCCAAAAACGAAACGGCTATGCTTACTACCTTTAACGAGGTAAACATGACGCCGATAAACAACATACGTAACGAGTATAAGGATGCGTTTAAGGCTAAGCACGGCGGACTTGGCCTTGGCTATATGTCGTTCTTTACAAAGGCGGTAACCCGCGCGCTACAACTGTTCCCGGATGTTAACTCTATGATAGACGGCGACTACAAAGTGGCATACGATTTTGCTGATATTTCTATCGCCGTATCGGGTCCTAAAGGGCTTATGGTGCCTGTAGTGCGCAATGCAGAAACACTTACCTTCCGTGGTATTGAGGCAGAAATTAAGCGCCTTGCGCTTCGTGCCCGCGACGGACAAATCACTGTAGATGATATGACCGGTGGTACCTTTACCATTACTAACGGTGGTGTATTTGGTAGTATGCTTTCTACACCTATCATTAACCCTCCTCAGAGCGGTATCCTGGGTATGCACAACATTATAGAGCGTCCTATTGCCGTAAACGGTAAAGTGGAAATACACCCTATGATGTACGTGGCGCTTTCTTACGACCACCGTATTATCGACGGTCGTGAGTCGGTAGGTTTCCTTGTAGCAGTTAAAGAGGCTCTTGAAAACCCTATGGAACTTCTTATGGACAACAACCCTAAGAAAGCTCTTGAACTATAGTATATATTTAGTCAGTATATATAAAAACCGCTTCTGTAAAGAGGCGGTTTTTTTGTGGGTTATAAATGAGGAATCATTTCGAAATAATAATCCAGTTTCTTTTTTATCTCCTCTGTTTTCCTTGAGGTAAAAGTTTCCAAAACCTCACCATCTAAAAAGTCACCCTTAAGGACAACCAGTTTAAAGTTTCCGTCACGGTTATCCAAATATTCGCCATTAAATCCAAGATCAATACAATACCCGTTGTAAGTCGCCTGCAACAGGTCATCAATAAAGTAATAAAATACATCATCAATAGGATAGTTGTTGTCGGGCTCCAGCACAGTGAAATCATTTTTGTATACCTTCCAAACATCAGGTATTACAAGTGGTTTTAAGGGGAAATATAGTTTGATGCTCATGATTTATTATTTCTCAGTATAAAAAACGGTTACGGGAAACCGTATCAACCAGTTTCCAGTTCTGCGCATAATGCTCTATGACAGCATTAATATCTTTTTTGGTATATGCAGGGAGCTTTGTTTCCTTACCATCTTTTGTAAGGGTTACTGTTTTGCCGTAAGGGTAGTCCTCTATAGCATACTCAGATGTTTTAATGAGGCTATCCTTTTCCCATTTATAATTGCCAATATTCATAGATTCAAAAGCACAGCATGCGGTATAACCCTGTATAGCATTATGCTTTGTAAGCAGCATAGGGGTACCTATTTCTTCAAATTCGGGAATATACTTAAACGTGCTTCCTTTGTTTAGCCATAGGCTAAACGACATAATAGCGGTGCCGTTAGATACCATATTTACTACGCCAATATCATTAATACCATCAAAATTATAATCGGCAATGTAAACCAAATCGGGTCTGAGAAAGTCTGTGTGTTGCTGATTGTATGTCTTTATCCATTCATCATCTTTTAATTCATATACAGATAAATCCGTAATAGAGTCGGTATGGATAACAAGTGCCTGCTGTTTATTTTTGTTAAGGAACTTCCCAATCCTAATATAACCAAAATCAGAAGTATCAGTAAAATCATCCGACAGTTTTTCCGCAAGCATTTTATCCGAAAAATACTGCTCTGCTTTAGAAAGAGGTTTTGCTTTTTGGCAACCACATACTATTAAAGTAAGCAGTATTGCAATGATAGTATTTTTTAGCATCTTAATTATTTTCTACTCCTGCTCGGGCGTAGTACCCCAGCCGTCAAATTCACAATCGTGTTTATAGCCCAGGTCGCACATTTGGTTTACCCATTCTCCCACACTGCTGTCGGTCATTAGTATTTTGGTAGTCCATCCGGTTATAACGTACTCTTTGCTGTTACTAGCCGAAAGACTATTGCTTGCCTGATAGCCCAGGTTGCCCAGGTCAGTGGTAAGCGCCTGCGCTTTCTCGTGCGTGTTAGTATAAAAGAAGAATTCCAGTTTAAGCTCACGTTCTTCGTTTACGTTTAGTTTGCGCAACTGCCCCATAGTTTGTGGAGTCAGTTTTACCTGGGTTACTTTATTGGTGTTATAAGCCGCTTCCGATACAAAGGATTTGCCTTTACGTTTAAAAAAATCTAATATTCCCATGGTAGCATTGGTTGTTGTTCTGTTGTAAAGGTATAAAAAAACCGCTCCTTTGCAGAAACGGTTTTACGATATTATTTGGGGCAAAAATATTAAGGCAACGCATTAATAGCCGCCACAACTTCCGTTTCAGTGGCAGTAATAAATTCTTCGGGGGTAAAAGTATACGAGGCGTCTTCCGGCAGCGTAACCGATTTTATGGCATATATCCATCCGTCGGCACCGTCGCCCGTAACAAAAATAAGGTGGCATTGTAGGCCTATAGGATACTCCCCCGAAAGATTACCCAGCGTATTTGGGGTATTTACTAATGCCACAAACACCTGGCTGTTTATATTGTTATAACCTTGAGGCACTATAATCTCAACATCGGTTTTAGGGCCTTCAAAATTGTAAAACTTATCGCAGTTAAACCACCCGAAATCTTCAAGGTATGCATTAAAAGATTCTTCACTCTGCCCCTGCTCAGTACCTACCCAAAAATCAATGAACTGTTGTTCCCATACCACATTACCGGCAGCATCTACAGTACCCTTCCAGGGCAGCATACCGGGCACTGTGCCACCAGTAAGGCTTGTAGGTATGCTAACGCTCAGGCCGCAATTGGTGTCAAGCTGCTGTCCGTTTTGGGTAACGTTAATGTACACCTCGCCTCCCGAAAGCAGCAGGGATTTATCGCCATTCGGCAAAACACCCATGGTGGTTTTATTAGTAACCAGCATATTGCCGCGGTCAAAAAGTTCCACATAATCAATATTCACGTCGCCGGTAACGGGCACGCCATTCAGCGTAAAGCAATTTCCGGAGAGCCATACAATAACACCCTTTTCAGATGTAAAGCTTGTCCAGGGATCGTTAGTGCCAATTGTAAAATGCTGGGTACGGTTTTCCAGGGCTGTAGCCTGCACAGCGGAAAATTGCTGTGCTGTAGGGGCTGTAAACGTGGGAACTTCGGGCTGCGTAGGAACATTTACACTATAACCCAGGCCAATTTCTTCGGTAGGGCCACAGGAAACGAACAGGCTTACAATAGCTAAAGCAAACAAAAGGGGGTATTTCTTTTCCATAAGGGGATATTAATTGGTTTGTGCATAAAACAATTAACAACCGCAATACCCTACCCACCATCCTGTGTACCAACAAAAAAGAGCACCTTTGGGGTGCCCTTCCTTCAATTATATGTCTTTATGTTTTACAGCGTGGCTGCTACTTTTTCTATTGCCGCCAGTGTAAAATCAAGGTCTTCGTAGCTAAGTGCATCGGTAATAAACCAGGTTTCGTATGCCGATGGCGCTATGTACACACCCTCTGTAAGCAGCCCGTGGAAGAACTTCTTAAAAGTGTCGTTGTTGCCGTAGCCCGCCGTAGCAAAATCGGTTACCGGCCTTGCATCAAAGTGCACCGAAATCATAGAACCTGTACGGTTTATGGTATAGGCTATTGCAGCCTTGTCCAGTATGTTTCGTATACCCGTTTCCAGGTAAGCGGTTTTGGCGTCCAGCCTTACAAATACCTCAGGGTCGGCGTTTAGCGCCTTTAGCATTTCCAGTCCGGCAGCCATAGCCAGCGGGTTTCCGCTCAGGGTACCTGCCTGGTATACCGGCCCTACAGGTGCCAGGTAATTCATTATTTCGTTGCGTGCAGCAAATGCCCCCACCGGAAGCCCGCCACCTATTACCTTACCAAAAGCTACAATATCGGCTTTAATGCCAAATAGTTCCTGCGCACCGCCTTTAGCTAAGCGGAATCCGGTCATTACCTCATCAAATATCAGCAGGGTACCGTGCGCATCACAAAGATCGCGTAGCCCCTGAAGGAAACCTTCTGCCGGAGGGATGCACCCCATATTACCGGCTACCGGCTCTATGATTATGGCTGCGATTTCGCCTTTATTGGCTTCAAAAATTTCGGTTACGTTGGCCAGGTCGTTGTAGGTAGCCAGCAGGGTATCTTTGGCTGTACCCTGGGTTACACCCGGGCTGTTAGGGCTACCAAAGGTAACCGCGCCACTGCCCGCCTGTATAAGAAACGAATCAGAGTGGCCGTGGTAGCAGCCTGCAAATTTTATAATCTTTTCGCGATTAGTATACCCGCGTGCCAGGCGAATGGCACTCATACAGGCTTCGGTACCGCTGTTTACAAAACGTATCTTGTCTATATTCGGCACCATAGAAACCGCCAGTGCGGCAATTTCGGTTTCCAGCGCGGTAGGCGTACCAAAGGAAGTTCCTTTTTTGGCACGTTCTATAACAGCGTCTACTACGGGTGCGTAAGCGTGGCCCAAAATCATGGGACCCCAGCTGTTAATATAATCTATATAGCGGTTGCCGTCTTCATCAAAAAGGTAGGCACCTTTAGCTTCTTTTACAAAAATGGGAGTTCCGCCCACGGCCTTAAAAGCACGTACGGGCGAGTTTACGCCGCCGGGAATAACCTGAGAGGCTTCGGCAAAAAGGCGGCTGCTGCGTTCGTATAGCATGGTTCTTTTTATTTCACTTTTAGTACCTGGCCTATGCTTATGGCATTTCCGGCAAGGTTGTTAAGGCGTACTATTTCGTCTACGGTAGTGTTGTATTTTTTAGAAATAGAATACAGTGTATCGCCCTTTACCACTTCGTGCGTACCGTCTGTAGCTTGCCCCCCGGCCCCCGAAGGGGGAGTTTGGGCTACTGTTTCTGCCGGTTTGGTTACGGCAGGTGTTGGCGCAGGCTGTTCGGCCGGAACCACTATTGGTTCGGTGTTTTTTGCTATGGGCAGGGTTTCCTGCTTAGGGGTTTCTGTAGGCACTATCGGCGTAGGCTGTACTACTTTTGGTGCGCTTTGGGTAGCCACTACTTCTGTAAGCTCACCTTTTACAGGAAGGTCTTTATTAATAGACGGTTTTGCAGTACCCATTACCTCGGCATCGTATTGTGCCAGCTGAAAACGCTCTATCAGGCCGATAAGCTTATCGGGGTACTTAGGGTCGGTAGCATAACCTGCTGCCTTAAGTCCTTTGGCCCAGGCCTCGTAGTCGTCTTTTTCCAACTCAAACAGACTGGCGTAGCGGCTACGCGTGGTAAGGAACTGCGAGTGGTCTTCAAACGAGTCGGCTGCCTTAGGGTACTTTCGGAAGCATTCACCCGCGGCATCATCATCGTGGGTTACGGTTTCGCCCGTCCAGTCCTTGTGGCATTTAATACCAAAGTGGTTGTTAGCGCTTTGGCAAAGATCGCCATAGCCCGCACCCGACTCTAATATACCCTGTGCCAGTGTAATACTGGCGGGTATGCCGTGGCGGCGCATATTATCCTGGGCTATGCCCTTGTATGTAGATACATAGTTTTGTACCTGCTCTGCATATACCACCGTGCGCGAGGTACTTTCCAGCACTTCGGTTTTTTGTGTGGCAGGCTTTGCAGCTACAGCTTTTTTAGGTGTAGTACGATGATTACGCGATTTGTCGTTTTTTGTAGTTTGTATGTAAGGTGCCTTGCTGCCCCCGCAGGAAGCCAGTGCAGCCAGTAGTACAAATGCCCCGATTTTTTTAATCATCTGATAGTGTTTTTAGTATGGGTAAATTCTTTTTCATAAGCAGGCGGTTCATGCCCTCTGTGCCCTGTAGCCCCCCGGTATGTATAAGCAGTATTTTGGCTCCCTCAGGAAAAAAGCCCTGATTTATAAGGTCTATAACGCCAAAAACCATCTTTCCTGTATACACCGGATCTAGCGGTATGCGCGTTTTATCGTAAAAATCATTGATAAACGCCACCAGTTCCGCTGTTACCTTGCCATATCCGCCAAAGTGGTACGCTTCCGCCAGCTGCCAGTTTTGATTTGTTGCAAATGTACGGATATCATCCCACAATCCTGCGTTTTTTAACGCCGGGAAGCCTATTACCTGTTGGTTTTCTGCCGCCGAATTAATAACCCCCGATATGGTGCCGCCCGTACCCACTGCCAAGCAGATGTGGGTAAACTGTGCATCATCTTCGGTAAGTATCTCTTCGCAGCCCTTAACCGCCAGTGCGTTAGTGCCACCTTCCGGCAGAATATAGCAATCGCCAAACTCCGCCTGCAACGCCTCCAGGAATTCCGGTTCAGTTTTGCGGCGGTACTCTTCCCGTGATATAAATTTAAAACGCATTCCGCAACCTTCTGCAAACGAAAGTGTTGGGTTATCCCCAATTTTATCAACCAGTTCATCGCCCCTGATGATGCCTATGGTAGCAAAACCGTACTCCTTACCTGCCGCAGCGGCTGCGGCTATGTGGTTGCTGTATGCCCCGCCAAAGGTGAGCAATGCCGCCTTGCTCTGCTGTTTTGCCTCCAGTATATTGTACTTTAGCTTACGGAACTTATTGCCCGAAATGTGCGGGTGCAGCAAGTCCTCGCGCTTTATGGTAAGGGTAATGCCGTGTGGAAGGGGTATGGGGACTTTTTGGTTCATCCTGCAAATTTAACCATTCTGTTTTAGCTAAAAACGTCCAGCTTTATTAAGAGCGTTATGGTAAATACAAAGAACAACAGTATATAATATAATGTCCGCTCTTTTATTTGGAACACCTCACGGACATTCCTACGAACAAGGCCATAACAAAGGCACCCATGAACAATGGTTTTTATAAGGTATTGGTTAAACATATCCGAGATGTCGTCTTCCTGCAAAAAATCAAAATAAACCGGCCTGAAAGTATTAAACGCATTTAAGCCCGATAACAACACGCCTGCTATGGTATAGCAAAACAACATAACCCAACCCGCCCGTTTTTGACGATAAAACAAATAAATGGCCACCGGCATAAATAGGGCTTCTAACAGCCTTAGTGCAGAAAACAGGTCGACATGGTTAAAATGAGTAATCAAATAATAAACAAACCGAACGTTACCCCACAGCATATAAATATAGCTTGCAATAAAAAACAGCGTTATGGTTTTTACCATGCGGGCAGAACTGCCGGGTGCGTGATTAGCCGGAGATATGTCCTCTATAAATGATTTTGCCTTTAGCTTTAACCTATCCTGCTGCTCTTTGCGCTGCACTAAAGGCGCGGCTGCCTCAAACGCCGCCTCGGCATTGCGCCGGCGCAATGTGGCTATTTGTTCATCGGTAAGTTGCCTTTCATCTAATAAGGCTTGTGCCGTTTCTATGGCTTCAGGGCGGTAGGCATTGGGGTTGTCTATAACGTCCAGGAGCTTAGCATCGGGGTAATTTTGGTATACGCTTCTCAGGTTCATTGGCAAGTAGCTATAATGCAGCGTAAAGATAAACTTATTTGCTAATTTTATGTACTGTAAAACAATCTGCATAAAGCACCTTTAAATAACCACACTATGGGATTTTTAAGCAAAAAAACTACATGGAGCAATGCCGAGTTTATTCCGTTAAAGCTGTGTATAGCATCGGCCTACGTGCTTATCGGAACATATTTCAGCACGTATATCTTAGCGTATAAAGCCATATTCTTTGGTATTTTTGGGGTAACCGTTGCCTTAAGTATGTATCTTTGGGTAACCAAGATGAAAAAACAAAACCCATGACCCCAAAAGTTACTTCCCTACGTCCGTTTATAGGCTCTAAAAATTTTGAAACCTCACGCAGTTTTTACCGCGATTTGGGTTTTGAGGAACATGAGTTGGGACCCGGTTTTTCGGTATTCCACTTTCAGCAGTTGTCGTTTTACCTGCAGGATTATTATGCCGAAGAATGGGTAAACAACACCATGCTGTTTATGGAGGTAGAAAACACAGCCGAGTTTTGGGCGTACCTGCAATCACTTAACCTTACCGAAAAGTACCCCGAAGCCAAACTGGTAGCACCCCGCATTATGCCCTGGGGCAGCGAGTGTTTTGTACACGACCCGGCAGGGATATTGTGGCATTTCGGGGCGTTTAACAAGGAGTAGGCTGTACCTGATTCTGCAATAAAAATGCATCAAAGCCACCTGTATTTGCAACCAAATATTCGGGTTTATAAATGTTGTTTCGTAATTTCATCCTGCCGAAATAAACCAATCGATATATGAACGTGAACAACGAACTTTGGCAGAAAATCCTTGACTTTGATTTTGACAGCTCCGGTGGTAATTATCCTTTTACAGTAAGGCTGGCATCTGAAAATGCATGGCCAGAATATTTTACCCAACAGGCATTACTGGAATACCGCAAGTTTATGTACCTGGCCGCAACAGCGGGCAGTATGGTATCGCCATCTGAAATTGTAGATGTGGTATGGCACCAGCATCTTATCTTCACACAATCGTACAAAGCGTTTTGCGCCCTGCTGGGCAAAGACATTCAGCACATTCCCTCTACGCATCATAAGGCGGAAGCTACTATTTTTAAAGACAGCGCAACACGTACTGCCGAATTGTATGTAGCAGCCTTTGGCCCGCAGCCAAAAGAAATATGGAATGAGCGCAGTATGCTTAGCGGTCTTAACCTGAAACAATCGGGCATACAGCCAGACACTTTTTTAATGTTTGCCGTGCCCGCAGTATTACTGCTCTTAGGCCCTGCCTACTTTTTACTAAAGCCACTGTATGTACATATAAGCAACCCAACATTTCCTATTCTTGCCACGGCACTGGGCATTATTGTAATTGTATTGCTGAAAGAATACAATAAAAACTACCTGAAACGCTTTTTAAACAGCTTTAACAGTAAATCAGTACTGTTTAACCTTAAACCCTTTGAAATGGTTTACCTTAAACATGGCAATATTAACGCTGTAGCAAATGGCTCACTGGGCGAACTGATGTACGAAGAACTGATACGATTTGACCAGGAACACTGTTTTTCTACGATTGAAGACCGTCCGGTTAAAGAGAAATACATGCGCATAGGCATGGAAACCATTACAGAACATGGGCGGATAGCCCACAAAGAATTACTAAACATCCTGGTGTGCAAACCGTTGTTTAACAACATAAAAAAGAGCATGGATGCACTGGGCAGGCACATACAAAGCACCGATAAAATAGTGCGTTTATTCTGTTTAAATTTTGTAGTTTTAGCCATAGTAGCCTTGCTCATATACACAAGGTTAGTTACAGGCCTCATGTTAGGCAAGCCCGTTTTAATAATCGCGGTAATAGCTATAGCGTATACTGTAGGAGCATTTACGCACCTGAAAGCACTTGCCGCCGAACCTTTGCGCAAAACATTGCCTACATATTATCTGAAAGAAAAACTTTCTGATTTTGAAATTAATTCCGACTGGCAATGGGTATACCTGCTTAAAGGGCCTGCATTGCTTAACGTGGCTTTCCTTACAGCGGCTTATCCTAACTATAAAGAGAATAACTGGGAACCGGGAAGCAGCTGTTCATCATGCACTTCGTCATCTTCCTGTGGCTCATCCTGCGGAAGTAGCTGTGGCGGCTGCGGAGGCGATTAACCAATAACTTTTTTTAACGTGACCGAAAACTACTACCTGTTTATTGCCCTTGCGCTGGTATGCGAAATCATCGGTACGGTATCGGGCTTTGGCTCATCGATACTGTTTGTACCGGTAGCCAGTATGTTTTTTGATTTTAAAACCGTACTGGGCATTACGGCAGTATTCCACGTGTTTAGTAACCTGTCAAAAATTGCCCTGTTCAGGAAAGGAATAGACAAAAACATAGCCCTTAAGCTGGGTATACCCGCGGTAATCTTTGTAATTATAGGCGCATGGCTTACTACCTTTATTCCCGGCAAGGTTATGGAGCTGTACATGAACCTGATTTTGGTGGTACTTGCCATTTACCTGTTTGCTAACTTTAATAAAGAGCTGAAACAAACCGATACCAACCTGTACGGTGGCGGTGTGCTTTCGGGTTTCCTTGCGGGGCTTGTAGGTACAGGCGGCGCCATACGCGGCATTACCCTGGCGGCATTTCATTTGCCCAAAGATATTTTTATAGCCACATCGGCGCTTATAGACCTGGGTGTAGACGCCAGTCGCGCCATAGTATATGTCGGCAATGGTTATTTTAAGCAGCAATACCTGCTGCTCATTCCGTTTCTTATAGGCATAAGCATCGTGGGCAGTTACCTGGGCAAGCTGATATTACAGCGCACCTCAGAGAAAGCCTTTAGGTACATAGTGCTGTCCATCATTATTATCACTTCGGTATTTGAAACGGTGAAGTATTTTTGGGGAAGTAATTTAAATGCGTAAATAACCTAAACCAAATCTGCCAGTTCCTGCCCTATAAGGCTGCCTATGGCTACACCCATACCACCAAGGCGTATACCGCAGTATACGTGGTTTGAGATTTGTTCCACAACAGGACGCTTGCTGCCGCCCATACCCATAATGCCACTCCAGCGGTGGGCTATGGCTACTTCGGTATCAGGCAGTATGGTTTCGCGGAGGAGTTGCTCCAGTCGGTTTTGGATAATATCGGTTGTACCAAATTCGGTAGTGGTTTCTCCCTCAAAGTCGAGGTTACGCCCACCGCCAAACAGTATACGATTACCAATATTCCTAAAGTAGTAATACCCCCTGTCTATATGAAAAGTACCACGTATGTCCAGGTTGGGTATTGGCTCAGTAATAAGCACCTGCGCGCGGGCAGGCTTTACAGCACCATTAGTCAGTTGCCCTGCAAAGGCATTGGTAGCAAACAGTAGTTTCTTTGTAGTAAACGAGAAATCGCCCAAGGCTACCTCCGCCCCATCGGGAGTTTCGGTATAGCCGGTAACGGTTTGGCTGTTCAGTATTAAAATCCCGGCGGCGTGGACTTCCTTTAAAAGCGCCTGCATCATTTTGCCGGTATCTATCTGCCCTTCGTAGGGGTTGAATATTAAGTATTCCTTGGTGTTTTTAAATTCAAAACGGTCTACTTCCCTGCTAAACACATCGGCACGAAACAGCGGACGCAGCACCTCGTTTACAAATGGCATACGTCGCAGGCTGCTTTCGTAGCCTACGGTATCGTCTTCAAGGAAAAGCTCGTAACCACCATGCGGACGGAAGTCGATAACTGCATCGCCCAGGCGTTTGCGTAACAGCTGTAGCCCCTGCCAGCGTTTTTGTATAAGCGAAACAACCTCTTCTTCCGTGTGGGTATTCAGGTCGTCTATAACCTCGCTGAGGCTGCCAAAACAGGCAAACCCCGCGTTCTTGGTACTGGCGCCCTGTGGTAGCGGGCCACGTTCCAGCACCAGTATTTTTGCATCCGGGAAACGCTCACGCAGACGCAGTGCCGCGTGCAGCCCCACAATGCCACTACCCACTATGGTGTAGCTAACATTGCTAAACCAGCTGTCTATTTCCCACCAGCTAAGGTTCATGTCTTAGTTAGGAAAAATATTGGCGTCGCCGTTATTATCGTCGTTAGCCTCATCAATGGCTTCCTGCTCGGTAACCTTTTTGCCTTTCAGCATGTTCAGCAATACCGGGAAGGTGGTAATAAGCACAATGCCGATTACTATTTTTTCTATGTGTGCCCTAAGGTCGATGTCAAACTGGGTCATGAAAAGCTCGTTAAGGTAATGCCCGGCAAAGATCATGGCAAATGCCCATAGTACCGAACTTACAATATTGTACAGCATGAACTTCTTTTTGTCCATCTTTACAATACCTGCTATTATAGGCGCAAACGTACGCACTATGGGAAGGAAACGCGCAAAGATGATGGCACGTCCACCGTGTTTTTCGAAAAACTCGTGGGCCTGTATAAGGTACTTTTTACGAAATAAAAAGGTGTCTTCTTTTTTGTACAGATAGGTACCGCTTTTGTAGCCAAACCAGTAGCCAAACATATTTCCTATTACCCCCGAAGCAGCTACTAAAAGTGCCAATACGGTAACGTTTAAAAAGCCATTGCCAAAATCGCAAATGGTAGACATAAGGGCATCACTGTAAATACCTGTTAAAAACAGGAGGCTGTCGCCCGGCAGGAAAAAGCCCGCAAAAAGTCCCGTTTCGGCAAATACAATAAACAATACTACATAAATACCTACGGGTATTCCTGCTATTTGAAGGTTAATGTAAAATTCGGGGTTAACTAAATTCATCCAGTTAAAGTCTTGTCCCATAGTATTTTCGTTTTTTTAAGATGATTCAGTTTATTTTTCCCATTTATCAATGGCGCTTGTAGCCAGGGCGTTGCCCAATACATTAGTCATGCTGCGGCCCATATCACAAAAATGGTCTATAGGCAGTATCAGGGCTATACCCTCGGCAGGGATGTCAAACATGGCACAGGTGGCTACCACCACTATAAGCGAAGCCCTTGGTACACCAGCCACACCCTTACTGGTAAGCATAAGCACCAGCAGCATTACCAGCTGTTTTTCTATAGGCATATCTATATGGTACACCTGTGCTATAAACAGGCTTGCAAAAGTCATGTACATCATGCTACCATCCAGGTTAAACGAGTAACCCAGCGGCAAGGTAAAGGAAACTATTTTCGGGTCGCACCCAAAACGTTCCAGTTCTTCGGTAAGCTTAGGGAATACCGCTTCGCTACTTGTGGTACTAAAGGCTACCAGCAAAGGAGAAGCTAACCTTTTTAGCAAGGTAAAAAGCCTGTCGCCCAATATAAAATACCCTACAATAAGCAGCAATGCCCAAAGCAGTAATAATCCCAAAGCAAAATCGGCAAGGTAGCCCGCATACAGTTTCCATATACCAAAACCATATAGTGCTACTGCACCTGCTATAGCACCAAACACACCCAATGGAGCCGTCCACATAATGTACGATACCATTTTTAGCACCACGTGCGCTACGGTATCAAGGCCTTTTATTACGGGTTTTGTTTTTTCTTCGCTAAGGGTAGAAAGCGCTATACCAAACATTACCGAGAACAGTACTATTTGCAGTATTTCATTTCCGGCCAGCGCTTCAAAAAGGCTTTTGGGTACTATATGGGTTACAAAGTTTTCCAGTGAAAAAGCATGGGTACCTTCTACAAGGTCTGAGGCCGAATCGAGCTTAGACATGTCTATGGCGGTGTTTACTCCCGGCTTCAGCCAGTTTACCAGCGCCATACCCAGCAATAAAGAAATCAGTGATGCTGTAAGGAACCACGCTATGGCCTTGCCCCCTACGCGGCCTACCATTTTTACGTCGCCCATTTTGGCAATACCCACCACCAGCGTACTAAATACCAGCGGGGCAATGATCATTTGTACCAGGCGGATAAAAAGCGTGCCCAACAACTTTATCTTCTTTGCAAAACTACTTGCGGTTTCAGCATCATAACTTTCGTGTATGTAATAACCCAGGGCGGCGCCTAATACCATGGCAGCCAATATTGCGAAGAATAATTTGTTGTTGCTTTTCAAATTTGCCGGAATTTAGAGTGCGTGAAATTACTGATAATTTTTTAAAGGTGGTTTAGATAATAATTATTTAAAGTAGCCGCAGCATAATTTATTGCCCACAACAGCTATATTTATAAGCCCGGTGCTGCCTGTAATCAGCACAAAACCGGAATAAAAACAGAGACTAAAACAAAATGCGCATTTACAAATACACAAACAAACAAATCCACGAATTAACCAATAACCATTATATTTGCGCTTTGAAATTTCAACACATATATAATAATGTACAGAAGCCATAATTGTGGAGAGCTTACTGCCAGCCACATCAACCAGGAAGTAACATTAGCCGGATGGGTACAAAAAGTGCGTAACAAAGGGTTTATGATTTGGGTAGACCTACGCGACCGTTACGGTATTACACAGCTTATTTTTGACGAACAACGTACAGAAAAAGCCGTGCAGGACCTTGCTGCCACCCTGGGCCGTGAGTTTGTTATTCAGGTTAAAGGTACCGTGATAGAGCGCGAAAGCAAAAACCCTAACATGGCTACCGGCGATATAGAAATTCTTGTAAAAGAACTTACCATACTAAACGCGGCCCAACTACCGCCGTTTACCATAGAAGACGAAACAGACGGTGGCGAGGACATTCGTATGAAATACCGCTACCTGGATATACGCCGTAACCCGGTTAAGAACAGCCTGCTTTTCCGCCATAAAGTGGCTATGGAAGTGCGCAATTACCTTAGCGGAAAAGGCTTTATAGAAGTAGAAACACCGGTACTTATAAAGAGTACACCGGAAGGCGCGCGCGACTTTGTAGTACCAAGCCGCATGAACCCGGGGCAGTTCTACGCCCTGCCACAATCGCCACAAACCTTTAAGCAGCTGCTTATGGTAGGCGGTATGGATAAATATTTCCAGATTGTGAAGTGTTTCCGTGACGAAGACCTACGTGCCGACCGTCAGCCGGAGTTTACACAAATAGACTGCGAAATGAGCTTTATAGAGCAGGAAGACATTATAAACATGTTTGAGGGGCTGGCAAGCCACCTGCTTAAAGAACTTAAAGGTGTAGAAACCGGCAAGTTCCCGCGTATGACCTACGATGAGGCCATGAGAAAGTACGGTAACGATAAACCAGATATCCGTTTCGGTATGGAGTTTGGCGAGCTGAACGCCGTAGCCCAGCACAAAGAGTTTGCCGTGTTTAACAGCAGCGAACTGGTAGTGGGTATTGCCGTTCCGGGTGCCGCAAGCTATACCCGTAAACAAATAGACGAACTTATAGAGTGGGTAAAACGCCCTCAGGTAGGCGCTACCGGTATGGTATATGCCAAGTACGAGCTTGACGGTTCGCTTAAATCATCGGTAGATAAATTCTACGACCAGGACGACCTTAAAAAATGGGCCGAAATTACCGGTGCACAACCCGGCGACCTTATACTGGTACTAAGCGGCGATGCACACAAAACACGTACCCGTCTTAGCGCCCTGCGTATGGAAGTGGCTACACGCCTTGGCCTGCGCAACCCTGAGGTATTTGCTCCGCTGTGGGTAGTAGATTTCCCGCTACTGGAGTGGGACGAGGAAAGCGAGCGTTTCCATGCTATGCACCACCCGTTCACCTCGCCTAAGCCTGAGGATATGGCACTACTGGAAACCAATCCGGGTGCTGTGCGCGCTAATGCCTATGACCTTGTACTAAACGGTAACGAAATAGGCGGCGGCTCTATACGTATACACGATAAAGCCACACAAAGCCTTATGTTTAAATACCTTGGCTTTAGCGAAGAAGAAGCCAAGAACCAGTTTGGTTTCCTTATGGATGCGTTCCAGTACGGTGCGCCGCCACACGGAGGCCTTGCCTTTGGTATGGACAGGCTTACAGCCATCCTTGGAGGTCAGGAAACCATTCGTGATTTTATTGCGTTCCCTAAAAACAACAGCGGCCGCGATGTAATGATCGATGCGCCAAGCACCATAGCCGACGCACAGCTTGACGAGCTTTTTATAAGTGTAAAACAACAGTAGTAGCCTCTCCCCAACCCTCTCCAAGGGAGAGGGAGCAGCTTCACTCGTACTAAAATATCTGAAACCCGCAGCGTTTGTTGCGGGTTTTGTTTTTACAATAAACAACAGGCATAAAAAAAGGGTTCAGAACGAACCCTTTGATTTTTTGGCTGATTGGTTTAATCGTTTATATTTTATGCATTACCTGTGGCAATAAAATGCTGATTATCCTCCCAAAAAAATTTAACTAAACTACTTATTAAAATAAAAATGAAACCGGCGGGCAACTCCAAACCCAAAATCAGGTTCATTTTCACTGCGAAGGTACATAAGTGTTAAAAATCAGAATTACCAAAAAACCACATATTTTGTTAAAACACTAAACCTGTACCCCGATAAAAAGCAGCATATAACCCCTGTAAAGGCAGCAAATTTCATTGCTTCATAACAAAACCCAAACTGTAACATTTTTTAAAACATTATAAAAAAATGAAATTATTTTTTATTTCATTCCGATTTTTTTAACATAAATATTTGGATGTTACGTAAATAGAATTACCTTTACGCATTATTAATATTTTTTATTGCAACAATGCGAACAGGCAAAGTAAAATTTTTCATTGAGTCAAAAGGTTTTGGCTTTATTACAGACGACGAAACTGGCAAAGACATCTTTGTACACGTTACAGGTCTTAAAACAAGTAACCTTAACGAAGGCGACAAAGTAAGCTACGTTGAGCAAGATGGCAAAAAAGGTAAAGTAGCCGCTAACGTAACAGCGCTATAATAATATAACAATTATTATTTCCTTAAAGCGACAGAGCCGCCCATTTTGGGTGGCTTTTTTATTAATCCATTTACACATAGATATGTTTTTGGCATATTTTTTAAGAATATGTTAACAGCCAAAACCCGTAATTGGCAACTTCACAAAAAACCATTGCTTCAATTTCATTCAATACTTATTTAGAACCAGTAAAAATTAAGCTATACCCCTTTTATCTCTTATAAAAACATTGAATAAGTAGGGTAATGACACGTATATTTGTGAATTGATTTACTATATATACACAATATTATGGAGACAGGCCAGGGAGAATTAATCCCAATTTTAATGCAGATGGGGCTTGCCATCGGCTTTGTAGCAGGTACTATTGCCATATCTAACATGCTGGGGCCCAAAAGGCACTCTGCCAGCAAAGACAAGAATTTTGAGTGCGGTATAGAGTCTGTGGGTAACGCCCGTATACCGTTTTCTGTAAAATATTTCCTTGTAGCCATCCTCTTTGTACTTTTTGACGTAGAAGTTATTTTCATGTATCCGTGGGCGGTAAACTTCCGCGAAATGGGTATTGCCGGCCTTGCCAAAATGGGCATTTTTATGTTCCTGCTGGTTGTAGGCTTTTTCTATGTTATTAAGAAAAAAGGTTTGGAATGGGAGTAACACAGGCATAGCTTTACAGCACACACCTGGTTATCAAAAACTTAAATTAGTATGAGCGATTCATCAAACATAAAAACAGCCGATGCCCCTGAAGGATTTCAGGGCGAAGGTTTTTTTGCCACTAAGCTTGCAGACGTAGTAGGGCTTGCCCGTGCCAACTCACTTTGGCCATTGCCTTTTGCTACTTCTTGCTGCGGTATAGAATTTATGGCTACCATGGCCTCTACGTATGACGTGGCCCGTTTCGGGTCTGAACGTATGAGCTTTTCGCCGCGCCAGGCCGATATGCTATTGGTTATGGGTACCATTGCTAAAAAAATGGCTCCTATCCTGCGCCAGGTATACGAGCAGATGAGCGAACCGCGCTGGGTTATTGCCGTAGGCGCCTGCGCATCATCGGGTGGTGTATTTGACACCTACTCTGTACTGCAGGGTATAGACAAGGTAATACCGGTAGATGTATACGTACCGGGCTGCCCGCCAAGGCCTGAGCAAATACTGGACGGTATAATGAAACTGCAGGAAATTGTAAAAGACGAATCACTGCGCCGCCGTAACTCGCCTGAGTATAAAGAATTAATGGCTTCTTATAACATATCATAAATGGCTTTAGAAACCACTGTAATAGAAGATAAACTAACCGGCACCTTTGGCGACAAAGTTTTCGGTTTTGCCCAGATAAAAGATATCTTTTCGTTTGAGGTAGCCCCAGAGGCCAGCAACGATGTAATACGTTTTCTTAAGGAAGACGCTACACTTCGTTTTAACTTCCTTACCGATGTATGCGGTGTGCACTACCCGGATAACGAAAAAGAGAGACAGTTTGCCGTGGTATACCACATGCACAACTGGATGGACAACGTTCGTGTACGTATAAAATGCTACCTGAATGGCGATACCCCCGAAATAGACAGCGTTACTAACCTGTTTTTAGGGGCTAACTGGCAGGAACGCGAAACATACGATTTTTACGGAATAGTGTTTAAAGGCCACCCGCAGCTAAAACGCATCCTTAATATGGATGAAATGCAGGTGTTCCCTATGCGCAAAGAATTCCCTATGGAAGATGCAGGCCGTACCGATAAGGACGACCGTTTCTTTGGCCGCAGCACTGATAACGCACTAAATTACTAACCGGCAATAAGTTTATATAAAACATGTCAGACCTGTTATTATCTCCGGAAGACCGCTACGCCAAAATAATCGAGGCAAAAAAGCATAACGACGACGGCAGCGAACTTTCTGTACTGAACCTGGGGCCTACCCACCCTGCTACGCACGGTATTTTCCAGAACATACTGCTTATGGATGGCGAGCGTATTGTAGACGGCGAAGGAACCGTAGGCTACATACACCGCGCTTTTGAAAAAATAGCCGAAAACAGGCCGTTTTACCAGATAACCCCACTAACCGACAGGATGAACTACTGTTCGTCTCCCATAAACAATATGGGCTGGTGGATGACCCTGGAAAAATTGCTTGATATAGAAGTACCAAAAAGGGTACAGTACATGAGGGTAGTAATTATGGAGCTGGCACGTATAGCCGACCATATTATATGTAACTCGGTACTGGGTGTAGATACCGGAGCCCTTACGGGTTTCCTTTACGTTTTCCAGTACAGGGAAAAAATATACGAAATTTACGAAGAAATATGTGGCGCCCGCCTTACTACAAACATGGGCCGTATAGGTGGTTTTGAAAGGGACTGGAGCGATGCCGCATTTAAAAAGATAAACGATTTCCTTGCCGATTTCCCGGCCGTATGGCAGGAGTTTGAAAACCTGCTGGTGCGCAACCGTATTTTTATGGACCGTACTATTGATGTAGGTCCCATATCGGCAGAGAAAGCTATGAGCTACGGCTTTACAGGCCCTAACCTTAGGGCAGCGGGTATCGACTATGATATTCGTGTAATGCAGCCGTACAGCTCTTATGAAGAATTTGATTTTGATGTTCCGGTAGGAAAATCAGGCGACACTTACGACCGTTTCTGTGTGCGTAACGCCGAGGTTTGGGAAAGTCTTAAAATCATTCGTCAGGCTATTGACAAGATCAATGCCATTCCGGAAAAAATATTCCACGCAAATGTGCCTGATTATTACCTTCCTCCAAAAGAAGAGGTATACCATAACATGGAGGCACTTATATACCACTTTAAAATTGTAATGGGCGAAGTACCTGTACCAAAAACCGAAGTATACCACGCGGTAGAAGGCGGTAACGGTGAGCTGGGCTTTTACCTGATTACCGATGGTAGCCGTACGGCATACAGGCTGCACTTCCGCAGGCCATGCTTTATCTACTACCAGGCGTTTAACGATATGGTACGCGGACAAATGCTTTCGGATGCTATTGCAACGCTTTCAAGTTTGAACGTTATTGCAGGAGAGCTGGACGCATAGATTATTTTAAATTATAAATTTTAAATTATGAATTACGAATTAAGGATGGCACTGTCATTTAAAATTTAAAATTCAACATTTAAAATAAAAAATAGAACATAGAAGAAAAAGAGTATGGAAGTTAGTCACATACATCAGGACATAAACATTACGCCCGAGCTTTCGGCAAGGATAGAAGAGCTGTGCAGCCACTACCCTGCCGAAAAAAGGAAAAGCGCGCTGCTGCCGGTACTGCATGAGGTACAGGACAAGCACGACAACTGGCTTAGCGTACCACTACAGGATAAAGTAGCCGAAATACTGGGCATAAAACCTATTGAGGTGTATGAGGTGGTTACCTTTTATACCATGTTTAATCAAAAGCCTATAGGTAAGTACATGTTTGAGTTTTGCCGCACATCGTGCTGCATGGTTCGCGGTGCCGAAAACCTTATGGACTATACCTGCCAAAAGCTGGGTATAAACGTGGGCGAAACTACCCCCGATGGTATGTTTACCGTAGTAGGTGTAGAATGTTTAGGTGCCTGTGGTTATGCTCCTATGCTTCAGCTGGGCGACTACTACTACGAGAAGCTGGATACCGCTAAAATGGATCAGCTGATTGAAGACTGCCGCGCGGGCAAAATAGATTTACATAAACTTTCCATTTCGCAATAACAATGGGACAAAAGATATTATTAGAGCACGCTAACGTACCGGGTATAAAAACCTATGAGGTGTACCGCCAGCATGGTGGGTACCGCTCGGTAGAAAAAGCGCTTAAGAGCATGACGCCAGACGAGGTGGTGGAAGAAGTAAAAACCAGCGGCCTTCGTGGTCGTGGTGGAGCGGGTTTCCCTACCGGAATGAAATGGAGCTTTATAGACAAGAAATCGGGCAAGCCACGCCACCTGGTGTGTAATGCCGACGAGTCTGAACCGGGAACGTTTAAAGACCGTTACCTTATGGAGTACATCCCTCACCTACTGATTGAGGGTATGATAACCAGTAGCTACGCACTGGGCTGTAACCAAAGTTACATATACATCCGTGGCGAATACATGTGGGTATACCGCATACTGGAAACTGCTATTAAAGAAGCTTACGCAGCCGGTTGGCTGGGTAAAAACATACTGGGCACAGGTTGGGATTTAGACCTTGCTGTACACTGCGGTGGCGGTGCCTACATTTGTGGTGAAGAAACTGCACTTATAGAGTCGCTGGAAGGTAAGCGTGGTAACCCGCGTATAAAGCCACCATTCCCTGCTATTAGCGGTTTGTGGCAAAACCCTACCGTGGTAAACAACGTAGAATCTATAGCCGTAGTGCCGTGGATTGTAAACAATACCGGAGCAGAATATGCTAAAATAGGTATTGGCCGCAGTACAGGTACTAAGCTAATTTCGGCATCGGGCCACTGTAAAAACCCGGGCGTTTACGAAATTGAGCTTGGCCTTAGCGTAGATGAGTTTATGAACTCAGACGAATACCTGGGCGGTATGATGGACGACCGTCCGCTTAAGGCACTTATCCCCGGTGGATCTTCGGTGCCTATCCTTCCTGCTCACCTTATCTTTAAAAATGCCGAAGGCGGCGACAGGCTTATGAGCTACGAATCACTTTCTGAAGGTGGTTTTGCAAGCGGCTCTATGCTGGGTTCGGGCGGCTTCATTGTATATAACGATACTACCTGTGTGGTACGCAATACCTGGAACTTTAGCCGTTTTTACCACCACGAAAGCTGCGGACAGTGTTCGCCATGCCGTGAGGGTACCGGATGGATGGAAAAAGTACTGCACCGTATAGAAACAGGCCACGGCCGCGAGGAGGATATCGACCTATTGTGGGACATTCAGCGTAAGATAGAGGGTAATACCATTTGCCCACTTGGCGATGCTGCTGCATGGCCGGTAGCTGCTGCTATCCGTCACTTTAGGGAGGAGTTTGAATACCACGTGCGTTTCCCTGAAAGGATTAAAGATAAAGACCACTTTGTACACGAACCTTTTGAGAAGGTAAGGCACCTTGTGGCAAAACAAACAGTTTAATTAAGTCATAAAGTCTGAAGTCTGAAAGTCGTAAAGACAGCTGATTTCAAAAATATAGGTTGTAGTGTACATGCCGATGGGAAACCTGAAACATGAAACATGAAACTTTCAAACCAAAATTCTGATGAAAGTAACAGTAGACGGCCAGGAAATAGACGTAGAACCAGGAACCACCATCCTGCAGGCTGCGCGCAAAATAGGCGGCGAAAGTGTTCCGCCTGCCATGTGCTATTATTCTAAACTAAAAGGAAGTGGTGGTAAATGCCGTTGCTGCCTTGTAGAGGTAAGCAAGGGTAGCGAAGCCGACCCACGCCCTATGCCTAAGCTGGTAGCCTCTTGTGTTACCGGTTGTATGGACGGCATGGAGGTAAAAAGCATCACTTCTGAAAGGGTGCTTGATGCGCGTAAGAGCGTTACCGAATTCCTGCTTATAAACCACCCGCTCGATTGCCCTGTGTGCGACCAGGCCGGTGAGTGCGACCTGCAAAACCTTAGCTTTAAGCACGGTGCTGCCAAAACGCGCTTTATTGAGGACAAACGTACCTTTGAGCCTGAGAACATAGGCCCGAACATACAGCTACACATGAACCGTTGTATACTGTGCTACCGTTGTGTAATGACGGCAGACCAGCTTACCGACGGACGTGTACACGGCGTACTGAACCGTGGCGACCATGCCCAAATTTCTACCTACATAAGCAAGGCGGTAAACAACGAGTTTTCGGGTAACATGATTGATGTATGCCCTGTAGGTGCCCTTACCGATAAAACCTTCCGCTTTAAGCAAAGGGTATGGTTTAACAAGCCGTACAACGCACACCGCGATTGCGACAAGTGCTGCGGTAAAACCACCCTATGGATGTTTGGTAACGAAATACAAAGGGTTACAGCACGTAAAGACGAATTCCACGAGGTAGAGGAGTTTATTTGTAACGAATGCCGTTTTGACCATAAAGACGTAACCGACTGGACAATAGAAGGCCCACGTAAGTTTGAGAAAGATTCGGTTATTAACCAAAACAACTATACCCGCAAGATAGAGCCGGTAAAAATAGGCACCGAAAAACACATACTACTGGGCAGGGACGCAGACCGCCATAAGATAAGTATGACCGAAGTACCCCTGAAACCGGAAGAAGCACAAGTATTAAAAAAAGGGAACTATTAAAAACCCTTTGAGGAACGAACAGGAAAAAAACCTGAAACCTTAAACTTTAAACAAAGAAATGGACACCGCTATTATTATAGAAAAAAGCGTTTTCATTGTGGTAATTTTTGCCATAACCATGCTTTTTGCCATGTACGAAACACTGGCCGAGCGTAAAATTGCCGCCTGGTTTCAGGACCGTATAGGCCCTAACCGCGCCGGTAAAGGTGGTATACTACAACCACTTGCCGACGGCCTTAAGCTGTTTGCCAAGGAAGAATTCTTCCCGAATACGCCAAACAAGTTCCTGTTTATTGTAGGGCCGGCAATCTCTATGAGTACAGCGCTAATGACCAGCGCCGTAATTCCGTGGGGAAAAAGCCTTACCATTATGGGTCGCGAAGTACAGCTACAGGCTACTGATATTGATATTGCCATGCTATATGTATTTGGTGTACTATCAGTAGGTGTGTATGGCATTATGATAGGCGGATGGGCCTCTAACAACAAATTCTCGCTGATGGGTGCCATGCGTGCTTCATCTCAAATGATATCATACGAAGTAGCCATGGGCCTTGCGCTTATAGCCCTTGTAATGATGGACGGCTCACTGAGCATACGCCACATTGCCGAAGGACAGCACGGGTTTAAGTGGAACGTGTTCTACCAGCCGGTAGGGTTCCTTATCTTCCTGGTATGTTCGTTTGCAGAGACTAACCGTACCCCGTTTGACCTTGCCGAGTGTGAGGCCGAGCTGATAGGTGGTTACCACACAGAGTATTCGTCTATGAAAATGGGCTTCTACCTGTTTGCCGAATATGCTTCAATGTTCATCAGTTCTGCCATCCTTTCTATACTGTACTTTGGTGCGTATAACTATCCTTTTATGGATGAGGCTGCGGCTGCACTGGGTAGCAACATTGCTAACATCATTGGTATATTTGTACTGTTTGGAAAAATATGCTTCTTCATATTCTTCTACATGTGGGTACGCTGGACGATACCAAGGTTCCGTTATGACCAGCTGATGAGGCTGGGCTGGCAGATGCTTATACCGCTGGCTATTGTAAACATTGTTATAACAGCTATTGTTATTCTGTTTGCCGACGGGCAACTATAATTTAGAGTAAGATAAAGATTTGCCCCCCGGGGCTAATAAAGATAAATAGAGATGTCAATAGAAACGCTATCATTATCGGGACGCAAGAAAGAGGTTTCAAACAAGAAGATGAACTTCTGGGAGAGCCTTTACCTTGTGGCTATAGCTAAGGGACTTAAGATTACCCTGAGCCACCTTTTTACCCGTAAGGTTACTATTAAATACCCAGACGAAAAGCGCGAGCTAAGCCCGGTATACCGCGGCCGCCACATGCTTATGCGCGATGACGAAGGACGCGAGCGCTGTACTGCCTGCGGACTGTGTGCACTAAGCTGCCCGGCCGAAGCCATAACCATGAAAGCTGCCGAGCGTACACCTGCCGAAAAGCACCTGTACCGCGAGGAAAAATATGCCGAGATATATGAAATAAACATGCTTCGTTGTATTTTCTGCGGACTGTGTGAGGAGGCTTGCCCTAAGCAGGCTATTTACCTTACAAAGAGCCAGGAATGGGTACCGTCTCAAAGCCAGAGGGAAGATTTTATCTTTGGTAAAGACAAGCTGGTAATGCCGCTTGAAGCAGCCATTAGGAACACTCAAACTCAGACAGCAAGCTAAGATGATAACGTTATTTTACATACTATCGGCCATTACTATTGCTACGGCTCTGCTTACCATCCTTAGCAAAAACCCTATTCACAGCGCCATCTACTTAGTACTTTGTTTCTTTTCTATAGCAGGGCATTACTTTATGTTTGATGCAGATTTCCTTGGTATAGTACACATTATAGTATACTCGGGCGCCATCATGATCCTTATGCTGTTTACCATAATGCTTATGAACCTTAACAAGGAAGACGAACAGCACAAACCCATACTATCGCGCGTGGCAGCTGCCGGTGCAGCAGGGCTTTTAGGCCTTGTGTTGCTGGCTACTTTTATAAAATCGCAACCGGTAATAAACGGGTACGAAGCTTCGGGCAAGGATTTCCAGAGCATTAAGGTACTGGGACAGGTATTGCTAAACGAGTACATGGTACCGTTTGAGTTTGCCTCTGTACTGCTGCTTGTATCTATGATAGGTGCAGTATTACTAAGTAAAAAAGAACACATCAACAGCTAATATGGAAAATATATTACAGCAAATAGGCATTGAAAATTACCTGCTGCTTTCGTCAGTACTGTTCTGCATAGGGGCATTCGGGGTACTTTTCAGGAGAAATGCCATCATCATGTTCATGTCTATAGAAATTATGCTAAACGCAGTAAACCTGCTTCTTGTAGCATTTTCTACCTACCACCAGGATGCCAGCGGACAGGTGTTCGTATTCTTTTCCATGGCGGTAGCTGCTGCCGAAGTTGCCGTGGGGCTTGCCATACTGGTAGCCATATACCGCAACCTGAAAAACATTGATATTGATAACCTCAAGAACCTAAAAGGATAACGCCCGATGGATAATAATTTGGCCTTACTACTCTTAATAATACCCTTTTTAGGGTTTCTTTTCAACATTCGTTTCGGGAAAAGACTCGTACATAATGCAGCGGGCTGGATTGCCACCATTGCCATTGCTGCGACTTTCGGTATTACCCTTACCTTCTTTTTACAGGTGCTGGGCGACGGACAACCCGTAAAAATCAATGTAGCCCCATGGCTTACGCTGGCTAACTTTACCGTAGATTTCAGCTTCCAGCTGGATCAGCTTTCGCTGCTGTGGTTAATGTTTGTTACCGGTATAGGTACGCTTATCCACATGTACTCTATCAGCTACATGCACGATGACGAAAACGTACACAAATTCTTTGCTTACCTAAACCTGTTTGTATTCTTTATGATTACGCTGGTTATGGGCAGCAACCTATTAATAATGTTCATTGGCTGGGAAGGCGTGGGGCTTTGCTCGTACCTGCTTATCGGCTTTTGGCACAAAAACCAGGATTATAATGATGCCGCCAAAAAGGCGTTTATTATGAACCGTATAGGTGACCTTGGTTTCCTTATAGGTATCTTTATCCTTGCTTACCTGTTCCATACTACAGAATACGACGTAATTAAAACCGAGCTTAACAACGGTTGGAAATACGATACGGCATGGCTTACCATAGCTACACTGTGCCTGTTTATAGGTGCATGTGGTAAAAGTGCCCAGCTACCACTGTACACCTGGTTACCGGACGCGATGGCGGGTCCTACCCCGGTATCGGCACTGATACACGCGGCTACCATGGTTACCGCAGGTATATTTATGATAACAAGGCTAAACTTCCTGTTTAACCTTACCCCTGATGTGCTTGAAGTAATAGCCATAGTAGGTGCTGTAACATCATTAGTAGCGGCTGCTATAGGCCTTGTACAAACCGATATTAAAAAGGTATTGGCATACTCTACCGTATCGCAGCTGGGGCTTATGTTCCTTGCATTAGGTTTCGGTGCTTACGAAATTGCCGTATTCCACGTAATAACACACGCGTTCTTTAAGGCATGTTTATTCCTTGGTTCGGGTTCGGTTATCCACGCTATGGGTGGCGAACAGGATATGCGAAACATGGGCGGCCTACGCAAAGTAATGAAAGTTACCTTTGCTACCTTCCTTATTTCTACCCTTGCCATTTCGGGCTTACCACCATTCTCAGGGTTCTTCTCTAAAGACGAAATACTAATGACCGCTTTCCACCACAACCCTGTGCTGTGGGTTATCGGTTCATTAGCTTCTATAATGACGGCGTTTTATATGTTCCGCCTGCTGTACCTTACATTCTATAAAGATTTCCGCGGTACAGAAGAGCAGAAACACCACCTGCACGAATCGCCTGCTCTTATTACCTTCCCGCTTATAGTGCTTGCTATCCTTGCACTTGTGGGTGGTGCTATAAGCCTGCCGGGACATAGCTGGCTAAACGAATACCTTGCCCCTATAATGGCACATCCTGCAGCCCACCACGAACTGGGTACTACAGAGTATGCATTAATGGGTGTAGCAGTAATAGGTGCACTGATAGGTATAGGCATTGCTTATACAAAATACAACAGTAAAGGTGAAGTACCGCCTGCCGATGCAGAATTTGCAGGACTTAGCAAAGTGCTTTACAATAAACTATACGTAGACGAACTGTATATGGCCATTATCGTGAAACCGATATACGCTATAGGCAGCTTCTTTAAAAATGTTACCGAAGTGGCCATCTCGGGATTGGTGTTTGGCCTGGGCAAGCTTGCCGGTATACTGGGCAGCGAGGGCAAAACACTGCAAAACGGCAGCGTAGGTTTCTACCTGCTTGTATTTGTACTGGGCGTGTGCTCTATACTTGGCTATATATTCCTGTTTCTGGCAAAATAATTTACACTGATGAACGTAGCATTAATACTAATCATTTTACTTGTAGGGGCGCTGGCCACCTGGTTTGTAGGCGACAAGTTTGCCTCTAAAGCAGCGCTGTTTTTCAGTGTGGCTGCATTTGCAGTTACGCTTGGCGTAATCTATCTATTCACCCAAGACCAAACGGTAAGTTTCCACTTCCTGTGGTCAAGGAAACCGCATATTGTTTTTGGCCTTCAGGCCGATGGGCTTAGCCTTACCATGACGGCACTAACCACGGCACTTACGCCTATTATTGTGTACTCGTCATTTGGTAACCTGTTCCCGCGTACGCGTACCTTCTATGCACTGATACTGCTTATGGCCGCTGCCATGGTGGGTTCATTCCTTGCTGTAGACGGTATTGTTTACTACATTTTCTGGGAAGTATCGCTTATCCCTATCTACTTCATAGCACTTACATGGGGTGGTGGCGATGCCGAAGAACGCAAAAAAGCAATTATCAAATTCTTTATATACACATTTGCAGGCTCGCTGTTTATGCTGTTTGCTTTTGTGTACCTGTACCAAAAGTCGCACTCGTTCCTTAACCTGCACCTGTATGCGCTTAACCTTTCGGCTAAAGAGCAGCAGTGGATTTACTGGGCATTCTTCCTGGCGTATGCCATTAAGACCCCTATAATACCGTTCCACACATGGCAGGCTAATACGTACCAAAAAGCCCCGGCTGTAGGTACCATGCTCCTTTCGGGTATTATGCTAAAGATGGCACTGTTCAGCATCGTGCGTTGGCAATTGCCTATAACGCCGTTTGCGGCCGAGCAAAACAAGTTTATTGTAGTAGGCCTGTGCCTTGCAGGTGTTATCTATGGTTCTATACTGGCGCTTAAACAAACAAACATAAAGAAACTGCTTGCGTATTCATCGCTGGCGCACGTAGGCCTTATTGCAGCGGGTGCTTATACCCTTACTACCGATGGTATTCGTGGTGCGTTTATACAAATGCTGGCTCACGGCTTTAGCGTAGTAGGTTTATTCTTTGCTGCCGAAGTTATAGAGCGCCGTTACGGCACACAGGAAATAGCCGAAATGGGTGGTATACGCCCTCAGGCTCCTAAGTTTGCCTCTATGTTTATGATACTGGTTATGGCTTCTGTAGCCCTACCGGGTACCTTTAGCTTTGTAGGTGAATTTGAGTTGCTGTACAGCCTTGCACAAGCACACATAGCGCTTGCCGTAGTGGGTGGTACTACCATAATACTGGGTGCATTTTATATGCTAAGGATGTTCCAGCAGGTAATGCTGGGCGAAACAAACGCTAAGCCATTTGCCGATGTTACCTTTAGCGAAGGCCTTACTTTTGTGATCATTATAGCTGTGCTGATATTCTTCGGTCTTCACCCGAAACCGATTACCGATTTTATACAGCCGGAGATAGAGAAAGTTTTATTTTACATAAACCGATATAATTCATAATGGAGATCTTAATAGCTATTGCAGGATTAGGTATTTTTTGCCTTGTAGCTGAAATTTTTAACCTGAGGAAAGCCATAGTACCGGTTACGGTTATAGGGCTCCTTATTGCGCTTGTTTATGTAGCATTAAAAATTAGCGGCCAGGCAGAAACACTATTACCGGGGCTTCAGTTAAATGAGGCTGCGCTAAACAATATGTTCATCAGCACTAAGTACGGCCTGTTTTTTACAGGGCTGTTTATAGTACTGGCGGCATTCCTTATTTCGCTTACGCCAAATTTCCACAGCGAGCACAAGGCTAAGATATCTGATTTTGTATCGATAAAAATATTCCTGCTTACCGGTGCCATAGCACTTGTAAACTTTAACAACCTTTCTATGTTCTTCCTGGGCATAGAGGTATTGTCTATAGCGCTGTACGTACTTGCTGCAAGCGAACCGAAAAACGTAAAAAGTAACGAAGCCGGTATGAAATACTTCCTTATGGGATCGTTTGCATCGGGCTTTATCCTGTTTGGTATTGCACTTATATATGGTGCTACAGGCTCGTTTGACCTTACTTACATAGGCACGCTTAACCGCGAAGCACTAAACTCATGGTTTGCCATGGGTTCTATGATGATATTCATTGGCCTAATGTTTAAAGTGGCGGCTGTGCCGTTCCATTTCTGGGCACCGGACGTATACGAAGGTTCGCCTGCGCTTACTACCGCTACCATGAGTACCCTTGCCAAAGTAGCTGCCATGGGTGCTTTCTTTAAACTGGTTGTATCGCTTAACCCAAAACTTTCAGGGTACATAACTACCATAAACATTGTTGCTGTGTTGTCTATGATAATAGGTAACCTTATAGCACTGAAGCAAACCAATGTAAAGCGTATGCTGGCTTACTCCGGTATAGCACACGCGGGTTATATGCTGCTTGCCCTTCAATTTGTATCGCAAAGCGAAGCCGAGTTTAACCTGTTCTACTACGCGGCTGCTTATGCCCTTGCCGGTATTGCTGCCTTTGCAGTAATAATAAGCGTTGTAAAACTTAAAGGCAACGAGGAAATAACCAGCTTTAACGGTTTTGGTAAAAAACAGCCACTACTATCGGCTATACTTACGGGTTCACTGCTTTCTATGGCGGGTATCCCGGTATTTGCAGGTTTTATGGCTAAAATGTTCCTGTTTACACAGGTACTGGAAAAAGGCCATTTCAGGGACATCAGCTTTATGCCTACGCTTATCCTGATAATATTTGCCGTAATAAGCTCTATAATCAGTGCGGGCTACTACTTTAAAGTAATCATAGCCATGTACACTAAAGATGAAGAGCCTACTACAGAAGCTGTACCTGCCAAAGTACCTTTTGCATACGCAGCTGTAGCAGTACTTGCCATAGCGCTGAACCTTGCAATTGCTTTGTTCCCGCAGGCACTGGAATACTACTGGAGGTAAAATCTACACCTATATAAACAGAAAGAGCGCTTAATAATAAGCGCTCTTTCTGTTTATAGGTAACATTAAGTTTTTAGTTTTTACCAGCCCTCTTTAAGTCCGTCCTCAAGCGCAGCAGTATAGCGCTCCAGGTTAAACTTATACAGGTTAGGCGACTTATGTGCTCCTCCCCTGCGCGGTTCGGGCATTTTATCAAGAATGTCGTAAGCCATCATCTTGCGGTAAAAGTTACCACGGTTTAGCTGCTTGCCCAGTATGGCTTCATACAGGCGTTGCAGTTCGGGCATGGTAAATTCCTCGGGCAGCAGGTTGTACCCCACCGGCCTGAAGTTTAATCCTCGGCGTATTTGTATCAGCGCTTCGCATACTATGCCTTTGTGGTCCATAATAAGCTCCGGCAAAGCATCCAGGTCCTTCCATTCGCACGCATCCGAATACTCATCCATAATAGGCTGCACCGCACTGTAATCTACCAGTGCAAAGAAGCCCACGGTTAAAAACCGTTGTTTGTGCCACAAATCTTCCGGATAACCATCAAAAAAGGCTTCCGAACGTTGTAAACCGCTAAAAATACGGAATTGTTGCAGGTATACGTTTGGCACCCCGGTACGTTCCTGTAAAATACGGGTAGCTGCATGTTCCAGCTCCTCGTCTTTACCCAGGTAACCGCCCGGCAGCATCCAGTATTGCTGGCCTTTCATACGGGTAAGCAATACTTTCAAGGAACCGCCATGAAACCCAAAAACCACACAATCTATAGATATATGAGGTAAAAAGGCACCATGTGCTTCCTTGCTTTTGGCAATAAGCAAATCTTTAATCTCCATTTAAAAAACATTTCCCACTTCAAATAAAGATGTTTTTTTATTGAATACGAAATTTTTACAACTTTTTTTATTTGGCAAAATGTTGAAAAAATCTAAATTTTAAGTTTTAACCTACAAATAATAACCGGGTTACCGATTTTAACAAAAAAATATTGCTATTAACGAAAATATATTTTTTCATAATTATGTTTTTTAACAAAAACATTGAGTATTCAGAAATAATTTAGTATGTTTACAACACTAAGTAGTTTAGGTAAAAACTATTAGGGGGCACAAACGTCCGGGAGAAATGATTGTGCCCCGTTTTTACAATTTAAAATAAGTAGTGCTATTTTAAACAAAAGGAGGCATCGCGCGTGGTAACGTGAGCCTCCTTCTTTTATAAACAAAAACTGCTAATTTTTTACACTGCCGTATATCCTCCGTCTGCTATAAAATAACTTCCGGTAGTAAACGACGATTTATCCGAACTTAAAAAAGTAACAAGATCAGCTATTTCCTGAGGTGTACCCAGGCGGTTCATACTCGATTTTGCTGCAATACCCGCTTTCATTTCGTCGGTAAGGTTAGCATCCAGTAGCGGAGTGGCTATATAACCGGGACCTACGGCATTACAGCGTATACCTTTTTGGCCATACTCCACGGCAATATTTTTGGTAAGCCCCACAACACCGTGCTTGGTAGCTGTATAAGCCACACTCATAGGTGCTGCCACGGTACCGTGTATACTGGCTATGTTTACAATACTACCGCCACCGTTTTTCATCATCTGTTCCAGTTGGTAATGGCATGCATAAAACACACCGCTCAGGTTTACGGCTATAACCTTATCCCACCCATCCAGCGGATATTCTCCGGTAAGCGCAGCAGGGCCTCCTATACCGGCATTGTTGCAGGCTACATCGAGCCTGCCGTATTTGGCCACAATAGCTTCAACGAGCTTCTTGTTATCCTCGGCTTTACCCGAATCTGATTTAATGAAAAAAGCTTCGCCACCGGCAGCTTTAATTGCAGCCACGGTTTCTTCGCCATGGGCTTCGTTAATATCGGTTACAACCACTTTAGCGCCTTCTTTGGCGTAGGTTTCGGCAATGGCGCGTCCTATGCCCGATCCGGCACCAGACACCACAGCCACTTTATCTTTAAGTAATGACATAATACTTGTTTGTTAAAAATTGTACAATAAAGTTACGGAAAAATTAGTCAATGCTTATTTTTGAAGCCTTGATTTGACAGAAGTTTAACAATGTTAAAACATTTGTAACAATCCATGTACACTCCACACACTTTATTTGTAATTTTGTGATACATCCCATTACTGCAAACCACATGTCGTTCAGCAAATTAAGAAGTTACCTGAGCACTAAGGCCACCTTTACCCCGACCGACCTCAACGCGGTAGAAAAAGTATGCGTATACCGCAGCCTTGCCGCAGGTGAAAAGCTTGTAGTACCCGGCGATTTGTGGCAATACAATGCTTTTGTGGCCAGTGGGCTGGCGCGTGAATACCTTATAGATGTTTGGGGCAATGAAAAAACCATACTGTTTGCCCCCGAAAACCACTGGACCGGCGATAGGGAGAGTTCACTTACCGGAAACCCCGCAACATTATTTGTAGAAGCCATAGTACCCACAGATTTTGTACTGATACAGCGCGATGATTTTGAAAAATTATGCGTATCGTTAGCTCCGTTTAGCGACTTTATGGACAACCTGATACAGCGAAACATTAACGCAAGGGCAAAACATTTACAAAACCAGCTGCTTACAGACGAGCAGAAAATAGAAGCTTTTAAAGCCAAATACCCCACAGTAGGCCACAGAGCACCGCTACACATAATAGCTACATACCTGGAAATGGATGAAGCAACCTTAAAAAAATATTTTTAAGAAAGCTTTAAGAAAAAACGTACTCTGTACACTTAATTTTTAGTAATTTCAATGTATCCAAACTAAAAACCAATGTTCGAACTGTTTAAAGATTATCTGCTTAGCAAAGTATACCTCACTGCAGCCGAGCTGGATGCAATAGAACGTGTATGCGAACAACACACCATACCCGCAGGTGAAACGGTTTTTACCGAGGGCAGTTACTGGTTTTACAATGGGTTTGTGTGCAGCGGACTGGTGTACAAACACACCCTGGACCTGGATAACCAACTAAAAGTAATAGGTTTTAGCAGTGAAAACTACTGGGTGGGCGACCGCAAAAGCCTGCTTACACAATCGCCCATGCCGTTTACCGTAACGGCACTGGAAGACACCACCCTTATATACATAGAAAACAACGTTTTTGAGCAGCTGTGCATAGAAATACCTGCGTTTAACGACATGACCGAACTACTGGTACAACGCCATATAGAGGCCATGCAAAAACAAATAGCCGACCACATGGTACTAAGCGATGAAGAACGCTACGCCGCTTTAATGAACAAAAGGCCCACGCTTTGCCACAGGGTGCCCCCTGCCCTTATAGCATCGTACCTGGATATATGCACCGAAAGCATGAATACCCTGATAAACGGCATACCCTGGCCGCAAAAAAGTAAGGGGTAAATACGGTAAACCGGATTATTGCATGGGTTGAAAATGAGGGGATTGGGTTAAACATATTACAATGGCAAGAAGATTAGAACTATCAAGAAAATTTGATTACCGTAATTTCGTGATGTTCAATTTTGATTTTTACGGAGTGTTGTTATATTATGCCTACACAATCAATCAAGATTCCGCATTTTTGTTATTTAAAGCTACTCAAAGTGAATACAATTATAAATTAGGTTATGAATTACCAATAGATGATTCAACAAGCGATAAAGAAGTTTTTATTTCTATAGATTTATTTTCTGAAGTTGTGGATTTTATAAATGACTTAATTATCCCTTCTCTCGAAAATTTACCTTACGATCAGGATATAACTCAAATTTGGGGTGTAGGATCAAGTTTAGATACATTTTTGCAGTGTAAAGGAGCCTTTTTTTTGAAATTTATTGTAGATGATATACAAATTAATGATTACTCTATTGGAACTTTAATAGATAAATATAACCAGATTTCAATTTTTATAGCGGAAGCATATGATGATAATGAAAAATACAATGTTGTTATTGAATAGTTATATATCCACGGTATCGGGTTTGCTTTTATAATAATCACGGATTTCATCCGAGGGCATGCCCGAGCAGACAAAGCGAATCCGCGTTATCGTGATTGGCCTGAAATAGGTGTATTAAGGCTGCTAATTTTACATTCCTGCTTTGATGGCGCGGATTTGCAATCCGTGCCTTACTATGTCAAACTAAAACAAGTTCAGTAATATCACATCTAAATCATTATCCAATTCTGCATAGTTCCTTGCCGAACTGAAATAATAATCTTCGGGGTTGGCAACTATTTTTTCTTCAACGGGATTATTATGGATGTAATCTACCTTTTGCTTTATAAACCAGTTAGATTGTACAATTTCAGCATGGTAACCATCTTGCCAAACCTTATACTGTTGCGGCCTTTTTAAATGCCCGCATGCGTCATGGAAAAATTGTAAAAGCCACTCTTTCCTGCTTTCAGGTTCATTAATAATAGAAGCAACGATTTTTTTAGAAGTAAATTTTTTAAAATCCCGCATTACATCGGCTAATATAAAACCGTTCGTAGCCTTACAAATCATGTGTAGATGGCTTGGCATAAGGCAGTATGCGTAAATTTCGAGCCCTTTGTGGCTTTGGCAATATTTTAGGGAATCAATAATATTGTACTTTTGGTTCAGCCGGGTGAATACATCTACCCAACCTACCGTAGTAATGGTAACAAAATAAGCCTCCTCGGTTGTAGGTGCCTTGTATTTGGTTGACATAATGTTGTTTGGTTTTTGTAAAGATAATGTTTTAAGCACGGATTGCAAATCCGCGCTATCATGATTGGACTGGAGTAGGACTGATATTAGTATTAATTTTTCGTCCCTGCTTCGATGGCGCGGATTTGCAATCACTAGTGTTCGAAACATGAATTTTGTCCGTTAGTAAACCCCGGAGGGGTGGAATTTCAACGGCAACAATGCAAACCCATAGCCCACGACCGTTTGAGGCTGTAGCATCGATGGCGCGGATTCATAATCAGTGACTATCAAATGGTTTAAGTGTTTAGTTGCTGTTATATTAAGAACGGGTTACAAATCCGCGCTATCTGGGTCAAGAAGTCTACCATGCGGCCGCTCTCCCGTCCGCTCTCGCTACCGTGATGTTCAATTGTTTGTAAATTATCTGCCAAATTTAATTTGTGTTTTTCAAACATTCAAAAACAGCATAATTACTTTTAAACTATATGGATATTAAGCTGAGCAAGTAATTTAACGCTGCCAATTTCATACCGACAATATAGAATTTGTTAGTTCTGAAATTTTTTTATAAAAATGAAAAAAAATTACAACTTTAATTTTTTTTTGATATAATTGTTAAAGTCATTGTCAAATATGAGAGATATTCGACTAAGTGTAGCAAATAATCGTTGAAATGCATAAGTAATCGTTGAGATGCAATTGGTTTAATTAAAAAATCTATTTATATTTGAGACGTACCAATAAAAAGCCCCGCAGAATGCGAGGCCTTAATTTAATTTTTTTTGCCTTTATCACGATGATAGTCACGTTCGTGCTTAGCAATTAATAAAATGTGGACTAAAACAAGTCCCCAATCCATAATAACATTAACTTCCATGCTTCACAGTTTTGAAGTTAAACAAGCAGAAAAGCCGGGAGTACCAGTCCTGGTTTTTCTATTTTAAAGGTAATCGTTGCTTAGTATTAATACTATATCCATCAAAATTTGAGTACTAAAATACTTATTTAGTACACATATATGATTTCTGACTTAATTTTTTTGATGTCAAAATTTATGATAATGTAAACATTAACGATAATTTTTAAGTTTACTTTTTGTGATTTTTATCTTTTTTTGATTTAATTATTATCGTAGAAATGATAAAATTTATAAAGGAAGTAAATTCTTTATCTAATCTTTATTACTTTCGGCTTTGCCAGGTCTGGCAACTCGGCTACACTCTTTCTACTAAGTAATTTACTTCATTGTATTTTGGTCTTTATCATTGCCTTTGCAAATGATATTTGCTTATACAAGTTTACTGCAAGCAATAAAATTTGGGTAGAATAATGTTTATTGCAATACTATTACTATTCCATTGCACAAACCGATAGCACAGATTTGCAAATCCGCGCCATCGCTTGTTACGCCGAATACAAACACATTAAAAAACCACCCCGCCTTGCGGACACCCCTCTGAGGAAGGGGAATGCTCACTCATGCCTGTAAAATTTGCGAAAATCATGTAAACCAGTGTTATCTGTGTTCCAAAAAAATCAATAAAAAAATCCTCCCATCGCATCGTTTTGTGCCCTACCTTTATGCTGCCTTAAATTAAACCCCTCCTCCAATGGATAATTTAGATGCCGCACGAATGCAAATGGCATTCACCCTCATTTTCCACATAGTATTTGCCTGTATCGGTATGGTAATGCCCTTTTTTATGGTGCTTAGCCATGCCAAATACCTCCGCACCCGCCGCCCCGAGTACCTTACGCTTACCAAGGCGTGGCAAAAGGGCGTGGCCATATTTTTTGTCACCGGTGCCGTATCGGGTACCGCGCTGTCGTTTGAGTTGGGGCTGCTGTGGCCGGGCTTTATGAAGTACGCTGGCCCCATCATAGGCATGCCATTTTCGCTGGAAGGCGCTGCCTTTTTTATAGAGGCCGTAGCCCTGGGCTTTTACCTCTACGGCTGGAACAAGATACCCGAGCGTTTTCACCTCATTACGGGGATTATCGTAGGTATTTCGGGGATAACCTCGGGCATACTGGTGGTGTCGGCAAACAGCTGGATGAACAGTCCCGCCGGGTTCGATTACGTAAACGGGCAGTTCCTCAACATAGACCCTGTAAAAGCCTTTATGAACGATGCGTGGTTCAGCCAGGCGCTCCACATGACGCTTGCCGCCTTTGCCGCCACATCGTTTGCAGTAGCGGGCATCCACGCATGGCAGATTTACAAAGGCCGAAACACGCTGGTACACAAAACGGCGTTTAACATAGCCATAGTGTTTGGTGCCATAGCGGCGCTGCTGCAACCCCTGAGTGGCGACCTTTCCGCTAAGGACATTGCCCACCGCCAACCCGTAAAGCTTGCTGCCTTAGAGGCGCATTACGAAACCGAAAAGGGCGCGCCGTTGTATATAGGCGGTATCGTGGACGAAAAGAACAAAACGGTTTCCCATAAAATAGAAATCCCAAAAATGCTGTCGTTCCTGGCCTTTGATGATTTTGACGCTGAAGTAAAAGGTTTGAACGATTTCCCTGAAGAAGACCATCCGCCGGTAGCCATTACGCACTATGCCTTCCAGGTCATGGTAAGCCTGGGCGGACTGCTGGCTTTTGCCGCCGTTATCTTCCTTATCAGCCTTAAAAAGAAATCATGGCAGGGCAATGCACGCTACTGGCTGTTTTTTGCCATAATGGCTCCCATAGGTTTCCTGGCGCTTGAAGCAGGGTGGATTGTAACCGAAGTAGGCCGCCAGCCGTGGATTATACATAACGTTATGCGCACCAAAGAGGCCGTAACGCCCATGCCCGGCATGGTGTACAGTTTTTATATGTACATAGTGCTCTACAGCGTGCTTACCGTAGCGGTGGGTTGGCTTATGGCGCGCCAGATTAAAGTGTTGAACCAGCAAACTGCCTAAGCCATGTTATACGTAGTATTATTATTTGTAGTCCTTTCGTTTTTCCTTTACGTGCTGCTGGGTGGTGCCGATTTTGGTGCGGGTACCCTGGAGCTGTTTAGCGGACCCGACCATAAAAAGAGCATCAAAAAAACCGTGTACAGTGTTATGGGACCGGTGTGGGAGGCAAACCACATTTGGATCATCATCCTCATTGTGGTACTGTGGATAGGCTTTCCGGAGTTTTATAACGTGGTAATCATTTATATGCACATTCCGCTTACGCTGATATTGCTGGGCATTACCCTGCGTGGTGTGGCGTTTGTGTTCCGTCATTACGATGCTATTAAAGACCATACCCAAAACCTGTACGACCGTATGTTTGAGTTCAGTTGCCTGGTTACGCCCATCTTCCTTGGCATGACCTTTGGCGCTTTACTTAACGGCGATGTACAGACTTTAGAGCAGGCACCCAATGCTTCGTTTGTAGAACTGTACATTCACCCGTGGTTACAGCCGTTTCCGTTGTTTACGGGCTTCTTTTTTAGTGCACTGTGCGTGTTCCTTGCGGCTACGTTCCTGATAGGCGAAGCAAAGGATTACGAAAAGCGTATGTACATGCGCAAGGCTGCCGTGGCTATTATTGCTGTGGTGGTCATTGGCTTTGCCACCATACTTATAGGTTATGTACAGGGCAATGAGTTTACCAATGAGTTTATAACCAATCCGCTGGCTATAGGTGCCGTGGCACTATCGGGCATACTGCTGTACCCGCTGTGGAAGGTAATCCGCATAGGGCGCGTTATCTGGAGCAGGTTCCTGGCCGGGCTTCAGGTGTTGCTTATATTGTTTGCCGCCATAGGTACGCACTTCCCTAACCTTATCATTACAAAACAAGGTCCCATAAGCCTGCTGAACCACACGGCTCCTGAGCGCGTTATGGATGTTTTGGGCGGAAGCCTTATCATAGGCGGGGCGCTGATTATTCCGGGGCTTATCCACCTGCTGAAATCCTTCAGGATGATAAAAGTGCTGGAGGAGAGGGATTAGTTTTTTGGTGGATTTGTTAATTTGTGGATGTGTTGATTTGAGAATTTACTCCATCTATAAATGAAGTTATTGTAACATTTTATTAATTATTATGGCTAATCAGATATTTAACGGTAACTGGATTATTTTATCAGGGGTTAAAATTGAAGGGTTAAATTCTCAAACTTTACATAAGAAAAAACTAAATAGTAAGATTTGGGGGTATAATGAAGGTATTTTACAAGAGATTTTGCTAGAAATACTTAAAAAAGTTATTCCTAATAAAGTAAATGAGAAAAATATTATTGATATTCCCCTCAATGTATACGAAATTAAATCCTTAAAATCATTCTTCGAAGAAGAAGTTAAAAAACTTTTAAATGAAAGAATGGTTTCAGATTCAGGATTTGAAGTTGAAATCCTAAATCAAATAATTTTATTAGATTTAAGAAATAATAGAAAAACTGACAGTCTTTTGTATGGCTATTTTAATATGCTAAAAATTATTGATGAATGTATAGAGGCAAACAATCCTTTATACTTAACAATTGACTAATAACATTTATATAAAATCACGCTAAAAGCATGGATTACAAATAAGCGCTATCGAAGGCAAGCCCCCTGCACAGATGTTCTCAATTTCTTGCAAAACAATTATAAACCCCACCCCGCCCTGCTGGCGCGGATCTGAGATCCGTGCCTAATAAACGTAAAAGCACGGATTGCACCCGAGGGCTTGCCCGAACTGACGAAGTAAATCTGCGCTATTGGGGTTACTAATTTAGCTTCGGAAGTTAGAACACTTAGAATAACTTTGATGACAAATCCAAACCTAGAAATTAAAACCATATGATAACGAATAATTACCTTAAGTGTCTTAAAGAGCTAGAAAGTAATGTAAGTATAGAATTAGTAGAAGATTATACCAAAAAAGCAGTTGGAGGATTTCCCGAAGAGATTTTTTTAGATGAAAAAGAAGCTATTCTTGATTTCGCAAATATCAAACTTAAGGATAAAGATATTGAATCTTTTGATTTGGCAAGTACCGCAATAAGTTGGAGAAGTTTGCTGTCGTTACCAGATGTTGTCTTAAAAGGAGGTTTTGTATTCAATGGTATTACAGACGCGCTAATCTTACCAACAGATTATTTTAAGAATACAATCAATATAAAAAGTGATGAAGACTATTCTCAAACATTAGGCTGGTTTGAACGTTTGCCTATGGGTGTTGATGATAGCTTAAGAGGCTGTTTTATAAAAGAAGAAGGTAATTTTCCGCCGCCAGTAGCTTTCTTTAATGGAGGTGGAGAATGGTATGTAAAACTAGATTTTGATTATTATAAATATATGGAACTTTTATTTGAAAACTATGGTTTCAAAGGCTGGCAATATTTTTATATTGATATTGTTAAAGAAATTCCAAGATTAGATCAGGTATTGGATGACATGAGAGTTGCTGTCAAGACATTACCTTTATTATTTCCTGAAAAAGACTGGTCATATCATATCCATCGTTATAATGATACGATTGAAAGACTTAAATAAAATGACTACCTGATGGTGCGGATTTGCAAATCCCAGCCTAATAAACGTAAAAGCATGGATTACAAATAAGCGCTATTGAAGGCAAGCCCTCCGGACAGATGTTCTCAATTTCTTGCAAAACAATTATAAACCCCACCCCGCCGCGGCGGGCGGGTGGGAAACAATGTTTGTATCCCCAATGGAACCGATCTGTGATCTGCGCCTAATAAACGTAAAAGCACGGATTGCACCCGAGGGCTTGCCCGAACTGACGAAGTAAATCCGTGCTATCGAGTATGAAAACTTGTACAAATATTTATGATTGTAAACTTTGATGAAATCGAAATTAACTCCATTGATTATGGAGGAGGAAATGTGTATTATTATAATAACAAGCCATTTAGTGGAGTTATTGTTGAATATAATAGTGACGGAATCTTAATAGGTGAAATCGCAGTACTTAACGGAAGCAGACATGGAAGGTGTGCACTATATTATGATAGTGGTCAGATTCAAGAAGAAAATTTTATAAGCTATAATAGGCCTTACGGATTACTAAAAGAATGGGCTGAGGATGGGTCTTTAATAAATGAAATAGATTTTGGCGACGAACACCAGCCGGCATAGCAGCTTTTTAACATGTACCCACCCCGCCCTGCGGGCACCCCTCCGAAGGAGGGGAATAATAGCACCCAATACGCAGAGTGGCATTCCCCTCCTTCGGAGGGGTGCGCGCCACAGCGGGCGGGGTGGGAAAGAACGTTTAAAATGCCTATACTATGTAACATTCAGCGCAAACAGCAGTCTTTTATATACAACCTTAAACCCCAACCGTATATGAAACCAGCCATTATCCGTGTCCTTACCCTTGCCAGCTTCCTGATTTTTATGCTGCCCTTTGTGCAAATGTGCAGCCATTCTATGCGTTATCCTTCGGAGACAGAGGCTGCTGAACCTACAACAGGTAATGCCGTGGTTGTAGATACGATAGCTTTGCAGGACACCGCTACGGTAACACAAAGCTCTGCATTTCCTGAGCCTGTAAACGAGGCAAACCGGGATTCATTCTTTTACAATAAAGAGAGTAATAACGCCTATGAGTTGGCATATTGTCTGTTTGGGGATTTTCCAGATCTACTCTCAATTGCCACCTATTTTTTCCTATCGTACACCCTAATGATACTGGTTTCAGCATTCATGGTAATAAAAGCATTCCAATCAAAATACAGGGCAGTACGGAAACTTGCTTTGGTAAATATTGGCCTGTTGCTGCTTTCGGTAGTGCTGCATTATTTTTGCCACGAACTAAAGTATTGGTGGCAAATAAAATACGGCTTTTACCTTTTTTTAATCAATATGCTGTGTGTAATGTTTTTAGCATCATCACTCCTGAAAGAAAAAACCAACAACAGATAACCACAAACAAGCTCCTACGCCGAAACCTGTTGCATCCCTTTTATCCCAAAGACGGGATACTCATCATCCATGGCTTTTAGGAGGTTTTCGGTACTCATTTTCAGGTACGATGCCAGTATGGGGGCGGGTATACGCTGTGCCAGTCCAGGCCTTTCGGCACAAAAGGTGGTATAGCGTTCGGTATCGCTCATTACCGTACCGGCACAAATATGCCTGCGGGCATCCTGTACCGCATTTTGTACCAGGGTATACACCACATCGTTAAAGGCGGGCACCAGTACGCGCAACTGTTCAAAATCAGCGTGAGGGATAAGCAGCACCGTAGTATCCTCCAGCGCCACGGCGGTATGTGGCATGGGCGTATCTGTTAGCAGGCTTCGGCGATCGCCCACCCAGTAATTCTCACCCGCAAAAGAAACCACACCGCGCTGCACGCCCTCTTCCTGTACGGTACATACCAGCCCGCTGCACACAAATCCGTTAAAGTTCCAGTAGTTGCCCTGTACAAAAATGGTATCTCCCTTGGCATAATGCTTTATCTGTCCGGCGCTCAGCAGCGTTTGCAGTTCGCCCTCAGTAAAAGGAGCCTTGGTTAGCAGGTATTTTTTAAACAGTGTTTTCATCGGTAAGGTGTTTTTCAGGGAATTAAAAACAGAAAGCATGCCGATTTTACTGTTTAAATTTTTCTGAAGCGAATCTTAAGGAAAACAGTTTTCAGTCATCGGGTTCATTTTTGGGTGCAAATGAATTGTAAACCACCTGGAAAAGAGCAGTCTGATTTGTAAGAATTTCAACATACATTTTAGCGGTTAATAAGGATACTAATGTAGGACTGCTGTATATGCTTTGTATATGCTTTGTATACGCTTTGTCGATATAAAGTTGACACTTTGTACACACTTTGCATACACTTTGTTCACTCATTGTTGACGCTATGTAAATGCATTGTAACACCAAAAAATGGTGTGTGATTTTGGAAAATAGTATCATTGGCAAAATTTCGTACATTTGTTTTTAACAAACTACAGCAGCTATGGAAGCTACCACACTCGAGCAATTTTATGATAAGGAAATATATAAAGGCGGCGGTGCCGGCGGAGGCCTGCTACCCGAAGGCATCAGCAAGGACATAGGCCATTTTAACGTGTTTAATGTAGGCGAAATGGTGGCACGCTACCGCGAAAAACCCTTTATGCCCTACAACCGCAGGCTGTACTATAAAATAAGTTTTATAAAGGGCCGTAACCGCGCCGAGTATGCCGATAAGCAAATAGAGATAGACAAGTACGCACTGCTGTTTGCCACCCCCCGCGTGCCCTACCACTGGCTGCCTATGGACGAAAACCAGGACGGGTTTTTCTGTATATTTACCGATGAGTTTTTGGCCAAAGGCAAAACCGGATTGCTGCTGGATGAGTTGCCTATATTCACCCCGGGCGGTTACCCGGTATTTAACCTTACCGATGCACAAGCCACTGAAGTAGAGCAGTTATTCAGTAAAATGTATAACGAACTGAGCGGCGATTACACCTATAAGTACGACCTGCTGCGCAACTACCTGCTGGAGCTTATTCACTACGGGCAAAAGCTGCAACCCGATACCACGCTGTATACCGGCAATACATCGGGAACCCGTGTGGCGTCTATTTTTACTGAGCTGCTGGAGCGGCAGTTTCCCATAGCGGCGCCGGGGCAAAAGATAGCCCTGCGCACCGCGTCTGACTTTGCAGGAAGGCTCTCGGTACACGTAAACCACCTGAATAAAGTGCTTAAAGAACAAACCGGGCACACCACTACGGCACTTATAAAAAGCCGGGTATTGCAGGAGGCTAAAATACTATTGCGACAAACCGACTGGAACATAAGCGAGATAGCCTACTCATTAGGATTTGAAGAAGTGGCTCATTTTAGTAATTTCTTTAAAAAGGAAACCACCCTTTCTCCGGCAACATACCGCCAGTAACCCGGATTTGATTTTTGCAACTATTGGATTGAACTTTGCAAACAACAGGCGTTTACTTTGTCGCAACTTTGCAGTAACAACAATGTGTATACAAAGCGTATACAAAGCAGCAACAATGCGCACACTTTGAGCACACTTTGAGTACACTTTGTATACGCCTTGCATCAACAATAACAATTCAATATTATGCAACTATCAAACAGTAAAATTTTAATCACCGGAGGAGGCAGTGGCATCGGTCTTGCCCTTGCCGAACGCTTTGCCGAAATGGGCAATACCGTAATTGTAAGCGGCAGGCGCGCCGATGTTTTGGCCAAAGCCGAAGAAAGCCACCCAAACATTATAGCCAAAGTATGCGACCTGAGCCTTGAGGCCGAACGCGCAGCTTTGTTTAACTGGGTAACCGAAAACCACCCCGACCTGGATACCTTTATAAACAATGCCGGGATACAAAACTGGATGGGCCTGGACGATGAAAACTACCTGGCCCGCGCCGAAGCCGAAATTACCACTAATGTAATAGCTCCCATTCATCTTACCCAATTGTTTAGTAACCTGCCGGGCCTGAAAACATTGGTGAATGTAACCAGCGGACTGGCTTTTGTACCGGCTTCGCCTATAGCGGTGTATAGCGCTACCAAGGCATTTTTCCATTCGTATACGCTGAGTACACGTTATATACTGAACAAAAAAGGCATAGAGGTTATAGAGCTGATTCCGCCGGCACTGAATACTGATCTGGGCGGCGTGGGCATACACAACAACTTCCCGCCGGTATCGGGGTTTGTAGACCACGTTATAGAAGGGCTGAAAGAAGGTAAGGACGAAATTGCCTACCTGCACGCCGTAGACATGTCTACCGGAGGACCCGAGGTGCTCAAAGCACGGTTTAAGGTACTAAACCCATAACAACAAAAATGCAGCTTTAGGGCTGCATTTTTTATATAAGCATATAGTAGGAAAACGCATTTACCCACCCCATATAATAATCCTACAAAAAACCATCAACGCCTACAAAAACCAACCCTTCTGATTAATCAAAATTCGATTATGATGAAAATAAAAAATTCACAAAACAACACAATATTTGTTTCGTAAATAACAAGCTGGTTTAAAAAGAATATTTGAATGCTTCAGATCAGGTTATTTGTTAAATTTGTGCACTTATTAAGTTATTTCAGTGAAAAACACACACATACATCTTTAAAAATCACAAAAGCTGTTACAGAATTTTGCCATTTAATATAAATTTATGACAAAATTAACATCTGAACAGCGACTAACAGTGAAAAAAACACAACTACAACGACGCTAATGTTATAAAAATGTAAAAATGCATAACAAAATGTTACGCATTTGTTAAATATCTATTTTTGTTTGCTTAACGAAAAAATAGATGATAGAAAATTACACACTCTTGGCAAAAGACCAGAATTTTGCCAAAAAAAGGTGTGGTTCTAAGGCTGTAGATTTTACATCTGGCCTTACAACCCACGTACGGTTTGTGCTGTTAGCAGCATTTCTACTCTTTGGCCTGCTGCCCGCCGTGGCACAGGTTAGTGTTACCGCCACCGGTGGTACAACCTCCCAAACGTATGCTACCGTTAATGCTGCCTTTACAGCCATTAACGCCGGTACACACACCGGGGCAATTACCATTACGGTTACGGCCAACACTACTGAACCTGCGACAGCGGTACAGCTGCTTAAAAGCGGTAGCCCGTCGTCCTACACCAGCATCCTTATTAAACCGGGAAGTTCGGGCATAGTAATCAACTCTGCCGCAACTCCCACAAATAACAGGGGTATACTGGAATTTGTAGGTGCAGATAATGTAACCATAGATGGTAGTGCAAACGGCACGTCTTCTAAAGACCTTACCATACAGTGTGCTACATCTACTGCCACAAATGGTCCTGCTGTTATAAGGCTGTCTTCAAATTCTACAACAGGAACAGACGGTGCAGACAACATTACCATTAAAAACTGTATTATTGTTGGTGCAAGAAGCTCAGCTACTGATACCAACACAAACTACGGTATTGTATTTACAAATGGTACTGCTAATATAAGTGCCAACCTTGGTGCCTACAGCAGTACAAACACTGTAATACAAAACAACAACATTACCAGGTGCTGGCAAGGTATATATGGTGCAGGGTTCAGTGCTACGTACCCACTTACCGGCCTGCAGATACTTAACAATACCTTTAGCACGCCGGTAAGCGGAACTTTTGCTGATGCTACAAGTATTGGCCAAAATGCCATATATCTGTCAAACACCTCTACAAGCGCTGCGCAAACCAGTGCTATTATAAGAGGTAACGACATCCGTGCAGGTGTTACAGCCACGGGTTATTCAAACAATGTGGCAGGTATACAAATTGCTGCATCAAACTATGGTGTGGTTATAGAAAACAACTACATACACGATGTAAGCCAGCCAAGTACCGGCGGATATGCAGGTGCGGGTATATATGTTTCTGCGGGTACAAACAATACTTTAGGCTATATCCGTAACAACATTATACGTGATATGGTAGCATCAAACTATAGTACCGCAAACACAACCGCATTTGTCAACTACGGTATTTGGTTTTACAGTAGTGCTACAGGCTATTATGTAGACCATAACACAGTGGCACTACAGGTGGCTAACACTACCGGTTCAACCAGCAACCCTGCATCAAACACCATATACCTTGCATCGGGTGCTACAGGTGCCACATTAGCATCGTTACGAAACAACATTATTATAAACACCATAGCAAGTACTAACGCTATGGGTATATATGTATATAACACTGCGAGTATATCATCGGCTTCGGTAAACAATAACAACTATTATGTACCTACCGGTAAAATAGGCTATTATACCGCAAACAGGACTACCCTGAGCGACTGGCAAACGGCTACATCTAAAGACGGGGCAAGTAAAAATGTGCTTCCGTCATTTATATCGTCTACAGATTTACACCTGAACACATCGGGTAACGGCGTACTGGAATCAGCCGGTATCGCTGCGGGTACTACCGGTATTAGCACCGACTATGATGGCGAAACCAGGCCGGGTCCTACAAACTCTAACGGAGGCGGTACAGCCCCGGATATAGGCGCCGACGAATTTGACGGTATAATGGCTTCGCCTTGTACCGCTCCATCTGCGGCAGCAAGTGTTGCAGCAGGTACGGTAACCACTACCACCATACCGGGTACTATAACAGCACCAGCTACAGCTCCTACGGGTTATATTGTAGTGTACAGCACATCGGCTACACTTAGTGCAGCACCGGTAAATGGCACCAGCTATACCACAGGCACAGCCCTGGGCGGAGGCACCGTGGGCTATGCGGGCACGGCTACTACATTTACGCTAAGCAGCCTTACATCTAACACACAATATTATGTATTTGTATACAGCTATAACAGCGGAACCTGTACGGGCGGACCGGTATATGCCACAGCAAGTGTAAACACCAGCGCAGTTACCTGTGCGGCAGCACCTACAGCGCTATCAGTAGCAAGTATTACAAGCAGTGGTGCCACAGTAAGCTGGACAGCCTCTGCGGCAGGCGGCAGCTATGGCGCAATTAGCTATACCGTAAACATATATTCTAATTCAGGTTACAGCACCCTTGTTGCAAGTTTTGCTAACGCAACTTCTGCTTATGCAGTTACAGGGCTTGCAGCAAACACACTGTACTACTACCAGGTAGTAGCCACAAACGGAAGCTGTACCGGCAGTACCAATGGCGGAAGTTTTACCACGGCATGTGCGGCTTTAGCTGCACCTACCGCAGCTGAAACTTTTGCTACATACAGCGCCACAGATACCCCACCGTCATGCTGGAGCGAAGCTAAAGGAGCTGTAAGCACAAGCTCTACACTAACTTATGGAACATCAAAATGGCTCGCTTCTACAGGTTTTGCAAACACAGGCAGTAACATTGGGGCAAAAATAAACCTGTACTCTACATACACCGGAGACTGGCTTATTTCTCCTCCTATAGACCTGGGCAGCACATCGGGCTTGTACAGGCTATCGTACAGCTATGCTGTAACAGCATACAACACCACTACGGCACAGTCTACTTTGGGCTCGCATATTTTAAGGGTTATTGTTTCTACCGATGGTGGTACTACATGGTCTAGTGCCAATACGATAAAAACGTATACCGGAGCAGCAACTTACAGCAACACCGGAACAACAGAAATTATAACACTGCCGTATAGCGGTACCATAAAAATTGCTTTTGTAGGAACAACAAGCTCTACAACTCCTGATATTGATTTCCATATCGATAATTTTGTTGTAGAAACAATTCCCACCTGTTCAGAACCTACAGCTGTAGTTTCATCAGCAGTAACAAACAACTCTGCTACAGTAAGCTGGACGGCTTCACCTTCGGCTCCTGCAAACGGATATGAATATTACTACAGCACTTCATCTGCCACTCCGGCAGCGGGCGTTACCGTTTCGGGTACTACAGCAGCGGGTGTAGTAAGCACAAGCTTAAGCAGCCTTTCGGGCAACACCACTTATTATGTATGGGTACGCTCAGTATGCGACACTTCTATAAAATCAAACTGGTCTATAGCAGGCAGCTTTACAACACTATGTGATGTGATTACTTCATTCCCCTGGACAGACGGTTTTGAATCGCTTACCACCACAGGTGCGGGTGTAGTAGCTTCGTGCTGGAAAAACGAAACCGGTACTTATGCGTGGTACGCATCTAACGCCGCCAGTTATTCATATCACAACCCAAGGACAGGTACGTATTACCAAACCATTGCGTACAGTAATACAACAGCATCGTACCTATGGACTCCGGGCTTCCAGCTTACGGCAGGAACCTCATATGATTTCTCATTCTATTTTGCAGGTGACGGATATACCGGATGGACCGGAGATGTAGTATACAACACTACTTCGTCTTCAACTGGGGCTACTACCCTGGGCTCGTCATTTATTTCATCGGGCACCACTTCATCTGCAAGCTATACCCTTGTAACCAGGACTTTTGTACCTACTACATCGGGCACTTACTACTTTGCCGTAAAAGTATCGTCAAACAGCACACCATGGTATTTAGGCGTAGACGATTTTCAATTAAAGTTAACCCCTACGTGTTTCCCTCCTACGGGTATTACTGTTTCTCCGCAGTTAACCGCAGCTACAATTTCGTGGACGGCACCTACACAAGGCACACCGGCTACATACGAATATGAAGTGCGTTCATCTGGCGCTGCAGGAAGCGGCAGCACAGGGCTTGCCGCTTCGGGTAGCACTACTGCCCCAACGGTTACTGATACCGCAACCGGACTTTCGGCCGGCCAAACGTATTCAGTATACTTACGCAGCAACTGTGGCAGCGGAAACACCTCAGACTGGAGTACGGCTGTAAACTTTAGCACCCTTAAAACTGAGCCTACAAACTACGCTACAAACTTTGCGGTTAGCGCAGCCACAACAACTGCCATAACCACTACATGGACAGCAGCTACAGGAACAGTACTGCCAGACGGTTACTCATTAAAAGGAAACACCTCTACCCCTGCCGCTCCGGTAGACGGTACAGATGCTGCCGATACTACACTGGCTGCGCTGCCGGCTTCTAAGAAAATTTCAGGAGCTACAACCGCTACAGGCCAGCTTACCGCAGGAACAGCAGGTACCATGTACTATATAAGTAACTATACGTATACAAACAGCGGTACAAACATCGATTTTAAAACCGATGGCACTGTACCTACGCTTAACTACGCTACACGCCCTGCTGCCGCAACAGCAGTAACGCTTACGGGTTCAACTACGTCTTCGGCATCATTAAGCTGGACACTACCAGCTACATTTGACCCGGCAAGGCACACCGTATTAGTGTTTGCAAAACAAGGTTCGTCTATTACAGCAGGTACGCCTACCTACGGTCCTGACGCTTATACCGCAAGTGCTGACTTTAGCGTACCGGGTACAGCCTACCAGGGAGACGCCGCCGCATATGCAGTGTACAAAGGCACAGGCACAACAACAAGTATTACAGGGCTTACAGCAACTACAGCATATTATATACGTGTAGTTATAGTAATGAATGCTGCTAACTACGACAGCACTTATACTACAAGTAATGCCGGAACCACAAACTTTACTACCCCATGTCCTCCTATAACATCGTTACCTTGGACAGAGAATTTTGACAGTGCTACTACCCTGCCAAGCTGCTGGTCTATACAATCGGGCACAGACTGGACGGTAGCCACTAACAGCAGCAGTTCTTATGATACTGATGCATATTCGGGTTCAAATTTCTTAAGAGAGGCATGGACTGCAACTAACGAATTTGTGTGGAGCCCGGGCTTTGCCCTTACTGCAGGCACTACCTACCGCTTTAGCTTCTACTGGGCCGGCGATGGCTCTGCAAGCTGGACAGGTGATATAATGTACAACTCCGCGCAGTCTGCCACCGGTAACACACAACTAGGAGCTTCGTTTGCAACATCGGGCGTAAACACCTCTACAACCTACCAACAGGTATACAGAGACTTTACACCTACAACAACGGATACATATTACTTTGCTATAAGGGTAAATGCCTCATCAGATCCTTGGTATCTTAGCTTTGACGACTTCAGCTTAAATTTGGCACCGTCTTGTACTGCCCCTACCGATGTTACTGCGTCAATTGCATCATACACTGCTGCTACCGTATCATGGACTGCTGCAACATCTAACCCTGGCTCAGGTTATGATTACTATTACAGTACATCGGCCACAGCTCCTACTGATACTACCACCCCAACAGGAAACGTAGCAACTACATCAGTAAGCTTAACCGGACTTACCGCAAACACTACCTATTATGTATGGGTAAGATCTGTCTGCGGAGGAGTAGACATGCCTACAAGTTCATGGACAGGAACAACCTTCTATACAGGTTACTGTGTTCCTACAAGTGATACTTATTCTGATTATATAAACAGCTTTACAACGACTGCGGGTGCAGCAAACATAAGCAACACCAATACCTCATATTCGGCTACGGGTTATACATCGTATACCTCACAGGCAGTATCTATGTATCCGGGTGGCACTGTAAACTTCAGCGCCGCAGTAGATTCATATTACGGTTCAGGTTTCTCTATATGGGTAGACTGGAACGACGACCTTACATTTGCATCAACCGAAAGAGTTTACACAAGCGCTGCATACATATATTCTAGCGCATCGGGTACAATTACCGTTCCGGCCGGCGCTACAGTGGGCAGCCACCGCATGAGGATAATGCTTGATTATGGAAGCAGTTCTCCTGCAAATGCGTGCTCTGTAACTTACGATTCATATGATGCAGGATACTATGGTGAAGTGGAAGATTATACATTTACGGTAATACCTGTCCCTACCTGTTATATCCCTACCGGACTTGCCGCTTCGGTAAGTGCCACCACGCTTACCGCCAGCTGGACTGCTCCTACAAATGGTATTACACCTGTAGGATACGAGTATGTGGTTACTACAACCGCAGGAACTCCTGTAACTAATGGCACAGCTACTACAGCCACATCATTCAGTGTTTCTTCGTTATCTATAGATACTACATATTATGTATATGTTCGTACTAATTGCGGAAGCGGCACTTACAGCGACTGGTCATCTACCAGTGTGTTTGTAGGCTATTGTGTACCTACTACTACGTATACAGATGATTATATCAGTGCGTTCTCTACTACAGCGGGCACACAAAATGCAAGTTATACTGCATCATCTCAACCGGCAGGATCGTACCAGTTAAGCACACAAACCATACAGCAATATGCCGGCAGTAGCTTTAACTTCTCTACTACCTATGTAGGCGGGACAAACGGTGTTAACATTTGGATAGACTGGAACAATGACCTTGTTTTTGACGATGCTACTGAGAAAGTATTTACGCAAAACAACACGAATGCTACCAAAACCGGAAGCATAACCATACCACTTGCTACTACAACCGGCAACTATCGCATGAGGGTAAGAGGTCAATGGGGATCTAGCGCTAACCCACCTGCTTGTGGCAATGTTGGCTATGGCTCTACTATAGATTTTACACTTAATGTACAGGCACCATGCTATACCTGGACGGGTGCTACCAGTACTGCCTGGGCTACTACAACTAACTGGTGTGGTGGCGTAGTGCCAACAGCGGCAAGCGATATTACCATACCTGCTACGGCTAATAACCCTGTTATTGCTTCGGGCGTGGCTTATGCACACAACCTAACCCTTGGTGCTGGTGCTACGCTAACCGTAAGTACAGGC
>NZ_JBKJHC010000049.1:0-286 GCF_046613565.1 Flavobacterium sp. RHBU_3 | reverse complement strand
ATTATCGAAAAAGTTTTGTTTAAAAAAAGATTAAAAAAGTCTTGGATTGAAAAGGGAAAAGGTTTTACCTTTGCCCTCCCGAAACGCAAGAATCGGGGTTCATTGACAAGGGTGATTTATTTTTAAAACAGGGCTAAAGCGGTGAAAAAAAATTCTTCAAAAAAGCTTGTGGGTTTAAAAAGAAGTTGTACTTTTGCAACCGCTTAGAAAACGAGACAACGTCTTAAAAGAAAAGCGGTAAAAAAACAAGAAGACACGTTCATAGACATATTGGATTGACAGCATA
>NZ_JBKJHC010000048.1:0-331 GCF_046613565.1 Flavobacterium sp. RHBU_3 | reverse complement strand
AAACAACGCTGCACTACTACAGGGAGCAGCAACAACAACTAATGCTAACAGTGGTAAAATAACCTTCCACAAGACCAGCAACCCGCTGTTCAGGCTGGATTACACTCTATGGTCGTCTCCGGTAGACAACCAAACGCTGTACAACTTCTCTCCTGCAACAAATGCAGTGCGTTACTACGAGTACAAGTACGACTACGACGCAACGGTGGGGTATAATATAAATGCGTACTGGCCGGTATCGTCTGCTAATTCATTTACTTCGGCTAAGGCGTACCTTATCCGTATGCCAAATGCACTTACTGCCGATGTAACCGGTACTACTAACGACGGG
>NZ_JBKJHC010000047.1:0-349 GCF_046613565.1 Flavobacterium sp. RHBU_3 | reverse complement strand
CAGTGGAGTGTGGTACGCTGATTATAGAAAATGTAAGTGTGATTGACTACCCAAGGTTCTTTACCCCTAACGGTGACGGCTTTAACGACACTTGGAACATACAGGGTATGACAGAAGGCTACTCAGATACGAACATCTTCATCTTTGACCGTTACGGCAAGCTGTTGAAACAAATCTCACCAAGCGGAGAAGGCTGGGACGGTACCTACAACGGTGCAGCCCTTCCGAGTGACGACTACTGGTTTACGGTAGAGTACACCTACAACGGTCACCGCCTTGAGTTTAAAGCGCACTTTGCGATGAAGAGATAAGAATTTGTTTAAAGGTTTAAAGTTTCAGGTTCCAGGTT
>NZ_JBKJHC010000046.1:0-354 GCF_046613565.1 Flavobacterium sp. RHBU_3 | reverse complement strand
CTTATGCTGTCAATCCAATATGTCTATGAACGTGTCTTCTTGTTTTTTTACCGCTTTTCTTTTAAGACGTTGTCTCGTTTTCTAAGCGGTTGCAAAAGTACAACTTCTTTTTAAACTCACAAGCCTTTTTGAAGAATTTTTTTTATCAATTTAGCCCCGTTTTAAAAACCAATCACTCCTGTCAATGAACCCCAATCCTTACGTTTCGGGAGGGCAAAGGTAAAACCTTTTTCCTTCTCAATCCAAGACTTTTTTAATCTTTTTTTAAACAGAACTTTTTCGATAATTACTCCTTAATATAATAAGGAGCTCTAAACCTCAAAAATCACTCATCAATATTTCTAAGAACATTGC
>NZ_JBKJHC010000045.1:0-403 GCF_046613565.1 Flavobacterium sp. RHBU_3 | reverse complement strand
CACACAAAAGATAAGAGCAGAACTTGTGTTTGGACTATATCCGGATATTAAAAAAGCTTACAAACTATCCCAAAAGCTATCCAAAATCTATAATCAAAATAAAGACCAGATAATTGCATTTACCAAACTTGCAAAATGGCATGAAGAAGTAAGATTAGTAGGATTTAAGTCATTCAATACTATATCAAGAACTATAGAAACTCATTATCAAACCATCCTAAACTATTTTGATAACAAAAGCACAAATGCCTCAGCGGAATCTTTCAATGCAAAAATCAAAAGCTTCAGATTGCAACTTCGGGGAGTAAAAGACTGGACTTTATCTATTCAGATAATGTATAATTTTTGTTTAGTAGCAAACTTTCGTAACTGTGCCAAATAATGATAAAACTCAAACTTTTCC
>NZ_JBKJHC010000044.1:0-433 GCF_046613565.1 Flavobacterium sp. RHBU_3 | reverse complement strand
TACACAAAAGATAAGAGCAGAACTTGTGTTTGGACTATATCCGGATATTAAAAAAGCTTACAAACTATCCCAAAAGCTATCCAAAATCTATAATCAAAATAAAGACAAGATAATTGCATTTACCAAACTTGCAAAATGGCATGAAGAAGTAAGATTAGCAGGATTTAAGTCATTCAATACTATATCAAGAACTATAGAAACTCATTATCAAACCATCCTAAACTATTTTGATAACAAAAGCACAAATGCCTCAGCTGAATCATTTAATGCGAAAATCAAAAACTTCAGATTGCAACTTCGGGGAGTAAAAGACAGAACTTTTTTCCTATTCAGATTATCTAAAATTTTTGCGCAGTCCTCAACTTTTGGTATTGATCCGATGAACCGAGGTCAAAGGCGATGAACCGGGGCCAAAGGCCGAACACATCGCACT
>NZ_JBKJHC010000043.1:0-487 GCF_046613565.1 Flavobacterium sp. RHBU_3 | reverse complement strand
CAGTGCTTGGTGCCGACTTAAAGAAGGCTTGTGAGCTGCCCGGAGATACACGGCGCATGGCGTTTGTAAAGGTTACAGATCCTGAAGATACAGCATCGGCGGTTTTTACAAAGAAGCCCTGTGCAGGAGCAATAGTATAGGTAGCGTACGTGTTGGCTCCACTGAAGTAAGAGGTCATATCTACAACACCACCGTCTTGCGGGTTGGCCACATATCCGGCCTGGCTTAGGGTAGCGTAAGATGAGTTAGCACTGTTGTTGCGTTTCCTCCACAGGTAGATACCTGATGATGTATTGATAACCGAGCTGTTTGCAGCGAAGAAATCAGACAGGTTAATAGGAGACGGATACGGGTTACCTATTGCAGTAAACCTGTTACCTGCTGCGCTTAGCGGGTAAGTAACAGTACCGTTGTGCGGTTCACCGGTAAAGGTACCGTCAAAGTAGTAGTTGTCTGTACCTGCGCTGTACTCGGCCGGTGTTGTTAC
>NZ_JBKJHC010000042.1:0-489 GCF_046613565.1 Flavobacterium sp. RHBU_3 | reverse complement strand
GCAGTACCTTCGGTTTCGTTTAACGACAGCCTTACCGGTTCTACTGCTTGTTCTACAGCAGCTACAAACCGTACATCACAGCAAATCGCCGTAATATCTGGCAACACATACACCTTTAACGTTACTTCTATAGGATGGGACGGTATAGGAATTGCGGCCGACTTTAACAGCGACGGTAACTTTGATGATACTGATGAAATAATAGCTACACCTAGCTATATAGATGCAAGTACTGCTAACTTTACGCTTTCTGTAACCATCCCTTCTTGGGTAACTACAGGTAACTACAGGATAAGGGTATGGAACATCTATGGTAACTCTGGTAACGGCTCTCCTGCCGGCTCACCATGTGGAAGCTACAGCTATGGTACTTATGTAGACTATACTCTTGCGGTATCTGCTCCATGCTACACCTGGACAGGTGCTACAAGTACTGCCTGGGCTACTACAACTAACTGGTGTGGTGGCGTAGTGCCAACAGCGGCAAGC
>NZ_JBKJHC010000041.1:0-523 GCF_046613565.1 Flavobacterium sp. RHBU_3 | reverse complement strand
TTTATTGGTCTCAAAAATAGTTAAAACTATGCACTTTAGTGCATTTCGCTTTCAGCTTCTAAAAATGTATCTTTGTTATTGATGGATTATCAAAGAGCAAATGGTCATAGCATTTCGAGATTATCAGCCCACATAGTCTGGGTTACTAAATATCGTTACCCTGTTTTGAATGGCGATATAAAGGTTCGGTGCCGTACTCTTCTGATACAAATCTGTGAAGCAGAAGATGTTCAGATATTGAAAGGAGTTGTTTCTAAAGACCATATCCATATGCATATAGAGTATCGTCCGTCTCAAGATATAAGTAGCTTGGTAAAGCTGCTTAAAGGCAGGTCTTCGAGAAAACTTCAGACAGAATTTCCTGAGCTTAAGAAGCGTTACTGGGGGCGTCATTTTTGGGCGATCGGATTCGGTTGCTGGAGTACTGGAAACATTACCGATGAAATGGTTAACGAATACTTAGAACACCATCGAAATCCAAACAATTCTGATCAAACGAATTTTATCATAGAGGATTGACATC
>NZ_JBKJHC010000040.1:0-526 GCF_046613565.1 Flavobacterium sp. RHBU_3 | reverse complement strand
GCTTTCAGCTACTACAACGCAAACCAACATACTATGTAACGGAGGTGCTACAGGAGCTGCTACAGTAGCAGTAACAGGTGGAACTACAGCATATACTTATAACTGGACACCGGGCAACCCTACAGGAGACGGTACAGCATCTGTATCGAGTCTTACAGCCGGAGTATGGACATGTACTATTACCGATGCTAACGGATGTACATTGGTTAAAACCGTAACCATAACCCAGCCTACTGCTTTATCGGCTTCAATTTCTTCTCAAACCAACATATTATGTAACGGAGGTGCTACCGGATCTGCTACTGTAACTGCTACAGGCGGTACTACAGGCTATACTTACCTGTGGAGTAATGGTGCTACTACAGCTACCATAACCGGTCTTGCGGCTGGTACTTATAACGTAACAGTAACCGATGCCAACGGTTGTACAGCAACTGCTTCTGCGGTATTAACCCAGCCTACAGCGCTTGCTGCCACTACTACGCAAACCAACATACTATGTAACGGAGGCGCTACAGGAGCTGCT